>NZ_JBEZBW010000003.1:0-288934 GCF_040647305.1 Saccharothrix sp. NPDC042600 | reverse complement strand
TTGCCTCCGGCAGGCCGTACGGGGAACGAACCGACGCCCTTCCACCCCCCGGGGGCCTGCCGCGCGGCGAGCGCCGCTTTTAGCTCTTCGCTCTTCGCTCTTCGCTTCGCTATACGGTTCCGCTCTCAACAGCGCAAAGCCCCAAGCGCACCGCTAGCGACGATCGTCGACAGACAAAACCCAAGTCCCGCGAGCAACGAAGTCGAAAGCCCCAGTAGTGCTGGTCTCGATCCGAGCCCCGTACTGCTGGACCTCGACGCTCTCCAACTGGTCATCCGGGTTCGGCAACACCAACGTGTAGGCGAACCGGGGCTCCCGCTCCGTGAACAGCTTGCTCCGCAACGGCTCCTGCGCCTCACCCCGCGCATTGCGGTAGGTGAACTTCACCGACCACGCCGAGTTGGCCAACTCGCCGGGCACCGAGATCTGAACCGGACGACCGGGCCGCACGCGCAGCACCCCGGCCGCCCGCGCGTCCACGTCGCAGTCCTCCGACTTCAGGTCGCAGTACTGGGTCGGCTTCACGACAACGGTCTTGCCGTCCGCGTAGAAGGTCACCTCGGGGTTCGTCGGGACGGCGCAAGCCGTGACGAACGACAGCAGCAACAGCGGCAGGACGGGCAACACTCGGCGCACGGCTGACGAGCCTACGGGGTGACCGCCGTCGGCCTGATGGGGCGGTCGCCGCCCAGGCCGGGGATCAGCGTGCTGCCCTGGCGGGTCGCGATCGTCTGGGCCAGCCCGCACGCCAGCAGCCCCGACAGCACCGTGAACCCGATCCAGTACTCGGTCGGCAGCAACACGCCCATCGCGCCGCCGAACACCCACCCGAGCTGCAGGATCGTCTCCGACCGCCCGAACGCCGACGCCCGCGACTCCTCCGGCAGGTCGTCCTGGATCACCGCGTCCAGCGACACCTTGGCCAGCGAGCTCGCCGTCGCGCCGACCAGGCCCACCACCGCGGCCGTGATCAACCCGGGCAGGATCGCCGCCACGATCGTGGACAGCACGGCCGCGACCAGGCACCCGATCACGACCTGGTCCGGCGCGCCGAAGTGCAGCCGCGCGCCCACCGCGTTGCCGAGGAAGCTCCCGACACCGGCCGCGCCCGCGATCACGCCCAGCAGCAGCAACTGCATGAACGCGTCGCCCTCGGTCTGCGCCCGCACCACGAACGCCGAGAACAACATGAGGAACCCGGTCAGCATCCGGATCGAGCCGTTGCCCCACAGCGCCACCACGACCGTCCGGCCCAGCGTCTGGCGCGGCTTGTGCGGCCTGGCCCGCAGCGATGTCGGCACCTCGCCCTCGGTGACCTCGACCCACGCCGGGATCCGCAGGCACAGCCACGCGTTCACCAGGCACAGCGCGGCCGTGAACCACAGCGCGCCCGGCGAGCCGAACAGGTTCGCGAACCCGGCCGCGACCGCGCCGAACACACCGCCCGCCGCCAGCCCGAAGACGGTCATCCGGGCGTTGGTCTTGGACAGCGTGATCTCGCGCGGCAGCACCCTGGGTGTGATCGCCGCCTTGAGCACGGTGAACGACTTCGACAGCACCATGCTGCCCAGCGCCGCCGGGTACAGGCCCCAGTTGTCGAAGTTCATCGCCATGACGATGGACAGGAACACCCGCAGCACGCACGACAGCGCCAGCGCGACCCGGCGGCCGTGCTGGATGCGGTCGAGGACCGGGCCGATCACCGGGGCGACCACCGCGAACGGGGCCACCGTGATCAGCAGGTACAGGGCGACCTTGCCCCGGCTCTCCCCGGCGGCCGCCGAGAAGAACAGGGTGTTGGCCAGCGCGACGGCCATCGCCGCGTCGGCGGCGTAGTTCAACATCACCGCGTAGGTCAGCGAGGACAAACCGGACTGCTTCGCCCCGTCCGCGTGCGCCGCACGCCGGAACGCCCGCACCGCCTGCGTGCTGAGCTGCTTGGTCCGGAACCACGCCACCCGGGTGACCGTCAACTTCTTCGGCAACGTCGGCCCATCGCCCGGTCGCGGCTGACCCGGCTCTCGCGGCTCTCGCGGCGGCGGCGGATACCCACGCTCATCCCGCGGCGGCGGATATCCACGCTCGTCCCGCGGCGCATGAGCACGGCTACCGGCCGACGAATACCGCCCCTCCGGCTGCCCCGACGAGGCACCCGGCGGAGCGCTGGGCGGAACACCGGGCGGCACGCCGGGCGTCGGGTACGGCCGGGTCCGCGGCTTGTACTCGTCGTCCTCCCACGGGTACCGCCGCGACGGGTCTTCCGGCCCTGGACGCGTCACACCCCAATCCTGCCTCACCGGCTCCGGGCTGTCTCACACATTGCTCCCGGTGAGCACGGTGGCGCAGGTCTCCCCGGGCAGGTCGTGGACCGCCAACCCGGCCAGCCCCGCCGCCCCCGCCGGCTCCAGCACCAGGCCGAGCGTCCGCAGGGCGAGGTCGGCCGCGTCCCGCAGGGCGTCGTCGGACACCAGCACCACGTCGTCCACGAGTTCCCTCACCCGTGTGACCGACTCGGCGACCGGGGCCCGCACCGCGATGCCGTCCGCGATCGTCTCGGCCGGACCGTCCCACGCCCGGCCGGCCCACGCGTGCGCCAACGCGGGCGCGCCGGCCGCGCACACCCCGACCACCCGGGTGTGCGGCGAGTGGTGCTTGAGCCAGCGGGCCATGCCGGTGATCAGCGCGCCGTCGCCGAGCGGCACCACGACCGTGTCGACCGGAACGCCCGCCGCCAGCAGCTCCACGGCGATGGTGCCCGCCCCCTCGCACACGGCCGGCTCCCGGCCGTCCTCGACGAACACCGCCCCGGTCTCCTCGGCGTGCCGCCGGGCGACTGCCTTCGCGCCGGTGAAGTCGCCCGGGACCTCGTGCACGGTCGCGCCGAGGAGCCGCATCCGGCGCACCTTCTCCGGCCGCGCCCGGTCGGACACGAACACCTCGACCGGGAAGCCGTGGTTGCGCCCCGCGTAGGCCACGGCCTGCCCGAAGTTGCCCGCCGACGCGCACACCACGGACTGCCCGACGGGCAGCGTCGAGGCCAGGAAGTCCGCTCCTCTGCCCTTGAAGCTGCGCAACGGGTTCGCGGTCTCCACCTTCACCAGCACCCGGCGGCCCAGCGCGGCGCACAGCTGCTCGTCCACGTACTGCGGGGTGTCGCGGAACACGGGGTCGATGGTCTTGGCGGCGCGGGCGATGTTCTCCAGCTCGATGTCCATGCCCAGAAGCTAGGTCGCCCGCCCGTGGTGGCGATTGAAAGTTCGCCCGCCGCCACGCAAGATCTTTGCGTGGACGACGTGGACCGCCGGCTCCTGGAGCAGCTCCAGCGGGACTCCGGCCGCACGCTGCACGACCTGGGCGAGCTGGTCGGCCTGTCGCCCTCGGCCGTGCAGCGGCGGATCACCCGCTACCGGGCGTCCGGGCTGCTCAAGCGCGAGGTGGCGGTGCTCGACGCCGGCAAGGTGGGCGGGCTGCTCGCCGTGGTGCTGGTGGTGCTCGAACGGGAGTCCCACGCGCACCACCGGGCGTTCGCCGAGCGCATGCGCGCCACACCCGAGGTGCAGCAGTGCTACGAGCTGGCCGGGCGGTGGGACTACCTGGTGGTGCTGTCCGTCCCCGACATGGCCCGCTGCCGCGAGGTCGGCGACGAGCTGTTCCAGCGGGACGACAACGTCAAGCGCTACGAGACGATGCCGGTGTTCGACGCGGTGAAGGCCGGGCTCGCGGTCACCCTTCCTTGATCTTCACCCGGAAGATCGTCGGCCAGTTCTTGCCGGTGACCAGGAACTCGTCGGTGCTGCCGGGCACCGCAGCGATGCCGTTGAGGACGTTCGACTCGGGCACGTCCGCCGGGCGCACGGAGCTGAGGTCCACGGTGGTCAGCACGTCACCGCTCTTCGGGTCGATCTTGACGACCTCGTCGAGCTGCCACAGGTTCGCCCACACGGCCCCGCCGACGCACTCCAGCTCGTTGATCCGGACCAGCGGGATGCCGTTGCGGCGGACGGTCACGCGGCCGGTCTCGGCGAACGTCTCCGGGTCGCGGAACCGCAGCTCCTCGGTGCCGTCGCTCATCACCAGCCGGTCGCCGTCGCGGCACAGGCCCCAGCCCTCGCCCTCGTACGTGGCGCGTTTCACCTCTTGGAGGGTGTTCTTGTCGCGCTGGATGGCCACGCCGTTGCGCCAGGTGAGTTGCCAGACGCGGTCGCCGACGACGGTCACGCCCTCGCCGAAGAAGTCCTCGGGCAGGTCCACGCGCTGCTTGACCTCGCCGGTGGCCGGGTCGATGCGGCGCAGCGTCGACTCGCCCTCCAGGCCCGTGCCCTCGTAGAGGACGCCGTCGACCAGCTCCAGGCCCTGGGTGAACGCCCCGGGGTCGTGCGGGAGGGTGCCGACCACCTCGACGGTGGGTCTGCCCTGCTGGTCGGGCTGTTCGGGCGGGTTCGGCGTGGACGTGCACGCCGTCGACATGACGAGGACCACTGCCACCGGGAGCCACCGCACGTCCGAAAGGGTGGCACGTGTGCACGAGCCTGCGAAGACGTGCGGCACAATTCACCTGTGACCGCCACGCCGACCCAGCAGCCCGATCCAGTGCTCGCCGACCCGGCGCTCGTCGACGCCGCGGCGGTGTCGACCGCCCGCGCCGCGGCTCAAGAGGAAGCCGGTGCGGAACCCGTCGGCGCGCACGTGGGTGCGCTCGCCGAGGACGAGGCGTCGGTCACCCACCTGTTCGAGGCCGAGCACGCCGGGTACCGGGGGTGGAACTGGGCGGTGACCATCGCGTTCGCCGGGCCGGGCACGCCGGTGTCGGTGTCCGAGGTGGTGCTCCTGCCGGGCAACGACGCGCTGGTCGCGCCGGACTGGGTGCCGTGGCACGAGCGCGTGCGCGCGGGTGACCTGGGCGTCGGCGACCTCCTGCCCGCCCGCGAGGACGACCCGCGCCTGGTGCCGGGCTACGTGGGTTCCGACGACCCGGCGGTCGAGGAGGTCGCGCTGGAGGTCGGCCTGGGCCGGGTGCGCGTGCTGTCCCGCGAGGGCGTGCTGGACGCGGCGTCCCGCTGGCACGGCGGCGACTTCGGCCCGCGCAGCGACATGGCCCGGAGCGCTCCGGCGACCTGTGGGACGTGCGGTTTCTACACGCGGATCGCGGGGTCGCTGGGCGCGGCGTTCGGGGTGTGCGCGAACGAGCTGACGCCGGCGGACGGGCACGTGGTGCACGTGGAGTACGGGTGCGGCGCGCACTCGGAGGTCGAGGTGGAGGGCGGCCCGGCGGTGCCGGTGGCCGACCTGGTCTACGACGACGCCACCCTGGACGTCGAGGTCAACGAGCCCACCGCCGAGAGCGCGCCCGCGCCGGCCGAAGCCGCTGAACCGGCGCCTGCCGAAGCCGCTGAGCCCGCCGACGCCGAGCCCGAGCCCGCCGAAGCCGCTGAGCCTGCCGAAGCCGAGCCGGCCGCCGAAGCTGCCGCGCCCGTCGCCGAGGCCCCCGCGCCCGTCGCCGAGGCCGCGCCCGCCGACGCCGACGAGACGCCCGCCGAGCAGGCGGACGAGTCCGGGCGGTGAGCCGGGACCCGTTCGGCACCGAGGCGTTGCGGGACTCGGTGCTCGCCGCCTGGCGCGGCTCGCCCACGCGGTTCCGCGAGGACGCCAACGCCGAGGAGGACCTGCGCCTGGGCGGCTACCGCGACCGCCTGCTGGTCGAGCTGGCCCAGAACGCCGCCGACGCCGCCGGCCCCACCCCGGGCACCCTCCGACTGTCCGTCGTGGACGGTGAGCTGCGGGCCGCCAACACCGGGCACCCGCTGACCGCCGAGGGCGTGGCGGCCCTCGCCTCGCTGCGCGCGTCCGCCAAGTCCGCCGACACCGTGGGCCGGTTCGGCGTCGGTTTCGCCGCCGTCCTCGCCGTCACCGACGCCCCGCGCGTGGTCTCGACGTCCGGTGGCGTGCTGTTCTCCGCCTCCCGCACCCGCCAGGCCGTCCCGGAGCTGGCCGAGGCGCGCGGCGGGGACGTGCCCGTCCTCCGGCTGGTCTGGCCGACCGACGAGGCCGACCTGCCCGACGGCTTCGACACCGAGGTCCGCCTGCCGCTCAAGGTCGACGCCGCCCCGCTGCTCGCCGAGTTCGCCGACCAGGTCCCGGACCTGCTGCTCGCGCTGCCCGGCCTCCGCCGGATCGAGGTCGGCGACCAGGTCTGGGAGCGCACCGAGGACGACGGCGTGGTCGTGCTGCACGGCCCGGCCGGGACGCAGCGGTGGCGCGTGCACCGCGTCGGTGGCGAGCTGCCCGCGCGCCTGGTGCAGGGCGTCGAGGCCCGGCCGCACTGGAACGCCTGCTGGGCGTGGCCGATGGACGAGCCGCTGACCGGCGACGTCCTGCACGCCCCGACCCCGACCGACGAGAAGATGTCCCTGCCGGCGCGGCTGATCGCGTCCCTGCCGGTGGAACCGTCCCGCCGGCGCGTGCTGGTCGGCGCGGCGGCCGAGCACGTGCTCGACCGGGCCGCGCAGGCCTACCCGGACCTGGTCCTCGCGCTGCCCGCGATCGACCGCACGTCCCTGGTGCCGCTGCCCGGGTTCCCGCTGTCCGAAGTGGACGGTCTGCTGCGCGAACGCGTCCTGGCCGCGCTGCGGAAGGCGTCCTGGCTGCCGCTGGCCAGCGGCGAGTGGACCGCGCCGGAGGGCGCCCGCGTGCTCGACGCCCCGTCCGAGCCGCTGGTCGAGCTGCTGGAGGACGTCGTCCCCGGCCTGCTGGACGCCGAGCTGACCCTGCCCGAGCACGCGAAGGCGTTGGCGGCGCTGGAAGTCCCGCGCATGTCGGTCGCCGAGGTGGTCGAGGCGCTGGCCGGGATCGGCGGCGAGCCGGGCTGGTGGCACGAGGTCTACGACGCCCTGACCCCGCTGGCCGACGTGGACTCCGCGGCCCGCGAGGAGATGGGCAGCCTGCCCGTGCCGCTCGCGGACGGCCGCCTGGTCAGCTCGCCGCGCGGCGTCTACGTGCTGCCCGCCGACGTGTCGTTCGACGTGTCCGGCCTGCGGATCGTCCACCCGGAGGCCGCGCACCCGCTGCTGCTGCGCCTGGGCGCGCTGGAGGCCGGTCCGGGCGAGCTGCTCGACTCCGACGCCCTGCGCGAGGCCGTCAAGCACAGCCTGGACGACCCCGCGATGGACGGCCCGGACCTGGTCCGGACGGTCCTGTCGCTGGTCGCGCGGGCCGGCGGACGTCCGTGGCTGGGCGAACTGGCCCTGCCCGACGCCGAGGGCGACTGGCGGCGCGCCGACGAACTGGCCCTGCCCGACTCGCCGCTGCTGTCGGTGCTGGAGTCCGACGCCCCGATCGGCGTGCTCGACGCCGAGCTCGCCGCCCGGTGGCCGCGCGAGGTGTGGACGGGCGTGGGCGTGATCGACGGGTTCACCGTCGTGGACGACACCGCGCCCACCGAGCCGGACCACGACCTGGCCGACGAGGGCTACTGGTGGGACGGCGCGGACGAGCCGCCGACCCGCGTGCTGGGCATCCGCGACCTGGACCTGGTGGCCCGCGACAAGTGGCCGGCCGCCCTGCGCCTGATGGCCGCCGACCCGGTCGCGTGGCGCGCGGTGACCGAACCCGACGGCTACACGGGCTGGTGGCTGGCCCGCTACGCGACCATCGAGGGCTGCCCGCTCAACGGGTGGCGCCTGCCGGACGCGGAGGGCCTGGACGGCCTGTACGACGTGGTGCCCGACGTGGACGTCCCGCCGCACGTGCTGGCGGCGGCCGGTGTGCGGACCGCGTTGACGGTGCTGGACGAGGACGACGTCACCGACCTGCTGACCCGGTTGGGCGACCCGGAGCGCAAGCTCGCCGACGCGTTGGTGCTGCGGGTGCACGCGGCCCTGGCGGAGGTGGCGGACTCGGTGGGCGTCGAGCCACCGGACCGCGTGCGGGTGCTGACCGGCGAGGCCGTGGCGGCGGATGACGTGGTGGTGCTGGACCTGCCGTGGCTGCTGGGCGTCCTGCCGGGCAACCAGGTCCTGGCCGCCGAGGGTCACGCGGAGGCGTTGGCGGAGCTGCTCGCCCTGCCGCTGGCCTCCGAGGAGGTCGCCGGCGAGGTCGAGACCGCGGGCGACGAGGTCGTGTGGGCCGAACTGGGCGCGGTCCGGCTGGCCTGCGACCTGCTCGGGGTGGAGCTGCCGACCAGCCCGGTGATCGTCCACGACGAACTGCACGTGGCGTTCGAGGGCGAGTCGCACGAGGTGTCGTGGTGGGTCGAGGACGGCGTGCCGCACGCGGCGGACACGCCGGAGGGGCTGGCGCGGGCGCTGGCGTGGGCCACGAACAGGTGGTCCGACCGGCACACGTTCGCGGCCCTGATCGCCGACCCGACCCCGACCGTCCTTCTGGGCTGATCGGAGCACGCGGAGCGGGTCGGCTGGGCGGGCCGGCTGGGCGTGCGGCTGGGCGTGCGGCTGGGCGGGCCGGCTGGGTGGTGCTGGCTGGGTGGTGCCGGCTGGGTGGTTCGTGGGCGTTTCAAGATTAAAAGCGCCTCGCCGGCGGGCAGGCCGCCAAGGATGACACAAGAGCAAGGGCGGGGGCTTCTTGCTTGTGCCATCCCCGTATGGCCTGGCGGAGCCGACCACACTTTGCCGGGGTCGGTCGAAAAACTTTTGCTCGTGCCTCGCAAAACTTTTTGGCCCGACCCCGGCAAAGTGCGGTAGCCCTTCGGGCAGGCCATACGGGGATGACACAAGCAAGAAGCCCGGGTTGGGTGGTGGCCCGGCGGGGCCCTTCGCGGCGCTGCGCGCCGGGCGGGTGTGTCGAAAGTGGTGTGTGGGCTTGTGCTGGTCAGTCGAGGCCGGATTGGGCGGTGCGCGAACCCCTTCGGGCGGCTGATCGTTGCCACCTGAAGACGCCGTAGCCGATCACGCCCAGGCCCGCGCCCGACGCGCACGTCCACAGCAACGTGGTCTGGTCGCGTGCGAACAGGAGGACCGCCGCGAACGCCAGCAGCCACAGGGCCGTGCCGCCCGCGATGGCGGGGACCGGGTCGGTCAGCCGCACCGGCAGCGGGGGCGGGGCGGGCAGCGATTGGGTCTGTTCGGCCACGTCAGGCAGGCTACCTGGCGGAAACACCGGTGCGGCACGCTCTGCGCACCTGGACTACCCGGAGTGGAGGCGAGATGGCCGCGAAGACCGGCGGTGAGGTGTCGAGGACAGGGCTCGACGGCTTCTTCAAGATCTCCGAGCGCGGCTCGACGGTGGGGCGGGAGGTGCGCGGCGGGCTGGTCACCTTCGTGACCATGGCCTACATCGTCGTGCTGAACCCGCTCATCCTGGGCAGCTTCGCGGCGGACGACCCGTCGGCCAAGAAGGACGTGCTCGGCGCGATCCTGCCGGTGTCGCAGGTCGCTGCGGTCACGGCGCTGGTCGCCGGGGTCATGACGATCCTGTTCGGACTGGTCGCGAACTACCCGTTCGCGCTGGCCACCGGGCTCGGCATCAACTCGTTCGTGGCCGTGTCCCTCGCGCCGCAGATGACCTGGCCCGAGGCGATGGGCCTGGTCGTGATCAACGGGCTCGTCGTGCTCCTGCTCGTCGTCACGGGCGTGCGCACGGCCGTGTTCAACGCCGTGCCGCCGGAGCTGAAGGCGGCGATCGCCGTCGGCATCGGCCTGTTCATCTGCTTCATCGGCCTGGTCGACGCCGGTTTCGTGCGGCGGATCCCGGACGCGGCGGGCACGACCGTCCCGGTCGGACTGGGCATCGGCGGGTCCATCGCGTCCTGGCCGACGTTCGTGTTCGTGGTCGGCCTGGTGCTGACCGGCATCCTCGTCGCCCGCAAGGTCAAGGGCGCGATCCTCATCGGCGTGCTCGCCTCGACCGTGCTGGCCATCGTGGTGGAGGCGGTCGCGCAGGCCGGGCCGTCCAAGGGCACCAACCCGGCCGGGTGGAACCTGGGCTACCCGGCGCTGCCCGACCAGGTCTTCGGCCTGCCGGACCTCGCCCTGCTGGGTGACGTGTCGTTCGGCGCGTGGACCCGGCTGCCCGCCCTGACCGCCGCCCTGCTGGTGTTCACGCTCGTGCTGACCGACTTCTTCGACACCGTCGGCACCATGACCGGCCTGGGCAAGGAGGCCGGGCTGATCGGCAAGGACGGTCAGCTGCCCGGCGTGAGCAAGGCGTTGTTCGTGGACGGCGTGGGCGCGGTCGCGGGCGGGGCGGCGTCCAGCTCGTCCAACACCGTCTACATCGAATCGGCGGCCGGCATCGCGGAGGGCGCGCGGACGGGCCTGGCGAACGTCGTCACCGGCCTGCTGTTCCTCGCCGCGATGTTCCTGACCCCGCTGTACTCGATCGTGCCGGTCGAGGCCGCGGCCCCGGCCCTGGTCATCGTCGGCGCGCTGATGATCGTGCAGGTCAAGGAGATCGACTTCGGCGACTTCTCCGTGGCGCTGCCCGCGTTCCTCACGATCGTGGTGATGCCGTTCACCTACTCGATCGCCAACGGCATCGGCGCGGGCTTCGTCAGCTACGTGGTGCTGCGGGCGCTGACCGGGCGGGCGCGCAGCGTGCACCCGCTGATGTGGGTGGTCGCCGCGGCCTTCGTCGTCTACTTCGCCATCGGACCCATCCAGGCTGCTCTCGGCAGCTGAATGGGCGGGTTCACACGACGGGTGCGAGATCGTGAGGTATGCTAACTACGTGGCGGAGAGCGACGCGGAACGGGGACTGGCGAGCCGGTTGCGGCTGGCCGTGGTCCGGCTGACCCGACGGCTCCGCGCGCAGCGGGTGAACTCCGCGATCTCGCTCACCCAGGTGTCCGCGCTGTCCACGCTGCACAAGTGCGGGCCGCTGACGCCGGGCGAGCTGGCCGCCAAGGAAGGCGTCCAGCCGCCGTCCATGACGCGGGTGATCGCGGCGCTGGAGGAGTTCGGCTTCGCCACGCGCCGCCCCCACCCGACCGACGGGCGGCAGGCGATCGTGGAGCTGACCGACGCCGGGCTGGCCTACATAGACGAAGAGGTGTCCGCGCGCGAGGCGTGGCTGGACAAGCGGCTGGCGGAGCTGACACCGGAGGACCGGGCGGTGCTGTCGCGCGCCGCCGAGATAATCGACAGGATGGCGGGGCAGTAACGGGTGCCGGCGTACGCGGGTGGTAACGAGTCCGATCGGGTCGATCGAGGCAAAGCGCTACCCCCGCCGCCCAAACCCCGCATGTTCGGGTCCCTGCGCGTCCGCAACTACCGGCTCTACGCGTCCGGCCAGGTCGTGTCCCTGGTCGGCGTGTGGATGCAGCGCGTCGCCCAGGACTGGCTGGTGCTGGAGCTGTCCGACGGGTCGCCGGTGGCGCTCGGGATCGCGGCGGCGCTCCAATTCGCGCCGACCCTGTTCCTGTCGCTGTGGGCGGGCGTGCTCGCCGACCGGATGGACAAGCGGCGGCTGCTGCTGGTCCTGGAGGTCGGCCTCGGGCTGTGCGCCCTGACGCTGGGCCTGCTCGACGTGCTCGGCGTCGCCGAGCTGTGGCACGTCTACCTGCTGTGCCTGCTGCTCGGCGCGGTCGCGGCCATCGAGACGCCGGTGCGGCAGTCGTTCGTGGTCGAGATGGTCGGGCGCGACCAGCTGACCAACGCCGTCGCGCTGAACTCGATGACGTTCAACCTGGCCCGCATGGTCGGTCCGGCCGTGGCCGGCGGGTTGATCATCGTCGTGGGCACCGGGTGGGTGTTCCTGCTCAACGCCATGACGTTCGTCGGCGTGATCGCGGGCCTGCTGCTGATGCGCCCGGCGGAGCTGCACCGCGGCGACCCCGTGCCGCGCGAGAAGGGCCAGTTGCGCGAGGGCCTGCGGTACGTGCGGGGTCGGGGCGACCTGGTGATCCTGCTGTTCCTCGTGTTCTTCGTCAGCACGTTCGGGCTGAACTTCCACGTGACGCTGGCGGTGCTGGCGCGCAACACGTTCGGGGGCGACGCCGACGCCTACGGCCTGCTCTCGACGCTGATGGCCGTCGGCACGCTGGCCGGCGCGACGCTCGCGGCCCGCCGCAGCGCCAAGGGCAAGCCGAAACCGGGGTTGCTGATCATCGGCGCGCTGGCGTTTGGCGCGCTGGAGATCGTCGCCGGCCTGATGCCGTCCCTGTGGCTGACCGGCGCGCTGCTGATCCCCGTGGGCATCGCGATGATGACCTTCACGACCACCGCGAACTCGACCGTGCAGCTGGCCGTGACCCCGGCCATGCGCGGCCGGGTGATGGGCCTCTACATGCTGGTCTTCCTCGGCGGCAACCCGCTGGGCGGCCCGGTCATGGGGTGGCTCGCCGAGCACTTCACCGCCCGCGCGCCCCTGGTGGTCGGCGGGGTGGTCTCGATCGTGGCGGCCCTGGTCGGCGGCGTCGTCCTGGCCCGCCGCGGTGGCCTGACCCTGCCCTCGTACCGGCTCGGCCTGCGGCGGCGCGCCCGGCTCTGAGGCGATGATGACCTCCGTGGTCATCGCGACGGACTGGGTGCGGCTGCTCGTCATCTGCGTGTTCTTCACCGGGGCGGCCGGGGCGGTGCTGTGGTGGGCGCGGCTGGCCTCCCCGCGGCCGGTGGTCCGGGCGGCGGTGCGGGCGGCCGTCCAGTTGGCCGTCGTGTCGGCGGTCATCACGGTGGTGCTGGCGTCGTTGCCGTTGACGGCCGGGTTCCTGGTGCTGATGGCGGCGGTGGCGACCTGGACGTCGGCGGCGCGGACGAAGACCGGGCGGCGCGGGGTGTGGGTCGGGGTCGCGATCCTCGGCGGGACGGTCCCGGCGCTGGCGGCGCTGGTGCTGAGCGGGCTCGTGCCGGTCAAGGGCATCGCGCTGGTGCCGGTCGGCGGGATCCTCATCGGCGGCGCGATGACCGCGACGACGTTGTCCGTGCGGCGGGCGCTGGACACCCTGCGGGACCGGCACGGCGAGTTCGAGGCGGCCCTGGCGCTGGGGTTCACCGAGGCGGTGGCGGTGCGGGAGTTGGTGCGCGGGCCGGCGGGGGAGGCGTTGTTGCCCGCCCTGGACCAGACGCGGACTGTGGGGCTGGTCACACTTCCGGGTGCTTTTGTGGGCATGCTGCTGGGCGGGGCGCCGGTGTGGCAGGCCGGCGCGTTGCAGTTGGTGGTCCTGTTGGGGCTGCTCGCGGTGGAGGCGGCGGCGATCGCGGTGGTCGTGGAACTGGTCGCGCGGGGGCTCGTGCGCCGGACTTCCCCTCAAGGCGAAGTTAGGCTAACCTAACCGTCGTCGCTTCGTGGTGGGAGCGGCAGTCAGTTCGGGAACAGACGAGGCCCCGCCTCCCGGTCGTACCGCCGGGGAGCGGGGCCTCGTCGTGTCCGGTGGTGGGGCTTGTCGGAGCATCCACCACGGGACCGGCGCGGGGCTTGTCGGAGCACCCACCGCCGAGTTCTCAGGGCAGCTGGAGACCGTTCCGCCCGGCGCGGGCGGCCTCGAAGCGGGCGTTCACGTCGTCCCAGTCGACGACGTTCCACAACGCGGAGATGTAGTCCGCCTTCAGGTTGCGGTACTGCAGGTAGTACGCGTGCTCCCAGATGTCGAACACCAACAGCGGCGTGGTGGCGATCGACAGGTTGGAGTGGTGGTCCTTGAGCTGCTGGGTGATCAGCCGCTGACCGACCGGCTCCCACGCGAGGATGCCCCAGCCGGACCCCTGGATGGACGACGACGCGGCGGTCAGCTGGGCGCGCAGCTTGTCGAACGACCCGAAGTGCTCGTCGATCGCCGCGGCCAACTCGCCGGTGGGCTTGTCGCCGCCGTCGGGGGACAGGTTCTTCCACCACACCTGGTGCAGCGCGTGGCCGGCGAGGTGGAACGCGAGCGTGGTCTCCAGGCCGACGATCGAGCCGAAGGACTCCTTGTCGCGCGCCTCGGCGATCTGGTCCAGCGTGTCGTTCGCGCCCTTGACGTAGGCCGCGTGGTGCTTGGAGTGGTGCAGCTCGTTGATCTCGCCGATGATCGCCGGCTCCAGGTCGCCGTAGTCGTAATCCAGGTCGGGCAGGACGTACTGGGCCATGACATCCCCTCGTTGCAACTCTCTGGTACTTGCAATCTACTTGCAACTAGGGCGGCCGGAAACTGAGGTGCTGATCACCGGCGATCCTGCGACGATCGGGGGCGTGTCCGTACTGGCAGCCCGGAACGTCACGCTGTCGTTCGGTCCGCGGACCGTGCTCCAGGAGGTAGATCTCGATGTCCACCCCGGTCACCGCGTAGGGCTCGTCGCGCCCAACGGCGTCGGCAAGTCCACCCTGCTGCGCGTGCTCGCCGGTGAGGTGAAGCCCGACGAGGGCACCGTCACCGCGCGCGGCAGCGTCGCGTTCCTGACCCAGGAGACGACCGTCCGACCCGGCGAGTCGCTGCGGGCGCACCTCGCGCGCCGCACCGGCGTGGCCGAGGCGGTGCGGTCGTTCGAGGCCGCGACGCGCGCGCTCGCCGAGGGCGGGCCCGGCGCGGAGGACGCCTACGCGCACGCCTTCGACGTGTGGACCGCCATCGGCGCGGCCGACTTCGACGAACGCGCGGACGAGGTGTGCGAGCGGCTCGGGCTGCCCGCCGACCTGCTCGACGAGCACCGGACCCTGTCCGGCGGCCAGTCGGCGCGGCTGCGGCTGGCGTCGGTGCTGCTGGCGCGCGCGGAGTTCCTGCTGCTGGACGAGCCGACCAACGACCTCGACGCGACGGGCCTGGACCTGCTGGAGTCCCACGTCCTGGCCAGCCCGGCGGGCATGGTCCTGGTCAGCCACGACCGGGAGTTCCTCGCCCGGACCACCACGCACATCGCCGAGCTGGACGAGTTCAGCCACGGTCTGACGGTGTTCGGCGGCGGCTGGGACGCGTACGTGGCCGAGCAGGCGGCGGCCCGCCGGCGCGCCCGCGAGGAGTACGAGACCTACGCCGCCAAGCGCGACGCGCTCGTCCACCGGGCCCGCGAGGTCCGCGAGTGGTCCCGCGCCGGCGTGCGCCGCAACGCGAAGTCCGACGAGCCGGACAAGAACATCAAGTTCTTCCGCAAGCAGGGCGCGGAGAACACCGCCGCGAAAGCGTCCACAGTGGACCGTGCGCTGGGCCGGCTGACGGAGGTGGAGGAGCCGCGTGAACCGTGGGAACTCCGCCTGACCCTGCCGTCGGCGGGGCGGGGCAGCCAGATCGCCTTCACGCTGCGGGACGCGGTCGTCCGGCGCGGCGAGGTCACGCTCGGCCCGATCGACCTGACCGTCGGCGCGGGGGAGCGGTGGCGGATCACCGGGCCGAACGGGTCCGGCAAGAGCACGCTGCTGGGCGCTCTGCTGGGCCGCGTCCCGCTGGTCTCGGGGAACCGCAGCCAGGGGGCGTCGGTGGTGGTCGGGGAGGTGGACCAGATCCGCGAAGGCTTCGCCACCGACCGCACCGCGCTGGCGGTCGTCGCCGAGGCCACCGGCCTGCCGGAGGTGGAGGTCCGCACCCTGCTGGCCAAGTTCCGGGTGGGCGCGGACGCGGTCCTGCGCCCGGCCCGCTCCCTGTCGCCGGGCGAGCGGACCCGGGCGGGCCTGGCCGTGCTCCAGGCGCGGGGGACGACGTGCCTGGTGCTGGACGAGCCGACGAACCACCTGGACGTCCCGGCCATCGAGCAGTTGGAACAGGCCCTGGAGAGCTACGAGGGCACCCTCCTGCTGGTCACGCACGACCGGCGGCTCGCCGACGCGGTGGGGGTGGACCGCACACTCGACGTGCGGACCCTGGCAAGATGAGCGCATGGGCACGGAGGACGACTGGCCGATCGAACAGACGTGGTCGCTGCGCAACACCCACTGGCACGCCTACGTCGAGCACACCTCCCTCGACCACGCCTCGCCACGCCAGGACCGCCTGGAGCGGACCCCGGAAGAGGTCCTGACCACGCCCACCGAGGTGGCCGCGTGGCTGGAGGTCAACCTCCGCAGCGCCACCAAGCCGGAGGAGGCGGGGAAGAAGCGCACCAAGGACGAGCGCGACTTCTCCGACTCGAACCGGGTGCACGCCTCGCTGGCGTCCCGGGGCGAGTCGATCTACACCGGCGTGAAGGGCATGCTGACGCTCGCGGTGGAGGCCGTCACCCCCGACGAGTGCCGCAGTTCCCACGACGGCGCGGACGTGGCCCCCCTGAAAGCCGGCCGCCGCCGCTAGCAGGGCGGTCCGCCGCTTCGAGGAGACCGGCCGCCGCCGCTAGTCAGCCGCTGCTCGCAGGCCCGCCGCCAGCCGGGCCGCCGCCGACCGCTGGCCTGCCGCCGCTGCTTGCCGTTGGCCGGGCCTGCCGCCAGCCGGGCCGCTGCCTGCCGCCGCTGCTTGCCGTTGGCCGGGCCGCCGCTGCTTGGCCGGCCGCTCGCTCGCCGTTGCCCGGCCGCCGCTGACCCCGCCGCCCGCCCTTCGCCGCCGGCGGGGGGCTACAACCCCACCGGCCAGGTGTGCACGGGCTCCCCGTGGTGCATCAGCTCCACGTACCGGGCCAGCATGGCGCTCAACGCCACCTCCCGCTCGACCCCGCGCTCCTCCAGCAACGCGACCGTGTCCCGCTGCCACGTGGACCCGGTCCGCCGCGACAGGCACCGCGCCTCGATCACCCCGAGGTACCGCTCGCGCGCCTCGTCGGACACCCCGCACGCCGTCAACCCCTCGTGCGCCAACGGCAGCAGCCGCCGCAGCACCAGCTCGTCCGGCGGCACCCAGCCGATCCCGGGCCAGTACAGGTGCGCGCCCATCCCGTGCCGCGACCCGGCGTACAGGTTCTCCTCGGCCGCGTCGAACGACATCTGCGTCCACAAAGGACGTTCGAGTGTCGTCAAAGCCCGTTGCGCGCCGTAGAAGAACGCGGCGTTGGCCATCGTGTCCAGCACCGTCGGCCCGGCCGGCAGCACCCGGTTCTCCACCCGCAGGTGCGGCACGCCGTCCACCACGTCGTACACCGGCCGGTTCCAGCGCCACACGGTTCCGTTGTGCAGCCTCAGTTCCGTCAACGACGGCGTCCCGCCCGCGCCCAGCACGTCCAACGGGTCCTCGTCACCGGTCTCCGGCAGCAGCGCCGGGAAGTACCGGACGTTCTCCTCGAACAGGTCGAAGATCGACGTGATCCACCGCTCCCCGAACCACACCCGGGGCCGCACGCCCTGGTTCTTCAGCTCGACCGGCCGCGTGTCGGTCGCCTGCAGGAACAACGGGATGCGCGTCTCGTGCCACAGCGCCCGGCCCAGCAGGAACGGCGAGTTCGCCGCGATCGCGACCTGCACGCCCGCCAACGCCTGGGCCGCGTTCCAGTGGGCGGCGAAGTCGTCCGGCGCCACCTGCAGGTGCAGCTGCACGGACGTGCACGCCGCCTCGGGCAGGATGGATTCCGCGTAGCTCAACAACTTCTCCGGCGCGGCGCTCCCCGGCATCGGGGTGCCCTCCATGTTCAGCACGACCTCCTCGCCGCGCGCGGCGAAGATCTGGTCGTTGAGCAGCGCGTAGCGCGGGCTGTCGGACAGCCAGCGGCGGTCGAAGTGCTCGTGCCGCAACGTGGGCAGCACGCCGATCATCACCAGGGACGTGCCCGCGTCGTGGGCCTTGTCGTCGGCGCACGTCAGCGTCTGCTTCAGCTCCCGCTCCAGGTCCAGCGTCTCGTCACCGGCCAGTTCGCGCGGCGGGACGTTGACCTCCAGGTTGTGCTGCCCCAGTTCCAGGGTGAACGACGGGTCGTCGATCTTCTCCAGGACCTCGGCGTTGGCCATCGCGGGGCGGCCCGAGTCGTCCACGAGGTTGAGCTCGATCTCCAGGCCCATCTGCTGGCGCGGGAAGGAGAAGCTGTCCTCCGCCAACATGGTCCCCAGCGCGTCCAAGCACCGCTGCACCCGCTCGCGGTAGCGCTGGCGGTCCTCCCTGGTGAACGTCCGACTGGACACATTGCTACCCATGCCGCCTCCCAATCGGTCGGGCTGCTCCGGCGGGCTCAGCGGAGGTCAACCGTGACACGGCTGCCCTGCGCCCGCCAGCGCCCAAATCGGTGCTCTCTGTCACATGCGGGTAACAATCAGCGAGAAAACGCTGGTCCAGCGCTTGCGGTTCGACCCGTTGGACTACGAGGGGTGTTCACATGCCGGGAAGTGGGACACTGCCCGGGTGATCGAGATCGACGATCCGGCGGACCCCCGACTGGACGATTTCCGCGACCTCTCCACGGCCGACCGCAGGCCCGACCGACCCGGTGGCCGGGGGCTGGTCATCGCCGAGGGCGTGGTGGTCGTCGAACGGCTGCTCGCCTCGCCGTACCCGGTGCGCGCGCTGCTCGGCGTGCGCCGCCGGGTGGAGGCGCTGGGCGACCTGCCCGCGCCGGCGTACGTGACGTCGCCCGAGGTCATGGCCGAGGTCGTGGGGTTCCACCTGAACCGGGGCGTCCTGGCGGCGGCCGACCGCGCGCCGCAGCCCGCCGTCGAGGACCTGGCCCGGCGCTCCACCCGCCTGGCCGTGCTGGAAGGCGTGGGCGACCACGAGAACCTGGGTTCGCTGTTCCGCAACGCCGCCGCGCTGGGCGTCGACGGCGTGCTGCTCGGCCCGGGGTGCAGCGACCCGCTCTACCGGCGCAGCGTGCGCGTCTCGATGGGGCACGTGCTGCGCGTCCCGTTCGCCACGGTGCCGGACCTGGGTCATGGATTGGACGTGTTGCGGCACAACGGCTTCCGCGTCGCCGCGCTCACGCCGCGCGCGTCGGCGGTCAACCTCCAGGACGCCGGGCTGCGCGGGCAGCGGGTCGCCGTCATGCTGGGCTCGGAGGGCCACGGCCTGACCGAGGAGGCGATCACCGCCGCCGACCTGGCCGTCCGCATCCCGATGGCCTCGGGCGTGGACTCGCTCAACGTCGCCACGGCCGCCGCGATCGCCTTCTACGCGATCGCCTGACCGACTACGTTCACCCTGGAGCACCCCGTCGCCGAGGAGGGCATTCGTGGAACTGCGGGTCCGGGGCGGCCGTGCCGTGCTGGCGGGCCGCGACGACGCGGGCGAGCACGAGGTGGACCCGCACACGCTGCCGCTGGGCGCGGGACTCGCCGACGCGCTGCACGAGTGGGCCAAGGTCGCCGAGGCGGTCCTGCGCACCGACCCGCCCGCGAACGGCGCGGCGGGCGCGCTGGTCACCCGGCGCGGACGCCAGTTGGCGGGCCGGCTGGCCGCGGACATGGGCACGCCCGTCGCGTACACCGACCCGGTGACCGGCGAGCAGTTCGTCGTGGAAGCGCCCCCGGTGGAACGCCTGCCCCTGGTCGAGCCGGAGCCGGAGCCCCGGGAGGAGCGGCCTCCCTGGGGCACCGGCCTGACCGTGAGCGTGTTCACCGCGGCCGTGGTGACGTTCATGGTCGTCACCCTGTCGCTCGGCCTCGGCGAGACCAGCCCGTGGCTGGCGCTGCTGGCGAACGTGCTGGTCGTGGGCGGTATCGCCCCGTCCGTCTGGCTCGCCCGCAAGGTGCTGGTGTGGCGCTGGGTGGCCTACGGCGTGGTGGCCGGCGTGCTCTTGGCCTGGTTCGCCCTGATCACCACCCTGCTCTAGGCCAGCGAGTCCCGCCACGCGGTGTGCAGGGCCGCGAACCGGCCGCGGCCGTCGATCAGCTCCTCGGGTGAGCCGTCCTCCACGACCCGGCCGCCGTCGAGCACGAGCACGCGGTCCGCGATCATGACCGTGGACAGGCGGTGCGCGATGATGAACGCCGTCCGGTCCGCCAGCACCGTCTCCAGCGCGTGCTGCACCAGCCGCTCGGTCGGCACGTCCAGGCTCGACGTCGCCTCGTCCAGCACCAGCACCGCCGGGTCGGCCAGGAACGCCCGCGCGAACGCCACGAGCTGCCGCTGCCCGGCCGACAGCCGCCCGCCGCGCTTGCGCACGTCCGTGTCGTACCCGTCGGGCAGCGCCGAGATGAACTCGTGCGCCCCGACCGCGCGGGCCGCCGACACGACCTCCTCGCGCGTCGCCGAGGGCCGGCCCAGGCTGATGTTGTCCGCGACCGACCCGTCGAACAGGAAGTTCTCCTGGGTCACCATCACCACCGCGCGCCGCAGGTCGGTGTCCGCGACCTCGCGCAGGTCGATGCCGTCCAGCCGCACCGCGCCCTCGGACGGGTCGTAGAACCGCGCCACCAGCTTGGCCAGCGTGGACTTGCCCGCGCCGGTCGCGCCCACCAGCGCCACGGTCTGCCCGGCCGGCACGTGCAGGTCGAACGCCGGCAGCACCACCGGCGTCTCCGGCGTGTAGCGGAACTCCACCCCGTCGAACGCGACCTGCCCGCGCACGTCCCGCAGCGGGGCCGGGTCGTCCGGCTCCGGCACGGTCGGCCGCTCCTCCAGCAGGCCGGAGATCTTCTCCAGCGCGGCGGTCGCCGAGGCGTAGGAGTTGGCGAACATGGCGATCTCGTCGAACGGGTCGTAGAACCGCCGCACGTACAGCGTGAACGCGGCCAGCACGCCCAGTTCGAGGTCGCCCTGCGCCACCCGCCACGCACCCCACGCGAGGATCACGGCCAGCGACACGTTGCCGATCACCCGAACCAGCGAGGTGAACACCGCCACCACGCTGAACGCCTCGGTGTTGGCGTCGCGGAACCGGTCGTTGAACTCGCCCATGATGTGCGCGTTGCGCTTCTCGCGGCGGAACGCCTGCACCGCGCGGATGCCGTTCATGGTCTCCACGAACTGCACGATGATCTTGGCGATGGCCCCGCGGGTGCCGCGGTAGGCGCGGGCCGACCGGCGGCGGAACCAGCGGATGAGCAGCAGCAGCGGCACGAACCCGAACAGCACGACCGCGGCCAGCGGCGGGTCCAGGGTGAGCATCACGATCGAGATGCCGACCACGGACAGCATGGACGTGAAGAACCCGTCCAGGCCGTGTTCGAGCAGGTCCTGCAGCGAGTCGACGTCACTGGTCAGCCGCGAGATCACCTTGCCGGAGGTGTAGCGCTCGTGGAAGGACACCGACAGCCGCTGCGCGTGCCGGAAGATGCGCTCCCGCAGGTCCAGCAGCAGGTCCTGGCCGATCCGGCCGGTCAGCCGGACGAACGACCAGCGCAGCAGCGTCGCCGAGAACGCCACGCCGACGTACCCGCCGACGCACCACGCCAGCACCTCCGGCCGCCCGTCCAGCGCGGCCGGCACGCCCCGGTCGATGGCGGCGGCGATCAGCAGCGGCCCGGCCAGGGTGACCAGGTTCTCCAGCACCACGATCGCCAGCGCCAGCACCGCCGCCCGCGTGTGCGGGCGCAGCAGCGAGCCCAGCAGCCGGCGCGACCGGGCCTGCAGCTTCGCGCCGGTCGCGTGGTCCAGCTCCTCGACGTCCTCGGCGGCGACGCCCCGCCACTTCTCCTCGCCCTGCTCCGGCGCCTGTTCGACGGTGGTCACGCCGCCACCTCCTCGTCTTCCAAAGTGGACAGGAGGTAGCGGTACTCCTCGTTGTCCGCCAACAGTTCCCGGTGCGTGCCGACCGCGGCGATCCGCCCGTCCACGAGCATCGCCACCCGGTCGGCCAGCTGCACGGTGCTGGGCCGGTGCGCGACCACCAGCGCGGTCACGCCCTTGAGCACGCGGTGCAGCGCGGCCTCCACCTCGGCCTCGGTGTGGACGTCCAACGCGGACAGCGGGTCGTCCAGCACGAGCACCGCGGGGTGCCCGACGACCGCGCGCGCCAGCGCCAGCCGCTGCCGCTGACCGCCGGACAGGGACAGGCCCTGCTCGCCGATCCGGGTGTCCAGGCCCCACGGCAGGGCGTCCACGAACTCCTCGGCCCGCGCGACCCGCAGCGCCTCCCGGACCCGCGCCGTGGTCTGGTCTCCGGCTCCGCCGGGGGCGTCCGCGCCGATGCCGCCGAGCGCGACGTTCTCGGTGACGCTCGCGGAGAACAGGATCGGCTCCTCGAACGCGGTGCCGACGACCCGGCGCAGCTCCGCCAGGTCCAGGTCGCGCACGTCCACGCCGTCGATGGTGACCCGGCCGCGCGTCACGTCGGCCAGGCGCGGCACCAGGGCGGTGACCGTGGTCTTGCCCGATCCGGTGGCGCCGACCAGCGCGACCGTCTCGCCCGGCCGGATGTCCAGATCGACGCCGCGCAGCACCTCGCGGTCGCCCTCGGCGTGGGCGAAGTGGACGCCCTCGAACCGGACGTGCCCCTTGACCTGCGCCGGGAGCTTCTTCGGGGTGGCGGGCGAGGTGATGGCGACCGGGGCGTCCATGACCTCGAAGTACCGCTCGGACGCGGCGGCGGTCTGGTTCGTCTCGGCCAACAACCACCCGATCGAGTCGATCGGCCAGCGCAGGTAGGCGCTCACCGTGACCGCTGCGACGAGCGTGCCCGCGGTGACCGTGCCGTCGGTGATGCCGACCGCGCCGAACGCGAGCTGCCCGGCGATCGCCAGCTCGGGCAGCACGATCAGCACCGCCCACAGCAGCGCGAACACGCGGACCTTGGCCAGTTCGGTGTCCCGCAGCTCGCGCGCCTGGCGCAGGAACCGCCGGGTCAGGTGCGGTCCGCGGCCGAACGCCTTGAGCACCCGGATGCCCAGCACGGACTCCTCGACCACGGTGGTCAGGTCGCCCGCCTGGTCCTGCGCCCGCCGCGCGACGACCTTGAACTTCGACTCGAACAGGTAGGACAGCAGGATCAGCGGCAGCGTGCAGGCCAGCACGATCCCGCCCAGGACGGGCGACAGCCAGAACAGGATGCCCAGGCCGGTCAGCACGACCAGCGTGTTGACCACCAGGAACGTGCAGACGAACGCCACGAACCGGCGCACGGTGTTGAGGTCGGTGGTGGCGCGGGAGAGCAGCTGGCCGGACTGGAACCGGTCGTGGAACGACACCGGCAGCCGCTGGAGGTGGTCGTACATCGCGACCCGCATGCGGGCCTCGACGTCGGACGCGGGCCGCGCGATGAACTTGCGGCGCGCGTAGAACAGGGCCGCCTCGCCGATGCCGAGCAGCAGCACCAGGCCGACCATGGCCGGCAGGGCCCCCAGGTCGCGGGCGGCGATCGGGCCGTCCACGATGCGTTGGGTGATGAGCGGGATGCCCAGGCCGCAGAGCATCGCCAGCAGCGCCGCGGTCATGCTCAGCAGCATCTGGGTGCGCACGGGCCGGAAGTACGGCCACAGCCTGCGCACGGTCGAGAACGTGGTGGTTCGCGGGTGGTCGGGTGGCGACGTCGCGGACTCGGTCACTTCGGTGGTCCCCCTCAGGCTCACTGCCACGGTACGAAGGTCACCCCCCGTAAGCATCCGGTTTTCCCGCTGTCGAACATGCAGGCTCTAGCTAGGTGGAGGTCAAGATGGACGTGCGCTACCTGCGCACCGAGCCGACCATGGCGTTCCCGCACGGCCGTCTCCTGGCGGTCCGGGCCGGCAGGCTCTACGTGCTGGCTCCCGACGGGTGGGACGTCATCGGTGGTCGGGCGGAACGCGCGCACCCGGTGTCACGGGAGGACGCGGAGGACTGGTGCGAGCGCGAGGGCTGGGACCTGGCCTTGCTGGACGCCGTGCCGCATGCGGAGTACTGACGGCGGCCCGCGGGACTACTTGTCCCGGCGCAGCATGGCGGGGGCGGTGAGCAGGCCGGCCAGCCCGTAGCTGACGCCCGCGAGCAGGGTGAGCACCGTCCAGCGGTCGCCGAGCCAGGAGAACCGCTCCTGCAGCTTGAAGTAGTGCGCGAGCCCGAGCAGGACCGGTCCGATGAGCACCACCGGCCACACCGGGCGCACCTTGAGCAGCCACAGCACCGGCCCCGCGAGCAGGGCGCTGAACAGCAGCGCGACCGGCAGCCCGATCACCACGAGCAGCAGGAACTCGCTCAGCGAGGTCTCGTTGACCACCCGGTCGAGCACGCCCGCCCGGTACGCCCAGATCCAGGCGACCAGCAGCACCGCCCCGACCGCCCCGGACACGACGACGCGCAGCAGCACCCTGAAGGCGAAGCCACCGGTCGTCGTCTCAGCCACGGCCGGCAGTCTGCCCCACGCGGTGCCGGGCTGTCACCGGCGCGGCCAGCGCGAACCCCAGCGCGCCCGCCAGCACGCCGCCGGCCGGCACGGACACCCACACGGTGGTCAGGGTGAGGACGGCGCTGAAGAACATCCCGACGGCGGCCATCCCCAGCGCCCGCTCGACCCCGAACACCCGGAGCACGGCCCACGCGACGAGCACCCCGGCCACCAGCATGATCGGGATGCTGAACAACCCCATCGCGAGGCAGTTCCAGTTCTCCTCGGAGCACACGGCGCCGGCCGCGATCATCTCCCGCACACCCCACCAGGCAGCACCGAGCCCGGCGCCGAGAACGGCGCCGATCAGCATTCGTGCCAGCATGCCCGGAGGGTTACCCGATCACCGGCCGACGAACCGCGATCCGCCCAACGGCCCATCGTCGGTCCCGGTCGGCGGCTCGGGTCGTCGGGTTCGGCCGGCGGTTCTGGTCGTGGGGCCCGGTTGGCGGCGCGGCAGCAGCCCACTACGGCCACCCCGACCAGCGGCCGGCCGACCGCCGCCCGAGTAGCGCCCACGACCCGCCGGTCACCCGGGCCCGGGCACCCCCCAACGCGAAAGGGCCCCCGCACGTGGCGGAGGCCCTTCCGTGGTCCGGCGGATCAGCCCCGGTTGGAGCGGACGCCCAGCAGGACGTCCTCCCACGACGGCACGATCGGGTGGTTCTTCTTGCCCCGCTTGGGCGGCTGCGGGTCCTTCTTCGCCGCGGCCGGCGCGGGGGCCGGCGTGGGCTGCGGCGCGGGGGGCTCCTCGACGACCACCGGCTCCGGCTCGGGTTCCGGCGCGGGCGGCGGGGTCGGGAGGGGCTCCTCGCGGACCAGGATCTCCGGCTCCGCCGGCTTCTCCAGCTCCAGGGCCTGGCGGGCCAGCTGGGTCACCGGGCGGACCGTGCGCAGCGTGCGGTTCGGGTTCGGGTCCATCAGCTCGACGGCCGCGTCGTCCAGCGCGGTCACCGTGCCGCCGTGCGCGCCCGGGTGGAACGCCCAGTGCGCCCGGTTGTCGGACCGGCCCGCCGTCCAGTGCAGCTGCACGACCCAGCGGCCGTCCTCACCGCGCCACGAGTCCCAGCTCACGTCGGTGTAGTCCTGGCCGCGCAGGCCGAACGAGTGCGCGACGACCTCGCCGAGCGTCTGCACGTCCGGCCCGTCCTCGCGCACCGGGTGCGCCCGCTGCGCCAGCTCCGCGGTCCGGGACCGCTCCAGCAGCACGGGGTAGGCGAACCGCTCGACCCGGTGGGTCGGGATGCCCGCCGCCGCGGCGACCTGCTCGATCGACTCGCCGGCGCGGATGCGCGCCTGGATCTCGCGCGGGCGCATCTGGCTCTCCACCTCGATCTCGATCTGGCCGAGTCGGGTGAGGTCGCCCCGCGCCGCCGCGCGCAGCCGTTCGTCGGCGGGCAGCACGAAGCGCTCGCCGCGTTCCGGGTCTTCGAGGATGACGGATTTGCCGTCCTCTTCGAGCCCGATGACCCGCAGCGCTCGCATCATGGCCTCCCGTGTGACTTCACCTCGCCAGGTGCCGACGTTAATCCGGCGCGCCTCCTTGACGGGGGAGGCTCGCCGCGTTCACCGATATCTTCATGTGATCTTGCCGTATGTCGCCGTGATCCGCACGTCCGTTACCGGAAGGTTCACCTCGACGCACAAACCGCCGCCGGCCGCGGGATACGCGCGCACATTTCCCTGATGGGCCAATGCGATCGAACGCACGATCGAAAGACCCAGTCCCGCGCCGCCGCCGCGAGCGCCCGCGAGTCGCCGGAACGGCTCGAAAAGACCCGGCACCGACTCCTCCGGGACGACCGGGCCGGTGTTCGCGACGACCAGCACCGGGTTGGCGCCGCGGACCGTGACGGACACGTTCCCGTCCTGGTGGTTGTGGGTGCACGCGTTGCGCAGCAGGTTCGTGACCAGGTGCGCGAGCAGCACCGGGTCGCCCAGGACGGCCACCGGTTCCGCCCGCAGGCTGATGTCCTGCGGCTCCCGGCGGAACGTGTGGACCACGTCCTCCACGAGATGGTCGAGCTCCACGGGTTCGCGCCGGCCCAGCCCCCGGTCGCTGCGGGCGAGCAGCAGCAGGCCGTCGATGAGCCGTTCCGAGCGCACGTTGGTGGCCAGCAGGTGGCCGCCGAGCCGCTTGACGTCGGCCGAGGCGTGCTCGTCCGCCAGCGCCACCTCGATGAGGGTGCGCTGGATGGCCAGCGGGGTGCGCAGCTCGTGGGAGGCGTTGGCGACGAACCTCTTCTGGCTGTCGAACGCGGTGGCCAGCCGGTCCAGCATGCCGTCGAAGGTGTCCGCCAGCTCCTTGAGCTCGTCGTCGGGCCCGTCCAGGTTGATCCGCCGGCCGAGGTCCTCGACCTCCAGCCGGTGCGCGGTCGCGGTGATCGACTGCAGCGGCTCCAGCACCCGGCTCGCCAGCACCCAGCCCACGATGCCCGCCAGCGCGGTGGTCACCACCAGCCCCACGCCCGACTGCAGCAGCAGCGTGTTGAGCGCCTCGGACCGGTAGTCCTCCAGCGTGGTCACCACCTGCGTCTGGTCCGACGGCGCGAGCGGCGGCCCCTCCACCGCGATGGCGAACGAGTCCACCTGCGGTAGCTGGGCGCTGACCAGCACGTAGTTCAGCGCGACCAGCACCACCCCGGAGAGCAGGAAGAACCCGCCGTACCAGGCGGTCAGCCTGGCCCGCACCGACAGCCGCAGCGCGCTCACCCCCGAACCGGTACCCGGCGCCGGGCACCGTCTCGATCACGCCGGGCTCACCGAGCTTGCGCCGCAGCGTCATCACCGCCACCCGGACCGCGTTCGTGAACGGGTCCGCGTACTCGTCCCACGCCTTCTCCAACAGGTCCTCCGCCGTCACCACCGTCCCTTCCGCCCTCATCAGCACCTCCAGCACCGCGAACTCCTTGCGCGAGAGCTGGATGAACCGGCCGTCCCGCGACACCTGGTGCCGCGGCAGGTCGAGCACCACCCCCGCCCGGCGCAGCACCGGCGGCAGCGCCGGCCGCGCGCGCCGGCCCAGCGCCTGCACCCGCGCCACCAGCTCGGCGAACGCGAACGGCTTGGTCAGGTAGTCGTCCGCGCCCAGGCCCAGCCCCGCCACGCGGTCCTCCACCTGCGCCGCCGCCGTCAGCATCAGCACCTTCGCCTCGCCGCCCGCCGCCAGCACGGCCGCGCACACCTCGTCCCCGTGCGCCACCGGCAGGTCGCGGTCGAGCACGACCACGTCGTAGTCGTGCACACCCACCCGTTCCAGCGCCTCCCCTCCGTCGTAGCAGACGTCCACCGCCATCGAGACCCGGCGCAATCCCTCGGCGATGGTGTTCGCCAACAACTCCTCGTCCTCGACCACCAGAACCCGCATGGCGGCCAGTGTGCCGGAGGGGAGATAAGCGCCCGATAAGCGAATTCGCTTATCGGGCGCAGATCGACCGGCCGGTACCAATCGGACCATGCGAAAACCGATCTGGTTGGTGTTGGGAGCACTCCTGCTGGCGGGCTGCGGCGCCGCCGCGCAGGGGGACGGGGTGGCGTCGATCTCCGGCGGTCCGACGAGCGGTTCGTCGGCCGCGCCGCAGGACGGCGCGCGGGACGAGGACAAGGTGCGCGAGTTCGCCAAGTGCATGCGGGAGAACGGGGTGGACATGCCCGATCCCGAGGTGGACGGCCGGGGCGGGGTCGCGATGCGGGTCGAGGGCGGCGACATCGGGATGGAGGAGATGAAGAAGGCGGAGGAGGCGTGCAAGCGGTTCCTGCCCAATGGCGGGGAGATGCGCAAGCCGACACCGGAGGAGATGGACCGGATGCGCGAGGAGATCAAGTGCCTGCGCGAAAAGGGCATCGACGTGCCGGACCCGGATTTCGAGAAGGGCGGCGGCATCTCGTTGCCGTTCGGCGACGACACCGAGAGGACGCAGAAGGCATTGGAGGAATGCGGATTCGGTGGCGGCGGGAAGGTGTCGAGGGCCGATGGCTGAACGGAGGAGGTGGGTCGTCGGGGGCGTGGTGGCGTTGGCGTTGCTGGGCACCGGGACGGCCGTGGCGCTGACCAGGGTGTCGGCCGACCGCGCCGGCGCCGAACCCGAACGCGGCCGGCCGGCGGCGACGGCGGAGGTCGAGCGGACCACGTTGGCCGACCAGCAGACCGTCACGGGGACCGTCGCGTACGGCGCGGAACGGCCGCTGGCGGGGCGCAGACCCGGGACCGTGACCGGGCTGCCGGCGGCCGGCGAGGTGCTGGAGCGCGGCGAGGCGGTGTACGCGGTGGACGCCGACCCGGTGCCGCTGTTCTACGGCGGGCTGCCGCTGTACCGGGACCTGTCGGCGGGGGTGGACGACGGGCCGGACGTGAAGGTGGTGGAGGAGAACCTGGCCGCGCTCGGGTTCACCGGGTTCGGCACACCCGACGAGAAGTACACGGCCGCCACAGCGGCGGCGGTGAAGAAGTGGCAGAAGGCGAACGGCCTGGAGCAGACCGGTGCGGTGGGGCAGGGGGACGTGGTCGTGCAGCCGGGGCCGGTGCGGGTGGCCTCGGTGACCGCGCAGCTCGGTGCGCCGGGCGCCGGTGACCTGATGAAGGTGACCGGCACGGAGCGGGCGGTGACGGCGGAGCTGGAGAAGTCGAAGCAGCGCTACGCGAGGACGGGGGACAAGGTGGAGGTGGAGATCACCGGCGGCAAGCCGACCACCGGCACGGTGACGTCGGTGACCCCGGCGGCGGCGACGGGCAGCCCGGGCGAGAAGCCGAAGGTGACCGTGACGATCGCGCTGGACGACCCGAAGGCGGCGGAGGGCGTGGACACGGCGTCCGCGAGCGTGCTGTTCACGGTGGGCAAGCGCGAGGACGTGCTGACCGTGCCGGTCGGCGCCCTGCTGGCGTTGGCGGAGGGCGGCTACGCGGTCGAGACGGCCGACGACCGCCGCCTGGTCCCGGTGAAGACGGGCCTGTTCGCGAAGGGTCGGGTGGAGATCACGGGCGAGGGCGTGACCGAGGGCCTGAAGGTGGTGACCACCTCATGACCACTCCACCCCGGCCCGCGCGCCAGGGGCCACCGGGTGAGCGGAATCGGCTGGAAATGCGCCCGATGCGACTGGCCGCCCTCCGAACACCGCCGGCCGCCCGTCGGGCACTGCTCGCGGTCCGCCGCGTGTCGCTGGTCGTGGGCGGTTCGCAGGGTGGTGGGGGCGGGTGATCGTCGTCGATCGGGTCAGTCGGAGTTATCCCGGTGGCGTGTGGGCGTTGCGGGAGGTCTCCCTGAGTGTCGGCGCGGGGGAGATGCTCGCGATCGTGGGGCCCTCCGGGTCGGGCAAGTCCACGTTGCTCCAGCTCATGGGCACGCTCGACCGGCCCACCAGCGGTCGGGTGGAGATCCGCGGGCAGGACGTGTCCGGTCTGTCCGATCGGCGGCTCTCCGCGTTGCGCGCCGGGTGGATCGGGTTCGTGTTCCAGCAGTTCTTCCTCAGCGACGGCGTGCCCGCGCTCGACAACGTCGCCACCGGGCTCCTCTACGCGGGCGTCCCGCACAAGCGCCGCCGGGCGATGGCGGCCGAAGCGCTGGAACGCGTCGGGTTGGCGCACCGGGCCACGCATCGGCCCGGGGAGTTGTCCGGCGGCGAGCGGCAGCGGGTGGCCATCGCCCGGGCCGTGGTCAACCGGCCGGCGATCCTGTTGGCGGACGAACCCACCGGCAACCTCGACAGCCGCAACGGGTCCGGGGTGCTCGACCTGCTGCGCGGGTTGAACCGGGACGGCACGACCGTCGTGATCATCACCCACGACCGGGACGTGGCCGCCGCCGCCCCGCGTCGGGTCGAGGTGCGGGACGGGGTGATCGTGTGACCAGCCCACCGCCGACCAGCCCACCGCCGCGCAACTCGCCGCCACCCAGCCCGTCGCCACACAGCCCGCCGGACGACCCGCCGGGGGCGGTTCGGTTGCGGCCGGGGGACGTGTTTCGGCTTGGCGCGCACGGCATGCGGACGCGGCCGTTGCGGGCGGTGTTGTCGGCGTTGGGGATCGCCATCGGCATCGCGGCCGTCGTCGCCGTCATCGGGATCCCGGCCTCCGGGCAGCGCGCGCTGCGGGACCAGCTCGACCGGCTCGGCACGAACCTGCTCCAGGCCCAGCCCGGCCACACCTTCGGCGGCGACGACGCGAAGCTGCCGCTCACCGCCGTCCCGATGGCCCAGCGGATCGGGCCCGTGACCGCCGCGAGTGGCACCGGTAAAACCGGGCAGACCGTGCGGCGCAACGATCGCGTGCCCGCCGACGAGACGTCCGGCCTGGCCGTCCTCGCCGCGCGGCCCGACCTGCTCGACGTGCTGGAGGGCGAGGTCGAGAGCGGGCGGTTCCTGGACGACGAGTCGCCCGGGGTCGTGCTCGGGTCGGTCGCCGCCACGCGCCTGGGTGTAGACCGACCGGGACGCCAGGTGTGGATCGGCGGCAAGTGGTTCACCGTGGTCGGCGTGCTGCGGCCGATGCCGCTCTCGCCCGAGGTCGAACGGTCCGTGCTGGTCGGGTGGACGACCGCCGAGCGCGAGTTCGGGTTCGACGGCCACCCGGGCACGGTCTACGTCCGCGCCGCCGACGCGGCCGTCGAAGCGGTGCGCGCCGTGCTCGGGCGCACGCTCAACCCCGAGCAGCCGAACGAGGTGGACGTGGCCCGCCCGTCCGAGGCGCTGGCCGCGAAGCGGCTCACCGAGAGCTCGTTCAGCGCCCTGTTCCTGGGGCTGGGCGGCGTCGCGCTGCTGGTCGGCGGGGTGGGCGTGGCGAACACGATGGTCATCTCGGTGCTGGAACGGCGTCGGGAGATCGGCCTGCGGCGGGCGCTGGGGGCGACCCGTCGGCAGGTGCGCGGGCAGTTCCTCGCGGAGTCGGTGCTGCTGTCCGGGCTCGGGGGCCTGGTCGGCGTGCTGGTGGGGGTGGCGGTGACGGCCGGGTACGCGGCGAGCCGGCAGTGGCCGGCCGTGGTCCCGGTGCCCGCCCTGCTCGGCGGGGTCGTGGTGGCGATGGTGGTCGGGGCCGTCGCCGGCGCGTACCCGGCGGTGCGGGCCGCGCGCCTGGCGCCGACCGAAGCGCTCGCCTAGAGCGCGGAGGCGCGGGAACCGCCCGCGGAAACGGGTGCGGGGACCCGACCGGCGTCCCGCCGGAGGGGTCCCCGCACCCGCGAACAGGGGGTCAGAGCTGGGACACGACCCAGTCGACGGCCTTGGTCAGCGTCGTCACGTCGGCCGGCTCGATCGCCGGGAACATCGCGACGCGCAGCTGGTTGCGGCCGAGCTTGCGGTACGGCTCGACGTCCACGATGCCGTTGGCGCGCAGCACCTTCGCCACCACGGAGGCGTCCACCGAGTCGTCGAAGTCGATCGTGCCGACGACCTGCGAGCGGTACGCCGGGTCGGCCACGTACGGCGTCGTGTACGAGGTCGCCTCGGCCCACGAGTACAGCCGCGACGACGAGTCCGCGGTGCGCTCCACGGCCCAGGACAGGCCGCCGTTGCCCAGGATCCACTTGACCTGGTCGTCGAGCAGGAACAGCGTGGCCAGCGACGGCGTGTTGTAGGTCTGGTCCTTGGTGGAGTTGTCCAGCGCCGTGGTCAGCGACAGGAACTCCGGCACCCACCGGCCGCTCGCGCCGATCTCCGCGACCCGCTCCAGCGCGGCCGGGGACATCAGCGCGATCCACAGGCCGCCGTCGGAGGCGAAGCACTTCTGCGGCGCGAAGTAGTAGACGTCGAAGTCCTCGGCGTTCACCGGCAGGCCGCCGGCGCCGGAGGTGGCGTCGATGGCGACCAGCGCGCCGTCGGACCCGGCGGGCCGCGACACGGGCACCGCGACACCGGTGGACGTCTCGTTGTGCGCCCAGCCGACCAGGTCCGCGCCCTCGGCGTAGGCGATCTCCGGCGCGGAGCCCGGGTCGGCCTTGACCACGATCGAGTCGCCGAGGAACGGCGCGTCGGAGGTGACCTTGGCGAACTTCGACGAGAACTCGCCGTAGGTGAAGTGCTGCGCCCGCTCGCGGACCAGGCCGAACGCGGCGGCGTCCCAGAACGCGGTGGTGCCGCCGTTGCCCAGGACGACCTCGTAGCCCTCCGGCAGCGAGAACAGCTCGCGCAGACCGGACCGCACGGAGCCGACCAGGGACTTCACCGGCTTCTGCCGGTGCGAGGTGCCCATCAGGGCCGCGCCCTCGGTGGCCAGGGCCTGCAGGGCCTCGGGCCGGACCTTGGACGGTCCGCAGCCGAACCGGCCGTCGGACGGCCGCAGGTCGGAGGGCAGGACCAAGGTGGTCGGATCGGCGGTCTGGGTCATAGCGGAGCCTCCGGTCACGGGGGAGGTGTTGGGACAGCCTGACCGGCGCCGTTGCCGGGGGTCACCAGTGTTGCAGCCGCGTGGCCGAACGGTGACAACCGGGTGTCGCTGCTCACGTTGAGCCGGACCGCCGAGCCGACGCGAACAGCGGAACTGTCGTACCCCGGTGGGAAGATGGAACCGGGGGCCGGAGGCCGGGCCGGAGGCCGGGCCGGAGGCTGGAGGCCGAGCCGGGGCCGGGGCCGAGCCGGGGCCGGAGGCCGAGCCGGGAGCCGGGGCCGGGGCCGAGCCGGGGAGCCGGGAGCCGAGCCGACGAGCCGGGAGGCGGAGGCCGAGCCGGCGTGCGAGGCGCGGCGGCTCGACCTCCTGCGGTCACACGATCAGGCGATCTCTTCCCAGCCCTCGACCTCGGACGGCTTGCGGGGGCCCGGGCCCACGTACGTCGCCGACGGGCGGACGAGTCGGCCCGTCCGCTTCTGCTCCAGGATGTGCGCCGACCAGCCCGCCGTCCGGGCGCAGGTGAACATCGCGGGCATCATGTGCGGCGGGACCTGGGCGAAGTCCAGGATCACGGCCGCCCAGAACTCGACGTTGGTCTCGATCGCCCGGTCCGGGCGGCGTTCGCGGAGTTCGGCCAGGGCCGCCTGTTCCAGGGCCGCCGCGACCTCGTAGCGCGCCGCGCCCAACTCCTGGCACGTCCGCCGCAGCACCCGCGCCCGCGGGTCCTCCGCCCGGTACACCCGGTGGCCGAAGCCCATCAGGCGCTCACCGCGGTCGAGGATGCCCTTCACGAAGCCGCGCGCGTCGCCGGTGCGCTCGACCTCCTCGATCATCGGCAGCACCCGCGCCGGGGCGCCGCCGTGCAGCGGACCGGACATCGCGCCGATCGCGCCGGACATGGCCGCCGCCACGTCCGCGCCGGTCGAGGCGATGACGCGGGCGGTGAAGGTGGAGGCGTTCAGGCCGTGCTCGGCGGCGGACACCCAGTACGCGTCCAACGCCTTCACGTGCGCCGGGTCCGGCTCGCCGCGCCAGCGGGTCAGGAAGCGCTCGGTGATGGTCCGGCACTCGTCGATGCGCTTCTGCGGCACGGCGGGCCGGCCGATGCCGCGCGCCGACTGCGCCGCGTACGACAGCGCCATCACCGAGGCGCGCGCGAGCTGCGCGCGGGCGTCCTCGTCGCTGATGTCCAGCAGCGGCTGGTAACCCCATATCGGCGCGACCATCGCCAACGCCGCCTGCACGTCCACCCGCACGTCTCCGGTGTGCACGGGGATCGGGAACGGCTCGGCGGGCGGCAGGCCCGGCCCGAAGCGGCCGTCCACCAGCAGGGCCCACACGTTGCCGAAGGTGACCTTCCCGGCCAGGTCCTCGATGTCCACCCCGCGGTAGCGCAGCGCGCCACCGTCGCGATCCGGCTCGGCGATCTCGGTGCGGAAGGCGACGACGCCCTCCAGGCCCGGCCGGAATCCGTCCTGCTCGGTTTGCTGCACCACGCTGTGCGCTCCTCTTCCGCGAGAGTCAAGAGTTGGGAAAACCTTGCTCCCCTCGACACGGAGTGGCAACGACGCTTTTCCGTGTCGTCGGTCACGATTCAGGAACCGATTCAGATGAAGATCACCTGTTAAGTGCTTGTTTCCGCCAGGCGGTACCGCGGTTTCGTCTGGTAGACCTCACGGGATGCACCTCACGCCCCACGAGCAGGAAAAACTGCTGGTCCACGTGGCGGCCGACGTCGCGCGACGCCGGCTGGAACGCGGAGTCGTGCTCAACTACCCCGAAGCCGTGGCGTTGATCACCGACCACGTCCTGGAGGGCGCGCGGGACGGCCGCACGGTCAGCGAGCTGATGGACAGCGGCCGGCACGTCCTGACCCGCGCCCAGGTGCTGCCCGGCGTGCCCGAGATGGTCGAGTCCGTGCAGGTGGAGGCCACCTTCCCGGACGGCACGAAGCTGGTGACCGTGCACCACCCGATCGTGTGAAGGAGCCCCGCGTGCGCCCTGGCGAGATCATCACCGGTGCCGACCCGGTCGTGCTGAACCCCGGCCGCCCGCGCACCACGCTGGTCGTGGTCAACACCGCGGACCGGCCGGTGCAGGTCGGCTCGCACTACCACTTCGCCGCGGTCAACCCGGGCCTGGAGTTCGACCGCGAGGCGGCGTGGGGCAAGCGGCTGGACGTGCCGGCGGGCACGGCGGTGCGCTTCGAACCGGGCGTGGAGCGCGAGGTGGTCCTGGTGCCGCTGGCCGGCGCGCGCCGGGTGCCGGGCCTGCGCCCCGAGTGGGCGGGGGACCTGGACCGGTGACGGAGATCAGCCGCGAGCGCTACGCCGAGCTGTTCGGCCCCACGACCGGCGACCGCGTCCGGCTCGCCGACACCGACCTGACCATCGAGGTCACCGAGGACCGCAGCCGCGGCCCGCACGCCGGCGACGAGGTGATCTTCGGCGGCGGCAAGGTCATCCGCGAGTCGATGGGGCAGGGCATGGCCACCCGCGCCGAGGGCGCCCCCGACCTGGTCATCACCGGCGCGGTGGTCCTCGACCACTGGGGCGTGGTCAAGGCCGACGTCGGCGTGCGCGACGGCCGGATCGTCGGCATCGGCAAGGCCGGCAACCCCGACGTGATGGACGGCGTGGACCCGGCGCTGGTGATCGGCCCGGCCACCGAGGTCGTCGCGGGCAACGGGAAGGTCCTCACCGCCGGCGGCATCGACTGCCACGTCCACTTCATCTGCCCGCAGATCGTGGACGAGGCGCTCGCCTCCGGCCTGACCACGCTCATCGGCGGCGGCACCGGCCCGGCCGAGGGCACCAAGGCCACCACGGTCACGCCCGGCGCGTGGAACCTGGGCCGCATGCTCGCCGCGATGGACCACATGCCGGTGAACGTCCTGTTGCTGGGCAAGGGGAACACCGTCCGCGACGACGCCCTGCGCGAGCAGCTGCACGCCGGCGCGGGCGGGTTCAAGCTGCACGAGGACTGGGGCACCACGCCCGCCGCCATCGACGCCGCCCTGCGCATCGCCGACGAGTCGGGCGTGCAGGTCGCCATCCACACGGACACGTTGAACGAAGCCGGGTTCGTCGAGTCCACACTGGACGCCATCGGCGGCCGGTCGATCAACGCCTACCACTCCGAGGGCGCGGGCGGCGGCCACGCGCCGGACATCATCCGCGTGGTGTCCGAGCCGAACGTGCTGCCCTCGTCCACCAACCCGACCCGCCCGCACACCGTCAACACCCTCGAAGAGCACCTGGACATGTTGATGGTCTGCCACCACCTCAACCCGTCCATCCCCGAGGACCTGGCCTTCGCCGAGAGCCGCATCCGGCCGACCACCATCGCCGCCGAGGACCTCCTGCACGACCTCGGCGCGATCTCCATGATCAGCTCCGACTCCCAGGCCATGGGCCGCGTCGGCGAGGTCATCATCCGCACCTGGCAGACCGCGCACGTCATGCACGGCCGGCGCGGCGAACTCCCCGACAACCTGCGCGCCCGCCGGTACGTCGCCAAGTACACGATCAACCCGGCCATCGCGCACGGCATCGACCACGAGGTCGGTTCGGTCGAGGTCGGCAAGCTCGCGGACCTCGTGCTGTGGGAGCCGAAGTTCTTCGGCGTCCGACCGTCGGTGGTGCTCAAGGGCGGGTTCATCGCGTGGGCCGCGATGGGCGACGCGAACGCGTCCATCCCCACGCCGCAACCGGTGCTGGCCCGGCCGATGTTCGGCGCGCACGCGGGCGCGCGCACCAGCGTGCACTTCGTGTCGCAGGAGGCCGTGGACCGCGACCTGGCCGACCTGCTGCGCCTGTCCCGCCCGCTGGTCCCGGTGCGCAACACGCGCGAGGTCGGCAAGCAGGACATGGTGCTCAACGACGCCATGCCCGACGTCCGCGTGGACCCGGACAGCTTCGCCGTGCACGTGGACGGCGAGCTGGTCGAACCGCACCCGGTGGCGGAGCTGCCGATGGCCCAGCGCTACTTCCTGTTCTGATGGACCTCGCGGCGCTGATGCTCGCCGACTCCCGCTTCCCGGGCGGGGGTCACGTCCACTCCGGCGGGCTGGAGGAGGCGGTCGCGCGCGGGCTGGTCACCGATCTCCGTTCCCTCCAACGGTTCCTGGTCGGCCGCCTGCGCACGACGGGCTTGCTCAACGCCGTCTTCGCCGCCGCCGCGACCCGGGGCCGCTACGCCGAGCTGGACGTGGAGCTGGACGCCCGCACCCCGTCCCCCGCGCAGCGGAAGGCCTCCCGTGTGCAGGGCCGCGGAATCGCCCGTGCCGCACGGAAAGCGTGGCCGTCGGACCGGCTGGCCGACCTCCTCGGAGCCACCCCCGAACCGCACCACCCGATCATCGTCGGCACGCTGGTCCACGACCCGCGCGCCGCCGCCCAGGTCGTCGCCTACCACGCCGTCACCGGCCCGGCCACGGGCGCGATCCGGTTGCTGGGCCTGGACCCGTTCGGCGTCAACGCCATCATCGCGAACCTGGGAGCGGACCTCGAAGACGTCGCGGCGCAGGCGGAGGGGCACGCCGACACCGACCCCGCCGACCTGCCCGCGCCCGGCGCCCCCGGCCTGGACCTGCTGGCCGAGGCCCACGACCGCCACCACAGGGAAGAGGTGCGTCTCTTTGTCAGCTGATCACGTCCACCCGGTCAACTTCGACCCCACCGACCCCGGCCACGACCACCACGCCGACAACCACCACCACGGCGCGATCCGGATCGGCATCGGCGGACCGGTCGGCAGCGGCAAGACCGCGCTCACCGCCGCCCTGTGCCGGGCCTTGGGCGACAGCGTCGACCTCGCCGTCGTCACCAACGACATCTACACCACCGAGGACGCGGACTTCCTGCGCAGGACCGGCGTGCTGGACGTGGACCGCATCGAGGCCGTGCAGACCGGCGCCTGCCCGCACACCGCGATCCGCGACGACATCACCGCCAACCTGGACGCCGTGGAACGGCTGGAGCACCGGTTCCCCGGCCTGGAACTGGTGCTGATCGAGAGCGGCGGCGACAACCTGACCGCCGTGTTCAGCCGGGGCCTGGTGGAGCGGCAGATCTTCGTGGTGGACGTGGCCGGCGGCGACAAGGTGCCGCGCAAGGGCGGTCCGGGCGTCACCACGGCCGACCTGCTGGTGATCAACAAGACCGACCTCGCGCCGATGGTCGGGGCCGACCTCGACGTGATGACGTCCGACGCCCACCGGATGCGCGGTGCACTGCCCGTGATCAGCCAATCCCTGGTGGAAACACCGGACGCGCCCGCCGTCGCGGAATGGGTGCGCGCCCAACTCCGCGCGCTCACGACCGTCGCGTGAAAGCGCGGGCATTCCTTTCCGCCGAACTGGTGGACGGGCGAACGGTGGTGCGCGAAATGAGATCCGCGGCACCGTTGCGCCTCGTTCCGCGCCGCGACGGCGTGGTGCACCTGGTGAGTTCGGTGACCGCGCCCCTGGGCGGGGACGACCTGGAACTCCACGTCCGCGTCGGGCCCGGCGCGCACCTGGAACTGCGGGGCGTCGCGGCGACGCTCGCCCTGCCCGGCCACCGGCCGGGTGGCAGCCGCGCGGTGGTCCGGGTGGAGGTCGCCGCCGGCGGCAGCCTGGACTACGCGCCCGAGCCGACCGTGATCACGCGGCGGGCGTGCCACGAAGCGGTGTTCCGCGCCGACCTTGCGCCCGACGCCCGGTTGCGCTCCCGGGAGCTGCTGGTCCTCGGACGGGTGGGTGAACCGCCGGGCACGCTGGTCAGCACGCTGGACGTGCGCCGGGACGGGCCGCTGCTGCGCCAGACCACCCGCGTCGGCGACCCGGCGATCGACGGCAGCCCCGCCGGACTCGCGGGGATGCGGGTCCTCGGCACCGAAGTGCTGTGCTGGGGCGAGGACGTCGCCGCGCCCGTGTCACACGACTGGTGGTCCCTCGTTCCGCTGGCGCGCGGCGGGAGCCTGGCCACCGCGCTGGCACCCGACGCGGTGACGGCGGAACGCGCGCTGGCGGAGGCCAGGCGCGAACATCCCGGATCGAGTGACCATCTGACTCGATCTCGAACTCGATTCCGTTAGGTGCTTCACACGCATAGTCACGGTGCTGGTGGTACTCATCACCACCCAGGCGGTTTCGCGCACGGCCGGAAACCCGTACGGTCGCTGGATCGCCGGGTGCCACAAGTGCCTTGCCAGGAAAAACCTGCTCGGGAGGTTCGGGATGTCGGAGACGACGAACATCGCGTTGCCGTCGATGCGCGTGTCTTACGAACAGGGATCGCTCACGGAGAGCGACTTGCTGCCCACCTGGCACGAGCAGCTGCAACTGTGGCTGGACCAGGCCGCCGGCACCGGCCTGCCCGAGCCGAACGCGATGGTCCTCGCCACCGCCGACCCCGAGGGCCGCCCGTCGTCCCGCACGGTGCTCGCCAAGGGCCTCGACGCCCGCGGGCTGGTGTTCTTCACCAACTACACCTCCACCAAGAGCCACGACCTGATGGCCACCCGGTACGCGTCGGCCACCTTCCCGTGGTTCGCGATGCAGCGGCAGGCCCACGTGCGCGGCACGGTCGAGAAGGTCGGCCCCGAGGAGACCGCCCGCTACTGGGAGAGCCGCCCGCGCGGCTCGCAGCTCGGCGCGTGGGCGTCGCCCCAGTCGCGCGTGGTATCCGGCCGCTCCACTTTGGAGAGCGCGCTGAACAAGATCGAGCGCCAGTTCGCCGACGCCGACCGCGTCCCGGTCCCGCCGCACTGGGGCGGCTGGCGCATCCGGCCCGAGGAAGTCGAGTTCTGGCAGGGCCGCCGCGACCGCATGCACGACCGCCTGCGCTTCCGCCTCGGCCGTGACGGCTGGGAGCTCCAGCGGGTCGCCCCCTAGCGCTTGAGCAGGACCACGTGCCCCCGGTCCGCCACCACGGTGTGCGGCAGGGACGCGAGGGTCCGCGCCTCGTCGTCGGCCGGCACGGGCCACCCCGCCGCCGGCCGCGACACCACCACGTACTCGGCGTCGGTGTGCCACGGGAACAGGCCGACCTCGCACCGGTTCGTCAGGTGCGGGGCGAGCCGGTTCGACGCGGCCACCCGCGCGCCGTCGGGCACCAGCGCCAGCACCGCCTCGACCTCGGCCCGCCGCCCGTGGTCCCACTCGGGTTGCGGCAGTGGCCGCAGCGCCAGGACCAGCGTGAACACCGCCGTCACCACCCCGCACACCCACGTCCGGGTGGGCCGGGCCGCGAGGAACGCGCCGAACACGATCGGCATCAGCACGGCGCTGTAGTGGAAGTCGACGCCCCAGTACGCGGGGTTGCCGGAGGTGAACCGCCACGCCAGCGTCGGCACGGCCAGCAGCACCAGCGGTGACCGCAGCGCCACGAACCCCGTCGGCGCGAGCAGCGCGACCAGCGTGCCCAGGCGGGTCCCCAGACCCGACCCGGACGGCTCCAGCTTCGCCCAGTACGCGTACCCGCCGTCGGGGTTGAACCACGGCAGCACCACGACCACGATCACCGCGAACGACACCGCGCCGAACGCGATCATGGCCCAACCAAGCCGTTTCCGGCCCCGGTACACCAGGTAGCAGCCGATCGCCGCGACCGTCAGCGGCAGGTCTTCCTTCACCAGCACCAGGGGCAGCGACCACAGGACCGCCGCGTGCCACCGCTCCCCGACCAACGCCTCCACCGCGAACGCCAGCAGCGGCACGGCGAAGCAGATCTCGTGGAAGTCGAACGCGACCGCGTTGAGGATGCCCCACGAGAACCCGTACGCCACCCCGACCACCACGCCGCGCCGACCGAGGCGGGACGCGAGGCGCGTCACCGGGACCGCCGACACCGCGAACAGGAAAGCCTGTGCCACCAACAGGGTCTCGGCGCGCGGCAGCACGGCGTAGAACGGCGCGAGCGACGCCAGAACCGGGTGGAAGTGGTCGCCCAGCAACGGGAATCCCGGACCCTTCAGCTCCGACGTCGGCAGCCGGCCCTCGGCGTAGGAGCGCACCGCCTGCTCGAAGATCCCCAGGTCGTAGCCCGTGCTCTGGAAGAGCCGGTGCCGCCACAGGGAAATCGCCGAGTACAGGACGAAGAGACCGGCCGCGACGACGTGGGCGGCCCGAACGGTCGGACGGGTTCGCAGGAGCACCGGCGCAGCGTCCGGTCACCGCCCTGAACCCGACCTGAAACCACCTGAAGGACCCTTCAGGTCAGCGGCAACCGGACCACGAACCGCGCCCCGTCCTCGGCCACCGCCGTGCCGCCGTGGGCCTGGGCGATCTCCCGCACCAGCGCCAACCCCAGCCCCGCGCCGCCCTCGTCCCGCGCCCGGCCCTCGTCCAGCCGCACGAACCGCTCGAACACCCGCTCGCGGTCCGCCTCCGGGACGCCGGGACCGTCGTCGGCCACGGTCAGCACCGCCCACCCGTCCCGCGCCTCCACCGCGGTCGTCACGGTGGACGCCTTGTGCCGCTCGGCGTTGTCCACCAGGTTGCGCACCAGCCGCTGCAACTGCGACGGGCTGCCCGCCACCACCACCGGCGGTCCGGGCACGCCGGCCAGCGCGGCGAGGTCCACGTCCTCGCGGACCGGCGGCCCGCCCTCGACCCGGGTCAACAGCATCAGGTCCGCCACCACGGCCCGCATCCGCTCCAGGTCGAGCACGGCGTTCTCGGTGGTGCGCCGCCAGTCCACGCGGTCGGGGTGGGCCAGCAGCACCTCCAGTTGGGTGCGCAGCGACGCCAGCGGCGTGCGCAGCTCGTGCGAGGCGTCGGAGGCGAACCGGCGCTGCCGCTCCATGCCGGCGGCCAGGCGCGCCAGCATGTCGTTCATGGTGTCGGCGAGGTCGGCGATCTCGTCGCGCGCCGGCGGCACCGGCACGCGGCGGTCCGGGTCGTGCGCGCTGATGTCGGCCACCTCCCGCCGGATCGCCGCCACCGGCCGCAGCGCGCGGCCCACCGCGAACCACGCCACCAGGCCGATCAGCAGCGCGGTCAGCGGGACCGCCCACCACAGGAAGGCGCGCACGGCGTCCACCAGCCGCACGGCCTCCGGGATCGGCACGGTCGCCACGTAGACGACGTGCCGGCCGGACTCGGGGTAGTGCTCGGTGACCCGCGTCTCGGCCCTGCCGTCCAGGTTGAACGTCCAGACGCACGGCGGGTTGTCGCCCTGGTCGAGCACCAGGTCCAGCCGGACGGTCCGGGTGTGCGCGAACGTCGGCGGCGCGACGCCGGGCCCGTCCGGCCGCAGGAACGGGCGGTCCGCGTAGCCCTCCGGCAGCGTGGGGCAGGTCGCGAGCCGGTTGCCCTCCATGTCGATGACCTCGTAGGCCCCGACGCCCACCATCGGCGGCAGGTCCGCCGGCGCGATGCCCGCGTCGAGCATGTCGCCGATCCGGCGCGCGCCCGCGATCGCCAGGTCGTCCGCGCCCGCGCGGAGCTGGTTCTCCATCTGCCGCACCAGGTACACGGCCCCCGCGGTGAGCAGCAGCGCCGACACCAGGGCCGCGAGCGCCGCGACCCGGACCCGCGTCGTGGCCGCCCTACGCACGCGGCACCAGGTAACCCGCGCCGCGCACGGTGCGGATGGCGTCGCGCCCGAGCTTGCGGCGCAGCGAGCTGACGTAGACCTCGACCAGGTTCGGGTCCGGGTCGGCCGCGAAGTCCCACAGGTCGGTGAGCATGTCCGCCTTGGCGACCACCTCGCCGGACCGCTCCACCAGGTGCGCCAGGACGCTGAACTCCTTGCTGGACAACGCGACCGGCTCACCGCCCCGGCGGCACTCGCGCCGCCCGAGGTCCAGCGCCAGGTCCCCGGCCCGCAGCACGCTGCCGCGCGCCGAGCCGCCCCGCCGGATCAGCGCCCGCAGGCGGGCCAGGAACACCACGTAGGAGAACGGCTTGGACAGGAAGTCGTCGGCGCCGGTGTCCAGCGCGTCGGCTTCGTCGTGCTCGCCGTCCTTGGCGGTGAGCATGAGGATCGGCGTGTCGTTCCCCCGCGCCCGCAGCTCGGCGCACACCCGGTAGCCGTTGAGACCGGGCAGCAGGATGTCCAGCACGACCGCCGCGTACCGGTGCTCACCGGCCATCCACAGCCCGTCGGGCCCGGTGTGGGCGAGGTCGACCGCGTACCCCTCGGCCTCCAGCCCGGCCCGCAACGACTCGGCCAGCCGCTTCTCGTCCTCGACCACCAGCAGGCGCACCCGGTCAGCCTAGGAGCCGCCCGACCCGCTCGGCGTCGGCGGCCCGGTGCTGCTCCCGGTACAGCCGCGCCGCCTCGCGCCACGCGGCCCGCGCCTCGTCGTGCGCGCCCAGCGCGGTCAGCGGGTGGCCCATGCCCGCGAGGGTGTCGGCCGCCTTGTACGGGTTGGTCTCGAACAGGACGAGCGCGGCGCGGTAGTGCTCGACGGACTCCCGGTGCCGGCCGGTGCGGTGGTCGATGAGGCCGAGGCTGTCCAGGGTGGCGGCCTCGCCGGTCCGGTCGCCGTTCGCCCGGTGCAGCGCGAGGGCTTCGACGCAGTGCCGCCGCGCCAGGTCGTGGTCGCCCACCGCCGAGCGGTACCAGCCGGCCGTGTTGAGCGCGGCGGCCGTCCACACCGGGTGGTCGCCCGCTCGGTGCAGGTCCAGGGCACGGGTCGCGTGCCGGCACGCCCGCCGGGCGTCGCCCCGCCGCCCCCACGTGAACGCGAGCCACTGGTGGGTGTGCGCCTCGGACTCCCGGTCGCCCGCCGACAGCGCCAGCGACGACCGCAGGTGCCGGACCGCCTCGGCGTGCCGGCCGAGCTGGGTGCACACGTGGCCGAGCGCGCGGTGGGCCAGGGCGTGCAGCACCGGGTCGTCGAGGTGGGGCGCGGCCTCCAGCGCCGCCCGCCACGCGTCCAGCCGCTGCGTGCGCAGCCCGCGCCGGGTGACGAACGTGTCGGTGGACCAGGCCAACCCCAGCACGGCCCGGTGCAGGCCCAGCGCGGCGGCGGCGCGCTGGGCGGCGGCCAGGGCCGGCAGTTCCGCCGCGAACCACGCCAGCGCGGCCGGTTCGTCCGGTGGCGGGTGCGGTGCGGTGCTCGGCGGGTCCAGCGGGACGTGCCGGCGGTGCGGGTGCAGGACGCGGTCGGCCGCGTAGGCGGTGTGCAGGAGGAAGTCGACCACGCGGCGCAGCGCGGCGTCCCGGTCGGCCGGGTCGAGGTCGCGCCGGGCGCGGTCGGCGGCGAACCGGCGGACCAGGTCGTGCATCCGGTAGCGGCCGTCGAACCCGACCAGCGACACGGCCGCCAGCCGCCGCAGCACCGCCCGCGCCCGCGCCACCGGCAGACCGGTCGACGCGGCGGCCGTGAGCGGGCCCGCGTCCGGGCCGGGGGCCAGGCCGAGCAGGCCGAACACCCGCGCCGCCGCCGGGTCCAGCGCCCGGTAGGCCGAGCTGAACACGGCGGGCAGGCTCGCCGCCGGGTCGCCGTCGTCCAGCGCGTCCAGCCGGTCCTCTCGCAGTTCGGAGACCAGGGTGGCCAGCGGCAGGGCGGGGTGGGCCTGCGCGCGGCCCGCCGCGATGCCCAGCGCCAGCGGGAACCCGCCGCACAGCGCCACCAGGTCGGCCGCGGCGCCGCCGGCGGTGCGGTCCGGGCCGAGCCGGGCGGTGAGCAGGGCGCGGGCCTCGTCGTCGGCGAGCACGTCGAGCGCGACCGGCCGCGCGCCGTGCCCGGTGACCAGCCCGGACAGCGTCGACCGGCTGGTGACCAGGACCTTGCCGGTGGACGTGCCCGGCAGCAGCGGCGCGACCTGGGCGGTGTCGGCGGCGTCGTCCAGCACGACCAGCAGCCGCCGGCCCGCGACCACGCTGCGGAACAGGGCGGACCGGGCCGCCACGTCCGCCGGCACGCGGTCCGGCGGGACGCCGAGCGCGCCGAGGAACCCGCCCAGCACCGCGGCGGGCGGCAGGGCGTCGGGGCCGGCCCCGCGCAGGTCGGCGTGCAGGTGGCCGTCGGGGAACTCGTCCGCGTGGTCGTGGGCCCACCGCAGTGCGAGCCAGGTCTTGCCGATGCCGCCGGTGCCGTGGACGGCCGTGATCGCGCCCGTGCCGAGCGCGGCGAGTTCGGCGGCTCGTCCGGTGAACGGAGTGGGCGCGGGCGGCAGTTGGCGCGGCGCCGGCACCCCGGGTGGCGCCGGGTGCAGGTGCACGTCGCCGTGGATGGCACCGGCCTGGACGACGGTGTCGGCCGTGTGCACGTGGTTGTGCATGCCCCCGGATGGTCCTCCGGCCGGCGGGCGGGCGGCATCGTCCGGATGGTGGGCCGTGGTCCACGTCTCGGTAAACAAGTTGTTAGTTGTCGTACGCTAACGAGAGTGAGGAAGCTGCTGGGGAAGGTCGCCATCGACACCCGACCGCTCAAGGTCGTGGCGTATCGGCGGCTGTGGCTCTCGACCGTCGTGACCGCCGTGGGCAGCCAGCTGACCGCGGTGGCCGTGCCCAAGCAGGTCTACGACATCACCGGCTCGTCCGGCTGGGTGGGCGTCGCCGCCGGCGTGGCGCTGGTGCCGCTGCTGGTGTTCGGGCTCTGGGGCGGCGCGGTCGCGGACGTGGTCGACCGGCGCAAGCTGCTCGTGGTCACCAACGTCGGCATCGCCGTGACGTCGATCCTGCTGTGGCTGCAGGCCGCCTTCGACATGCGCAGCGTGTGGCTGGTCATCGCCCTGCTCGGGCTGCAACAGGTGTTCTTCGCCGCCAACGCCCCGGCGCGCGCCGCGTCCGTCGCCCGGCTGGTGCCCGTCGACCAGGTGCCCGCGGCGGTCGCGCTCGGCTCCACCGTGATGACCTTCGGCGGCGTCTTCGGCCCGATGCTGGCCGGCGCGCTGATGCCGGTGATCGGCCTGCCCACGCTGTACCTGATCGACTCGGTCGCGCTGACGATCACGATCTGGGCGGTGTGGAAGCTGCCGCCGCTGCCCCCGCTGAACGGCGTGAGCCGCCGCGCCGGGCTCAAGGACGTGGTGGACGGGTTCCGCTACCTGGCCGTGCAGAAGATCCTGCTGGCCTCCTTCGTGCTGGACATCATCGCGATGGTCTTCGGCATGCCGCGCGCCCTGTTCCCGGAGATGGCCGAGGTGACCTTCGGCGACCCGCCCGGCGGCGGCCTCGCGCTGGGCTGGCTGTTCGCCTCGATCTCGTTGGGCGCGATGCTGTGCGGGCTGGTGTCGGGCTGGACCTCCCGCGTCCACCGGCACGGCGTCGGCACGGCGGTGGCCGTCATCGCCTGGGGCTTCGCGATGATCGGCTTCGGGTTCTCCAACGCCCTGTGGCTCGCCGTGGTGTTCCTGGCCATCGGCGGCGCGGCGGACATGATCAGCATGGTGTTCCGCAGCGCGATCCTCCAGTCCGCCGCCACCGACGAGATGCGCGGCCGGATGCAGGGCGTGTTCATCGTCGTGGTGGCGGGCGGGCCGCGGCTGGCCGACCTGGTGCACGGCACCGCGGGCGCGGCGGTCGGACCCGGTGTCGCGACGGTGTTCGGCGGGGTGGCGGTGGTGGTCGCCACGGTCGTCGCGGTGCTGCTGATCCCGGCGGTGTGGCGCTACCGGTTCACCCCCGAACCCGCTCCCACGATCGTGTGATTGCCGCCCGTGCTCGCTTGCGCCATCCTCGGCCGGGTGCGAAGCGACGGGCGTGAGTGGCGGGTGGAGGCCGAAGGCGCGCGGCGGGCCGGGCTCGCCCTCGGGGTGACCCGGGGGACCGTGGAGATCTACCTGCCGGGCGGCGGCGGCGCGGTGGCGCTGGACCTGCAACAGGCGGTCGCGTTCCGGGCGGCCCTGGACGAGGCGGTCGCGGTGGCCCGCATCGACGTCCGCGAGGGGCTTTCCCTGCTGTAGAACATCAAGCCTTGCCCAAGGTTCGGTGGGTCAACTATCCGGGCCAGGTGTGATCCGGCACACTCATCCGGCATGGCGGAAGCGACGAGCGCACCGGCGCAACCGGAACTGAACCGGGCCATCGGGCCCAAGCTGCTGCTGTTCTTCGTGGTCGGTGACATCCTCGGCACCGGCATCTACGCCCTCACCGGCAACGTCGCGGGCAAGATCGGCGGCGCGCTGTGGCTGCCGTTCCTGATCGCCTTCGCGGTGGCCTTCCTGACGGCGTTCAGCTACCTCGAACTCGTCGGCAAGTACCCGCGCGCGGCCGGCGCGGCGCTCTACACCAACCGCGCGTTCAAGATCCAGTTCCTGACGTTCATGGTGGCCTTCGCCGTCATGAGCTCCGGCATCACGTCCGCGTCGTCGGCCGCGCTCGCGTTCGGCCGCACCTACCTGCAGTCGGTGATCAAGGAGTTCTTCTCCGACACCTTCACCGTGTCGGCCACGCTGGTCGCCATCCTGTTCATCGTCGGCCTGGCCGCGATCAACTTCCGGGGCGTGTCCGAGTCGGTCAAGGCCAACGTGGTCCTGACCTGCATCGAGCTGTCCGGCCTGGTCATCGTCATCGCGATCGGCGTGTGGGCGGTGCTCGCGGGCGACGGCGACCCGGGCCGGCTGACCCAGGTGGACCCCGCGCCCGGCCAGTCGGCGCTGGTGGCGATCACGTCGGCGACCGCCCTGGCGTTCTTCGCGATGGTCGGCTTCGAGGACTCGGTCAACATGGCCGAGGAGTGCCGCGACCCGGTCCGGATCTTCCCGCGCGCGATGCTGTGGGGCATGGTCATCGCGGCCACGATCTACGTCCTGGTGGCCATCACGTCGTCGCTGCTGATCCCGGCGGGCGAGCTGTCCAAGGCGGGCAGCTCGGCGTTGCTGAAGGTCGTCCAGGTGGGCGCGCCGGGCTTCCCGCTGTGGGTGTTCTCGCTGATCGGCCTGTTCGCGGTCATCAACTCCGCGCTGATCAACATGCTGATGGCCAGCCGGTTGATCTACGGCATGGCCAACGAGCGGATCATCCCGAAGGTGTTCGGGACCGTGCACCCGTTCCGCCGCACGCCGTGGATCTCCATCGTGTTCACCAGCGGCGTGGCGATCATCCTGGTGTCCACGGCCGACATCGCGAAGCTCGGCGGCACCACGGCGTTGCTGCTGCTGGTCGTCTTCACCATCGTCAACATCGCGGTCCTGGTGCTGCGCAAGGAGAAGGTCGAGCACAAGCACTTCCGCGCGCCCACCTGGGTGCCGGTGCTGGGCGCGATCACGTGCGCCTACCTGGCCAGCCCGCTGTCCGGGCGGCCGGCGGACGACTACAAGATCGCCCTGTACCTGCTCGCCGCCGGCCTGGTGCTGTGGCTGATCAACCGGGTCGTGCACGGCAAGGTCGAGTTCGACGCGGAGAAGCTGTCGAAGTAGGCACAGCGGACGCCGCGCCGCCCGGTCCGGCGCGGCGTCCCCGGACCGTCAGACCGGCTGGAGCTGGTGGCGGCGCAGCTCGGTCGCGTCGTGGGCGTTGACGATGTCGATCCCGTGCGTCCGCTTCAGCTCGCGCAGGCGGTCCTGGTTGTGCAGGCGCAGTTCGCGCACCTGTTCCACCCGGTTCTGCATCATCGTCAGGGCGGGCGTGCAGTACGGGTCGTCGCTCATCTCCCGGTGGTGGAAGTAGGCGTCGCCGGCGTGCAGCAACCAGCCGTCGTCCTTCTTCACCGCGACGCCGGTGTGGCCCCTGGTGTGGCCGAACAACGGGACCAGCAGGACGTCCTCGCGGAACTCCCGGACGCCTTCGAACCCGAACCACGCCTCGCCGCGAGGCTCGTGGGTGACCCACTTCGGGCCGTGCGACCACTGCTTGTCCGGGTACCGCACGGCGTCGTTGCCCCGCTTGTCCGGCTGGAGGGCGTTGGTCAATTCCTCTTGCAGGACGTGGACTTCCGCGTGCGGGAAGTCGCGCAGGCCGCCGCCGTGGTCGAGGTCGAGGTGGGTCAGGACCACGTGGCGGACGTCGTCCGCGCGGAAGCCCAGGGCCTCGACCCGGCGGACGGCGGTCTCCCGCTCGTCCAGGACCGGCTGGGACATCCGGCGCCAGCCCCGGGACAGGGTCTCCGCGGGGCGCCGCACGTCGTCCACGCCGAGGCCGCTGTCCACCAGGACCAGGCCGTCGTGCTCGGTCTCCAGCAGCAGGCAGTGGCAGACCAGTTCGGCCCGGCGGAACACGGATCCCCTGCCGTCGACCAGCTTCCCGCCGAACGGGCGCATGGTGCCGCAGTTGAGGTGGTGGACCTTCACTTGGTCGTCCTTCCCAGGAGGGCGGGCAGGCGGGCGCCCACGGCGCGGAGCGGGGTCAGGTCGCGGCGGGTCCGGGCCAGCAGGACCGCGCCCTCGATGGCGGCCAGCACGACCGCCGCCGCGTCCTCGTCGCCGCCCAGGTGGTCGGCGATGACCCGCTGCCACTGGTCGTAGGCGGAGGCGCAGGCGGTGCGGATGGGTTCGCTCTCGGCGCTCGCGTCGAGAGCGACGGTGGCGACGGGGCAGCCCTCGCGGAAGTCGGTGCGTTCCAGGCGTTCGCCGAGCATGGTCAGGACTTTCTCCAGTGCCCGCAACGGGTCCGCGGTGGTCTCGAAGATCGTGCGGAGAGCGGCGCACAGGTCGTCCGCGGCCAGGGCGACGGCCTCGACGGCCAACTGCTCCTTGCCGCCCGGGAAGTGGAAGTACAGGGAGCCCTTCGGGGCCCCGCCCTCGGCCAGCACCTGGTTCAGGCCGGTGGCGTGGTAGCCCTGCGCGTGGAACAGGTCCGCGGCGGTGCGGACCATGCGCTGTCGGGTGTCGGTGCGGCGTGCCATGCCGTGAACTATACAGACCGGTCTAGTTGTTTGGTCCTGGCCGCTACGCTTGATCGATGCTGGAGATCGCCCACGGCGCGGCGCGCGCCGTCATCGACCCCGACGGTGCGGGGCTGAAGTCCTTCGACGTCGGCGGTGTGCCGTACGTCGAGACCTACGACGACGAACCGCCGATGGGCAGTGGCGCGGTGCTCGTACCGTGGCCCAACCGCACGGCCGGCGGCCGGTGGACCCTCGACGGCGTCGAGCAGCGGCTGGAGATCACCGAGCCCGCGCGCGGCAACGCGATCCACGGGCTGGTGCGGCGTGCGGTGTGGACCGTCGTCGAGCACACCGGGTCGCTGATCTCGCTGGAGGTCCCGGTCGCGGGCTTCGGCTGGCCGGTCGAGCTGCGCACGACGATCTCCTACGCGCTGGACGACAACGGGCTGACCGTGTCGCACGGCGTGCAGAACGTCGGCGACGCCCGCACGCCCTTCGGCGTCGGCACCCACCCGTACCCGCGCGCGGGCCTGTCCCCGACCGACGAGTCCACGCTGTCCCTCGCGGCCACGACCGTCCTGCCGGTGGACCCCGACACCATGATCCCCAACGGCCCCGCCGAGCCGGTGTCCGGCGACTACGACTTCCGCGTGGCCCGGCTGCTCGCCGGGGTCGAGCTGGACACCGCCTTCGGCGGCTGCGAGCCGGTGGACGGGCTGGTGCGGCACGTCCTGCGCGGCCCCGGCGGCGGCGTGGAGGTGTGGGCCGACCCGGACTTCAAGTGGGTGCAGGTCTACACGCCCGACGACTTCCCCGGGCGTGGCCGGGCGGTGGCGATCGAGCCGATGACGTGCCCGCCGGACGCGTTGAACTCGGGCGTGGACCTGCTGTGGCTGGAGCCGGGCGACTCGTGGGCCGGCCGGTGGGGTTTGCGTCCCCTGGCGTAGACCGTTAGCGTCGCTAACTATGAACGTCGCTATCACGGGTGGGTACGTCGTCCCGGTCGCGGGCGAGCCGATCGAGAACGGGACCGTGCTGGTCCGGGACGGGAAGATCGTCGCGGTGGGCGCCTCCGTCGAGGTGCCCGCCGACGTCCCCGTCGTGGACGCCGGGGGCTCGTGGGTGCTGCCCGGGTTCGTGGAGGCCCACGGCCACCTCGGCGTGCACGAGGAGGGCGAGGGCTGGGCCGGTCAGGACACCAACGAGATGACCGACCCCAACGGCGCCCGCCTCAAGGCCCTGGACGCCATCAACCCCGCCGACGTGGGCTTCGCCGACGCCCTGTCCGGCGGCGTCACCACGGCCGTGATCAAGCCCGGCTCCGGCAACGTCATCGGCGGCCAGACGGTGGCCGTGAAGTGCTGGGGCCGGACCGTGGACGACATGCTCCTGCGCGACCCGGTCAGCGTGAAGAGCGCGCTCGGCGAGAACCCCAAGCGCGTCTACGGCGACCAGAAGAAGCTGCCGTCCACCCGCCAGGGCGTGGCCGCGGTCATCCGGGACGCCTTCACCAAGGCGCAGGACTACGCCGCCCGCAAGGCCGCCGCCGACGGTCCGTTCGACCGGGACAACACGCTGGAAGTGCTGTCGAAGGTGCTCGACGGCACGCTGCCGTGGTGCCAGCACTGCCACCGCGCGGACGACATCGCCACCGCGCTGCGGCTGGCCGACGAGTTCGGCTACCAGCTGATCGTCAACCACGGCACCGAGGGCCACCTGATCGCGGACCTGCTGGCGGAGAAGGGCGTTCCGGTCGTCATCGGGCCGCTGTTCACCACCCGCTCCAAGGTCGAGGTGCGCAACCGCAGCCTGCGCACGCCGGGCGTCCTGGCGCGCGCGGGCGTGCGGATCGCCATCACCACCGACCACCCGGTGGTGCCGATCCACTTCCTGGTGCACCAGGCGACCCTGGCCGTGAAGGAGGGCCTGGACCGCCGCGTGGCACTGGAGTCGATCACCGTGAACCCGGCCCACATCATGGGCCTGGACGACCGCGTGGGCTCCCTCGCGCCGGGCCTCGACGGCGACGTGGTGATCTGGTCCGGCGACCCGCTGGACGTGATGAGCCGCGCGCTGAACGTCTTCGTCCAGGGCCGCGAGGTGTACCGGTGGGCCGACGGCGAGGGCGTGGTGGCGAACCCGTTCTACTCGGAGGCCTGAGCGGGCCACCGCGCCCGGGCGGCCTTCGCCCGGGCGCACACCGGGTTCAGCGGCGCAGGTCGCGGCCGATCACCAGGCGCTGGATCTGGTTGGTGCCCTCGAAGATCTGCAGCACCTTGGCCTCCCGCATGTACCGCTCCACCGGGAAGTCCCGCGTGTAGCCGGCCCCGCCGAGCACCTGCACGGCGTCCGTGGTGACCTTCATGGCGGTGTCGGTGCACACCAGCTTCGCGATGGCCGCCTGGCGGGTGAACGGCAGCCCCCGGTCCCGCCGGCGCGCCGCCGACAGGTAGGTGGCGCGCGCCGACTCCACCGCCGCCGCCATGTCGGCCAGCAGGAACTCCAAGCCCTGGAAGTCGATGATCGCCCGTCCGAACTGGGTGCGCTGCTTGGCGTAGGCCACCGCCTCGTCCAGCGCCGCCTGCGCCAGGCCCACGCCGCACGCGGCGATGCCCAGCCGGCCGGAGTCCAAAGCGGACAGTGCGATCTTCAGGCCGTCGCCCTCCGCGCCGACCAGGCGGTCGGCGTCCACGCGGACGTCCTCGAACCGCAGCTGCGCGGTGACGGACCCGGTCAGGCCCATCTTGCGCTCGGGCGCGGCGGCGGACAGGCCGTCGGCGCGGCCGGGCGCGAGGAAGCAGGAGATGCCCCGGCCGCCGGTGTCGGCGGTGCGGGCCATGAGGGTGTAGAAGTCGGCGACGCCGGCGTGCGTGATCCACGCCTTCGTGCCGTTGACGACGTAGTGGTCGTCCTGCTTGACCGCCCGCGTGGACAGCGCGCCCGCGTCGGACCCGGCGTGCGACTCCGACAGCGCGTACCCGCCGAGCAGGTCGCCGGCGAGCATGTCGGGCAGCCACTTCTCCTTCTGCGCCTCGGTGCCGAAGGTCGCCAGCCCGTAGCTGGACATGATGTGCACGGACAGGCCGACGCCGACCGACATCCACGCCGACGCGATCTCCTCCAGCGCCTGCAGGTAGACCTCGTAGGGCTGCTCGCCGCCGCCGAACCGCTCCGGGTACGGCAGGCCCAGCAGGCCGGTCTTGCCCAGCAGCCGGAACTTGTCGCGCGGGAACCGCTCGTGCTCCTCCGCCTCGGCCGCGTGCGGCGCCAGCTCCTCCCGGGCGATCTCGCGGACCAGGGCGAGCAGGTCCTCGGCCTCGGTGGTGGGCAGCAGGCGTTCGGCGGGCATCGTCGACCTCCGACTACGGCGGCCGGGCTCGTGACCCGACGCGGCAAGTACTGGTGAGAGTACTGTAGGACGTACGCCAGTACTGCCGCCAGGGAGTGTGACAGAGTTCCGCCATGACGTCCTCGATCACGCGCAGGCCGCTCACGCCCCGGCAGGTCGACCTGCTGGGCAGGTTGGAGCAGCTCGTGCTGGCCGAGGGGTTCGCCCACTTCACGCTGGACGACCTGGCCGCCCGCCTGCGCTGCTCGAAGTCCACGCTGTACGCGCTCGCGGCGAGCAAGGAGCAGCTCGCGGTCCGGGTCGTCGGGCGGTACTTCAAGGGCGCGGCCGAGCGCATCGAGCGGCGCGTGTCCGAAACCGGCGATGTGCGTGCCCGAGTCGGGACCTACCTGGCGGGCGCCGCCGAGGAGCTCAGACGGGCGTCCGCCCAGTTCATCGCCGATGTGTCGGCCTTCGCCCCCACCCGGTCCACCTACGAGCGCAACGCCCGGGCCGCCGCCGAGCGGATCCGTTCGTTCATCCAGGAAGGCGTCCGGGAAGGCGTGTTCCGCGAAGTCCATGCCACGCTCATCGCCGAGATGGCAGGGCTGCTCATCGAGGGCATCCAGACCGGCGTCCTCACGCGCCGCGCCGGGGTGACCGACGCCGAGGCGTTCACCGCGTTGGGCGAACTGCTGCTGGACGGGCTGCGCAGAGAACGGAGCGAGGCGTGATCGTCGTCGCGGGAGAGTCGCTGGTCGACCTCGTGCCCACCCCGGAGGGCCACCTCGCGCCCCGGCTGGGCGGCGGGCCGTACAACGTGGCGGTCGCCGCCGGCCGGCTGGAGGCCCCGGTGCGCTTCCTGTCCCGGATCTCCACCGACCTGTTCGGCGACCGGCTGGTGGAGCGGCTGCACGCCTCGAACGTGCGCACCGAGCTGGTCCAGCGCGGCCCCGAGCCGACCACCCTGGCCGTGGTGGGCCTGGCCGAGGACGGCTCCGCCCGGTACTCCTTCTACGTCGACGGCACCGCCGACCGGCAGGTGACCGACCCCGGCCCGCTGCCCGGCGACGTCCGCGCCGTCTCGTTCGGCACGTTGTCCCTGGTCCTGGAGCCGGGCGCGAGCACCTACGAGCGGGTGCTGTGGCGCGAGTCCGAGCGCGGCGCGCTGACCGTGCTGGACCCGAACATCCGGGCGGGCCTCATCCGCGACCCGCTGGCCTACCGCGACCGCTACGACTCGTGGCTGCCGCACGTCGGCCTGCTCAAGGTGTCCGTCGACGACGCCCGCTGGCTGGCCGAGCTGCCCGACGACGCCCCCGAGGCCGACGTGCTGGAGGTCGCCCGCGACTGGCTCGCGGCGGGCCCCGCGGCGGTCGTGCTCACCCGGGGTGGTGACGGTCTCGCCGTGCTGACCGCGACCGACGTGATCCACGTCCCACCGACCCCGGTCAGCGTGGTGGACACCATCGGCGCGGGCGACACCGTCCAGGGCGCCCTGCTGGCGTGGCTGCACCACCACGACGCCCTGTCCACCGAGGCCGTCCGCGGTCTGGAGGCCGGGAAGTGGGCCGAGGCGCTGGCGTTCGCGGGCGCGGCGGCGGCCATTACCTGCTCGCGCGCCGGCGCGGAACCGCCATTCAAACGCGAGCTGGGGATGACCTAGCTCTCACCCCTCTTGAGGTGGAGAAACACCGCAAAAGGGCTACGGTGGGGGATGCACGCTAGCCACCGTGCATCCAGGTGTGATGCCGGTCCCATCTCGCAGAATCGGTTCATGCCGCGGCTGTGGAGCGGGTTGTCCGCCGACTAGCGTGGCACAACTGACAGGACCCCAACGGGGTGGTGCTGCGGTGCGGGACACCTCACGTCCGCGCGCCCTGACGTGCGAGAACCCGCACGGGGCCACCCCGCCCTAGCGTGAGAGGGACTCTGAATGCCCGACGCGACGACTGCGCCGAACGACACCCGTACCGTCGCGCTGCGCCATCAGGGCGGAGAGCACGAGATGAAGGTAGTACCGGCCACCGAGGGTGCGCCCGGTATCGATCTCGGCAAGCTCCTGGCCACCACCGGCCTGGTCACCCTGGACAGCGGCTTCGTCAACACCGCGTCCTGTTCGTCCGAGATCACCTACATCGACGGTGACGCGGGGATCCTGCGCTACCGCGGCTACCCCATCGAGCAGCTCGCCCAGCGGTCGAACTTCATCGAGGTCAGCTACCTGCTGATCTACGGCGAGCTGCCGACGCAGGCGCAGTTGGACGAGTTCTCGTCCAAGATCAGCAGGCACACCCTGCTGCACGAGGACCTGAAACGGTTCTTCGACGGCTTCCCGCGCGACGCGCACCCGATGCCGGTGCTGTCCTCCGCGGTGTCCGCGCTGTCCACGTTCTACCAGGACAGCCTGAGCCCGTTCGACGCCAACCAGGTCGAGATCTCCACCATCCGGTTGCTGGCGAAGGTGCCGACCATCGCCGCGTACGCCTACAAGAAGTCGGTCGGCCAGCCGTTCCTCTACCCGGACAACTCGCTGGGCCTGGTGGAGAACTTCCTGCGCATGACGTTCGGCTTCCCGGCCGAGCCCTACGACGTGGACCCGGACCTGGTCCGCGCCCTGGACCTGCTGTTCGTCCTGCACGCCGACCACGAGCAGAACTGCTCCACCTCGACGGTGCGGCTGGTCGGCTCGTCGGAGGCCAACCTGTTCGCCTCCATCTCGGCCGGCATCAACGCCCTGTTCGGCCCGCTGCACGGCGGCGCGAACAGCGCGGTGCTGGAGATGCTGGAGAAGATCAAGGCGGAAGGCGGCGACGTCGACGCCTTCGTCCGCAAGGTCAAGAACAAGGAGGACGGCGTCCGCCTGATGGGCTTCGGCCACCGGGTCTACAAGAACTACGACCCGCGCGCCGCGATCATCAAGAAGACCGCCGACGAGATCCTGGGCAAGCTGGGCGCCGACGACCAGCTCCTGGACATCGCGAAGAAGCTGGAAGAGACCGCGCTCGCGGACGACTACTTCATCGAGCGCAAGCTCTACCCGAACGTGGACTTCTACACGGGCCTGATCTACCGGGCGATGGGCTTCCCGACGAAGTTCTTCACGGTCCTGTTCGCCCTGGGCCGCCTGCCGGGCTGGATCGCCCACTGGCGCGAAATGATCAAGGACCCGGCCACCAAGATCGGCCGCCCGCGCCAGATCTACGTGGGCTCCCCCGAGCGCGCCTACGTCCCCGTCGCCGAGCGCTAACCCCAACCCCCGACACGGCCCGCACCCCAACGGGGTGCGGGCCTAATCGTCTTCCCCGGTGCATTCATGCACAAACCGAGGGCTTCGTGTCCCCCACCGTATGGCCTGCCCGAAGGGCTACCACACTTTTCGGGGGTCGGGCCAAAAAGTTTTGCGAGGAACGAGCAAAAGTTTTTCGACCGACCCCCGAAAAGTGTGGTCGGCTCCGCCAGGCCATGCGGTGGGGGACACGACGCCCGTCACCCCCATTGGCGGCCTCCAGGCCGCCCTTAATCCTGAGAGCGCGAAGCGCGTCCGCTTGAGAGCGCCAGCGTCACGCTTGAAGCTCTTGAAGCTCTTGTCATGCAGAGCGACAGAAGCGCTCCTAAAGTCGGAGAGTGGATTCAGCGACCGTTGTCTGGTTCCGGCGTGACCTGCGGGTAGCCGACCACCCGGCGTTGCTCGCCGCCGCCGAAAGGGCGTCCCGGGGCCTCGCGCTGTACGTGCTCGACCCCCGCCTCCTCAACGTGGCCGGACGGCCTCGGGTGGACTTCCTGTTCCGGTGCCTGCGGACGTTGGACGCGAAGCTGGGCGGCCGGCTCATGGTGGTGTCCGGGGACCCCGTCGAGGTGGTTCCCGAAGTGGCCGCGAGTGTCGGAGCGTCCTCGGTGCACGTGTCGGCCGACGCCGGCCCGTACGGGCGCGAACGCGACGAGGCGGTGGGGGAGCGCGTGGAACTGGTGCGGGCCGGGTCTCCCTACGCGGTGACGCCGGGGCGGGTCCTCAAGGGCGACGGCAGCCCGTACCGCGTGTTCTCGCCGTTCCGCAAAGCCTGGGCCGAACACGGGTGGCGCGCGCCGGCCGACACCGACGAGTCCACAGTGGACTGGATCGAGCCGGCGAAGAGCGAACGGTTGCCCCAGGGCGACCTCCTGCCCGACGTCCGGGAACTGTGGGAGAAGTTCCGGGACGAGCGGTTGCCGGACTACGCCGACGACCGCAACCGGCCCGACCTGGACCGGACCAGCCGGATGTCGGCGTTCCTGCGCTGGGGTGTGGTGCACCCGCGCACGTTGTTGGCGGATCTGGGGCGGGACAAGGGGTCGGTGGCGTTCCGGTCGGAGTTGGCCTGGCGGGACTTCTACGCCGACGTCCTGTGGCACCAACCGGGATCCGCGCGGCGGAACCTCGACCGCCGGTTCGACCGGATGGAGCTGGACCTCGACCGGGAACGGTTCGCGGCGTGGTGCGAGGGGCGGACGGGGTACCCGTTCGTGGACGCCGGGATGCGGCAGCTGCTGGCCGAGGGCTGGATGCACAACCGGGTCCGCATGGTCGTGGCCAGCTTCCTCGTGAAGGACCTGCACCTGCCGTGGTGGTGGGGCGCCCGGCACTTCATGAAGCACCTCGTGGACGGGGACCTCGCGTCCAACCAGCACGGGTGGCAGTGGGTCGCCGGCACGGGCACCGACGCCGCGCCCTTCTTCCGCGTGTTCAACCCCGTCACCCAGGGGGAGAAGTTCGACCCTGAGGGCGACTACGTCCGCCGGTACGTCCCGGAACTGCGGGACGTGCCCGGCCGCAAGGTCCACCAGCCGCGCGACCCCGTCGTGGACCACGCCCACGAGCGGGCGGTCGCGTTGGCCCGGTACGCGGCGATCAAGGGTTAGCGCCGGGCAGGAACTGCACGCGGACCTCGCTGTCGTAGGGCACGACGACGGTCCGCGCGCCGCCCTCCCACCGCTCGGGCACCAGGAACAGCCGCCCGCCCGCCTCGGTCAGCAACCGCAGCCCCTGGCACCGGACGCGGAACGGGTTCCCCTCCTGCGCCGGCAGCGCGAACTGGTGCACGCCGGGCAGGTTCTCGGGCAGGTACAGCGGCTGCGCCAGGTCCAGCACCACCACCGGGCGGTCGTGCAGCTCGCGGGCGTCCTGCACCGCCCGGCCGCGCCCGTACCCGCCGGCGAAGATGTTGGTGGCCCAGAACAGGCCCAGCACCACCATGCCGGTCAACGCGGTCAGCAACAGCACCTCCGACGGCGTCCGCCGCCGCGCCGGCGGGGCACCGCGGTACACCCACAGCCCGTACGCGACCAGCGGCAGCCCCAGCCCGAGGCACACGGCGGTCAGGCCGGGCGTCTCGTGCCGCGACACGCTCGGGAACAGCACCCCGACCACGGCCCGCCCGAACGCCACCGCCCCCACCGCCACGAGGACCGCGCCGACCGGCCTCGCCCAGCGCCCGCGGTGCAGCAGGCGGACGGCCCGGTGGGCGAGCAGGGCCGCCATCACCAGCAGGAGCAGGCCCACGAGCGGCGGGAGGACTACCTCGGTGCCGAGCAGGAGGAGTTCGGCGGTGGAGAGGTCCAGCGCGCCCAGGTCCACGCCGAAGTACCGGTAACGGGTGAGCGTGGCGACGTAGCCGAAGTAGAACAGCAGCGCGGTGGCCAGCGTGGTCGGCGCGGCGATGGCCGCGAACGACTGGACCCGGTCCAGGAGGCCGACCTCCGACTTGGCCATCACCACTCCGCCTCGGCCATCACGACTCCGCCATCACGACTCCGCCATCACGACTCCGCCACCGCGACTCCGCCATCACGACGTCGTCGGGGTCGGCTCGGCGGTCGTGGTGGTCTCCGGCGGGTCCGTGGTGGTCTCGTCCGAAGGGCAGCCGTCGTCGTGCTCCTCCGTCGTGCACGGGTGCCACACCGTCGTCAGGGTCTCGCTGTAGGTCCATTCGAGGAACACCGGCTGCGCGGCCGACGGTCCCCGCTCGACCACACGGGCGTCGTCGCACGGCTTGGCGGCGGCGGACGAGCACGCGGCCCGGAAGGTGAGCGTCACGGTGGTCGTCGCGCGGTCCCCGGGCGGTTTCCGCGCGACGACGGGGACGCCGCACTTGGGCTTGTCGCTGTTGGGCGGCGCGAACGTGTGGCCCCGGCAGTCCACCTCCGCGCCCGTCCGCTCGCACAGGTCGAACGCCTGGGACGAGTGCGCGACGGTGCCGTTGGAGAACGCGACCCCGACCACCGTGATGGGCACCGAGGTCTGGTCCCTCCAGGCGAACGCCTTGCAGTCAAGCTGCGTGGGTTCGTCGGTGAACAGGTCGAACACCGGCGGGCGCTCGCCCCACGGCGACCCGTTGGGCGTGCTGCCGTCCAGCCGGGCCGTGCCGATGGTGATCGTCAGCCGCCCGCCCGCGGTGGTGCTCGTCGTGGTCGTGGACGGCGGGGTCGAGTCCGTGGTCATGAACCCGGTGTCCGTGGTGGTCGTGGTGCTCGGCGGTGCGGTGCCCGTCGATCCACCGCAGGCCGCCAGCGCCAGCGCGCACAGGGCGACCACGCACTTCGCCGCCATCACGATCGCCTCCCTCACGCAGGGTGCGTTCACCCGTGAGATCGGCGTTTGCGCTGCTGGGATTAGCGGGCGTCCCCCGAACGGGTTAACGCAGGGCGTCGCGCAGGCGCACCCGCGCCCCGGTGCGCAGGACGGCGTTGGCGTACACCCGGCCGCCCAGCCACGTGATGGCCGCGATGGCCGCGAGCGCCAGCACCACCGCCAGCACCACCTGCCACGCCGGCGCCACGCCCATCGCCATCCGCCCCGGCATCAGGATCGGCGCGAACGGCGGCAGCACCGACAGGACCGCCACCAGCGAGTCCGACGCGTCCTGGATCATCAGGTTGATGCCGACCACGAACGCGATGACGATCGCCATGCTGATCGGCGTCAGCACCGACTGCAGCTCCTCCTGCCGCGACACCAGCGACGCCGCCGCCGCGAACACCGTCGCGTAGAGGAAGAACCCCAGCAGGTACCAGAGGACGCCGGTCGCCAGCGCGCCGCCCGCCACGCCGGTCACGTCGATGATCCCGGACACCGACGCCAGCACCAGCCCGGTGACCCCGATCAGCACCAGTTGCGCGAGCCCGACCAGCCCGAGCCCCACGACCTTGCCCAGCAGCAGCTGCCACGGCCGCAGCGTCGAGAGCAGGATCTCCACCACGCGGCTGGACTTCTCCTCCACCACGCCCTGGGCGACCATCGTCCCGTAGACCAGCAGCGAGTAGTACAGCAGCGCCGCGATGACGAGCCCGATCGCCAACCGCTGCCCTTGCCGGTCGTCGTCGGGTCGCAGCGCGACGACGTCCACGCCGGCCTTCTCCACGTTGCGCGCCACGGTCGCGGGGTCCAGGCCCGCCTCGGCGAGCTGGGCGTTGAGCACCTGTTGCTTGACGATCAGGTCGATGGAGTTGCGCAGCTCGTCGTCCAGGCGGTCCTTGACCACCACCCGCAGCGCGTCCGGCGCGCCGGTCACCAGGGCGTCCACCTCGCCGGCGCGCACCTGCTCCTCGGCCGCCGCCACGTCCCCGACGTCCACGGTGACCAGGTCGCGCCCGAACGACTTCGCGGTCTGCTTGAGCGGCTCGGCCAGCACGGTCGCCTGACCGCTCAACGCCACGGTGTCCCGGTCGGACCGCTCGACCAGCACCGTCTGCAGCAGCACGTACCCGGCCAGCACGGCGATGATCACCAGCGTGCCGAGGACGAACGACCGCGTCCGCACCTTGGCCAGGAACTCCCGCCGGGCGACCAGGAAGACGGCCCGGCCGGGGGTGGGGTCGCTCATGCCGCGTGCTCCTCGGTGACGACGCTGCGGAACAGCTCGGTCAGCGTCGGCCGCCGCCGGGTGAACTCGTGCACCGGTCCGGTGGCCAGGGCCGCGTGCAGCACCGCCTGGTCGTCCGCGTCCGGGCCCAGCTCCAGGGTGGTGCGCGGGCCGTCCACGGCCACCGTGCGCACGCCGGCCAGGCCGTCGGCCCACCCGTCGGCCGCGCCGGGCGCGTGCACGACGAGCTGCGCGCCGCCGCCCGACCGCAGCTCCTCGACCGTGCCGCAGGCGACCAGCGACCCGGCGCGCACGATGCCGACCCGGTCGCACAGCCGCTCCACCAGGTCGAGCTGGTGGCTGGAGAACACCACCGGCACGCCCGCGGCGGCCTTCTCGCGCAGCACCTGGCTCATCACGTCCACCGCGACCGGGTCCAGCCCGGAGAACGGCTCGTCGAGCACCAGCACGTCCGGCTCGTGCACCAGCGCCGCCGCGAGCTGCACCCGCTGCTGGTTGCCCAGGCTGAGCTTCTGCACCTCGTCGTCGCGCCGGTCGCGCAGGCCCAGCCGCGCGATCCAGTCCTCGGCCGACCGGTGCGCCGCGTCGCCGCGCATCCCGTGCAGCTCGGCCAGGTACACCAGCTGGTCGTGCACCTTCATCTTCGGGTAGAGGCCGCGCTCCTCGGGCATGTAGCCGATCCGGCGGCGGGTCTCCAGCGTGACGGGGGCGCCGTTCCACCGGACCTCGCCCGCGTCGGCGGCGAGCACGCCCAGCGCGATCCGCATGGTCGTCGTCTTGCCCGCGCCGTTGCTGCCGACGAAGCCGAACAGCTCGCCGGCGCGCACGTCGAAGGTCATGTCCCGCAGGGCGACGACCGGACCGTAGCGCTTGGAGACCCGGTCGATCTCCAGCACTCCCTGTGCCACGCGTGCCTCTCTCTCCTGGTCAGCCGTACACCCGCGTGGACAGCGGCTCGAACGGCTCGCGGCTGAACACCGCTTCCACGGGCAGGCCGAACACCTCGCAGATCCGCAGCGCCAGGTCCAGGCCGGGGTAGTGGTCGCCCCGCTCCAACGCGCCGATGGTCTGGGGGTTGACCCCGACCGCCCGCGCCAGACCGACCCTGGTCATCCCCCGCTCGACCCGCAGCACCCGGATCCGGTTGTGGATCCGCTGTTCGACGTCCCGGCGTGCCGGACTCATGCTACGAAGTGTTGCGAAAACCCAACAGAACGGCAAGTAAACAATTCACACAATAGGCCGAACGGCGGTATCCAAGCCGGGCGGGTCCGGAAATCACGATTCGGTGAAACGATACGTTGCCCGGAACCGAATCGATGGTCGACCGGTCGAATGTGTCGCGGGCCGCAAACCCGGCGTCGTCTGGAGGGGACTTATGGAGCCGATCGAGCCGGACCAGTGGCTCGCGCAGTACGGGCAGAAGATCGAGCAGGCCAAGCAGAACGCCGAGCAGGCCAAGGCGCAGCTCGGTGACGTCGGCGGCAGCGCGACCTCCCCGGACGGCCTGGTCACGGTCAGCGTCAACGCCTCCGGCGCGCTGACCAACCTGATCCTGCGCCCCGGCCTGCGCGGCGAGGACCCGGAGCGCATCTCGGGCGCGATCATGACCGCCGTCGCCCAGGCGCAGCGCAACGCCGCCGGCCAGGTCGTGCAGATCATGACCGAGTTCGTCGGCGACAGCCCGGCGCTCGACTTCGTCAAGGCGAACATGCCCAACGGCTATTCGGGTGACGGCACGGACGAGGCGGAACCGGAGTCCGAGCTGGAGCGTCGAGACACCAGGCCCGATGACGAGTACTTCACCAACCCACCCGACGTGATGGCCTGAGCCAGGGGGTAGAGGACCATGTTCGTGTCGTTCCAGGTGAGCCCGGAGGACATCCGGGCCCACGCCGGCACGGTCGACCAGCTCGCACAGCGGATGCTCGCGGCCACCAAGAGCGCCGACCCGTCGCTGTCGACCGACGCCTTCGGCGTCTTCGGTTCGTTCCTGGCCTCCTTCCTGCTCCAGTCGGCGGGCCAGTCGCAGGACATCTTCGGCCAGGCCACCGAGACGATCGTCGACATGTGCCAGGGCCTGCGCGAGGTCGCCGACCTCTACGAGAACGTCGACCTCGACAACGCCTTCGGGTTCAACGGAAAGGCACGCGGATGAGCACCCAGGCAGCGACGACGCAGGGCCGCGACCCGTCCCACCTGATCGGCGACGTGCAGGGCACCGTCGCGGCGGTCGAGCGCGGCGACTGGGTGCAGGCCGGGCTGGGCATGGCCAACACCGCGATGAGCATCGTCGGCATGGCCTCCAACCCGCTGTCGGGCTTCCTGTCCGCGGGCTTCAGCTGGGCCATCCAGCACGTGGACTTCCTGCGCGAGCCGTTCGACGCGCTGCTGGGCAACCCGCAGGCGATCCAGAAGATGGCCGGCGACTGGGCGTCCGCGGCCAAGCAGATCGAGGGCATCGTCGCCGACTACCGGCGCACGGCCGTCGAGGAGACCCGCGGCTGGCAGGGCCGCTCGGCCGACGGCTACCGCGCGGCGGCCAAGAAGCACGCCTCCGGCCTGGAGACGCTGAGCAAGGCCGCGCACGGCATCTCCAACGCCGCCAAGGGCGCGGGCGAGCTGGTGGCGCAGGTCCGCAAGACCATCATGGACCTGATCAGCAAAGCCGTGTCGGACATGGTCATGAAGATCATCCAGTGGCTGTCGGTGTCCTGGCTGACCTTCGGCGCGTCCATCGCGGCGGCGATCGCGGACATCATCCAGATGGCGTGCAACTACGCCAAGAAGCTCGCCGACTTCCTGCAGAAGCTCGGCAACTCGCTCAAGAAGCTGATCGACCTGATCAAGCAGGTCGTGCAGATCATCAACACCGCCAAGCAGATCCTGCAGGCGATCACCGCGATGACCCACTCCAACAAGGGTGGCGGCGCGGGCGGCGGTGCGGGCTCGCGCCCGTCCTCGGGCGGCCTGGGGCTGACCGAGGACCAGCTCAACGAGATGGACCGCGGCGCCAACGACCGCTACACCTCCGGCAGCGGTGGCGGCGGCACCCACACCAGCGGCGCGGTCGGCGGTGGCGGCCCGCAGGTGAGCCGGCCGCCGACGCTGGGCGGCGGCCCGGCCGACGGCGGCTGGGGCGGTGGCTCCGGCGGTTCCGGCGGCTACACCCCGGGCGGGAACGGCACGGTCAGCAGGCCCCCGCAGGTCGGTGGCGGCGGCAGCGGCGGCGCGAACTCCGGCGGCCACTGGGAGCCGGGCCGGTGGGTCCCGGCGGCGTCGGGCCCGCGGGTCACGCCGCCCGCGGTGCCCCACGGGGGCCCGGTGCGGGACACGACCTACGCGACCAACACCTCGACGCCTTACGTGCCTTCGGCTCGGCCGTTCTCGACGCCCGACCTGCCCACCTCCTCCGGTGGTGGCGGTGGTGGCGGCGGCTTCGGCGGTGGTGGTGGCGGCATCCCCGGTGGCTTCGGCGGCGGCGGCATGGGCGCTTCCGGTGGCGGCGGCGCCGGTCAGACGCTGCAGGCCGGCGGCGCTTCCGGTGTCCTGCCCCAGGGTTCGCCCGCGGCGGGCGGCGCCGGCGCGATGGGCGGCGCGCCCGGTGGCGGCAAGGGCGGCATGGGCGGCGGCATGATGGGCGGCATGATGCCCCCGATGGCGCCGCAGGGCGGCCAGGGCGACGGCAAGGACCACCAGCGCAAGGTGCGCCTGGAGGGCGAGCCGCTGATCGACGAGCCGCCGAAGGCCGCGAAGCCGATCATCGGCGAATGACCGGCTGACCCCGGTCACTCGGACCGGAAGGGGGACCTCCTGGGCGGGAGGTCCCCCTTCCGCTTGTCACGACAGGGCGGCGAGTTCCTCGGCGACCTCCCGCCGCACGACGGGTTCCCGTCGCGCGCGGTCGGCCGGCACGAGCCCGGCGCGGGTGCGGCGGTCCAGCACGTCGTCCGCGTCCAGCGCGCCCTCGTGGCGCACCGCCCAGGCGACTTCGCCGACCTCGGCGACCTCCCGGGCCTCCGCGCCGTACCGGGCCACCAGGTGCGCCGGGCCGTCCGCCCGGCCCGCGCCGACCAGCGGCAGCGACTTCGTGCGGCACGGGGCGGTGGTCAGGCCGGTCGCGGTCACCGCGTCCGCCGCCATCCGCCGGTACGTGGTGAGCTTGCCGCCGACCACCGTGGTGATGCCGTCGGCGGTCAGCACCGCGTGCCGGCGGGACAGGTCCGCGCTGGGGCCGCCGCCGGTGTCCAGCAAGGGCCGCAGACCGGCGAACGCGCCCAGCACGTCGGCCCTGGTGAGCGTCCGCCGCAGGACCGACGACGCCATGCCGAGCAGGAAGTCCACATCGGACTCCGGAACGGTCGGCACGTCCGGCACGGGCCCGTCCACCGGTTCGTCGGTCAGGCCCACGTAGACGCGGCCGTCCTGCTGGGGCAGGACCAGGCCGAAGCGGTTGCGGGTGCCGGGGACCGGCACGGTCAGGGCGGTCCGCGTGAGGCCGACGGTGTCGGCGGCCAGGACCAGGTGCGAACCGCGTGACGGGCGCAGCTCGACGTCCACCAGGTTGCCCGCCCACACACCGGTCGCGTTGACGATCGCCCTCGCGCGGATGGTCAGCGCCTCGCCGGTCAGGGTGTCCGTGACGTGCGCGGTTCCGGTGTCCAGGCGGGTGACCTTGGCCTTGGTGATGACGCGTGCGCCGTGGCCGGCGGCCGTGCGGGCCAGGGCGACCACCAGGCGGGCGTCGTCCACCAGTTGGCCGTCGTAGGCGAGCAGGCCGCCGCGCAGGCCGACCGGGTCTAGGCCCGGCACCAGCGCCAGCGCCTCCGCGGCGGGGACGTGCCTCGGGCGGGGGAGGACCCGGCTGGGAGTGCGGGCCAGGCGGCGCAGGACGTCGCCCGCCTGGAGGCCGGCCATGACCACCGGGTCGGTGGACTTGCCGTGCAGGGGGACCAGTTGCGGCAGCGGGCGGACCAGGTGGGGCGCGGTGCGGGTCATGAGGACGCCCCGCTCCACCGCGCTCTCGTAGGCCAGGCCGACCTCGCCCTGGGCCAGGTAGCGCAGGCCGCCGTGCACGAGCTTGCTGGACCACCGGGAGGTGCCGAACGCCAGGTCGTGGGCCTCGACCAGGCACACGTCGAGGCCGCGGGACGCGGCGTCCAGGGCGACGCCGGCACCGGTGACGCCACCGCCGACCACGAGCAGGTCCACGGTCTTCTCGGCCACCTCGGTGAGGTCGCGGCGGCGGCGGGCGGCGTTGAGCGAGGTGTTCACGACAGGGCCGCGTTCAGGAAGGTGGCCAGTTCGGCCAGCAGGGCGTCGAAGTCCAGGTCGGTGGTGGCCGGGCGGACCGACAGCACCATCGACTGGGTGGTGAGCAGCACCAGGCGGGCCTGGGCGTGCGGGTCGCCGGGGCGGATCGAGCCGTCGGCGTGGCCGGCCTCGACCTCGCCGAGCAGGAACGCCTCGATCAAGCGTTGCGTGCTGCCCAGGCGCTGCACGAGGTAGGGCAGCATCAGCTCGGCGTCCAGGTCCAGGACGCGGCGCATCAGCGGGTCGGCGGCCAGCAGGCGGATGCCCGCGATGGCCCGGCCGACCAGGCGCTCCCGCGCGGTGCCGCCCGGGTCCTCGATGCGCGCCAGCAGGGCGGTGAACTCCCTGGTCATCAGGGCGCGCACCAGCGTGCGGACGTCCGGGAACCGGCGGTAGAGGGTCATCCGGCTCACGCCGGCGCGCTTGGCGATGTCCGTCAGCGTGGTGCGGCGGACACCGACCTCGACCACGCAGTCGCGGGCCGCGTCGAGGAGTGCGTCATCACTGTGACGTTGGGACGTCATGTGTCACACTGTAGCGGTGACCGAGCGCATCGACCACACCCTCCGGGGCAGGTGGACCCCCTCGACGGCCGAGCTGCCGCCGCACGCACTCAAGCTGCTCCGGCAGCGCACGGGACTCGGCGACGTGCGGACCCCCGCCCGCGCGCCCGAGGTGCCCGGGTCCACCCTCGCGGCGGACGCCCGGGCGGCGCTGGACGCCGTCGTCGGGCCCGGCTTCGTGCGGGTCGATCGCGACTCCCGGCTGGGCCGCGCCGGCGGCCTGTCCTACCTGGACCTCCTGCGGCAGCGCGGGGACGGCGACCTGGCCGTGCCCGACGCCGTGGTGCTGCCCGCGACCCCGGAGCAGGTGACCGAGGTGCTGCGCGTGTGCGCCGAGCACGACGTGGCCGTGGTGCCGTTCGGCGGCGGCACGTCCGTGGTCGGCGGCGTGGCGGCGGTGCGCGGGGACAAGGCGTCGGTGATCGCGTTGGACCTGGTGCGCCTGGACAAGCTCGTGTCCGTGGACCCGGTGTCGCGCATCGCGGTGCTCCAGGCCGGCCTGCCCGCGCCCGAGGCCGAACGCCTGCTCGCGCCGCACGGCTTCACCATCGGGCACGTGCCGCAGTCCTACGAGCGGGCCACCATCGGCGGGTTCGCCGCGACCCGGTCCGCCGGGCAGGCGTCGTCGGGTTACGGCCGGTTCGAGGACATGGTCGAGGGCGTGCGGCTGGCCACGCCGGTCGGGGAGTGGCGGCTGGGCGCGGCGCCCGCGTCGGCCGCCGGACCCGACCTCAAGCAGCTCGTGATCGGCAGCGAGGGCGCGTTCGGCGTGCTCACCGAGGTGTCCGTGCGGGTCCGGCCGCGGCCGGTGGTCGAGCGCTACGAGGGTTTCGTGGTGGACGGCTGGGAGCGCGGCGCGTCGGCGGTGCGACGGCTCGCGCAGCGCCGGGTGCTCGCCGACGTGACCCGGCTGTCCGATGTGGACGAGACCGAGGTGTCGCTGTCGCTGGCCGGCGGCTGGAAGACCGCGGCGTTGAAGGGCTACCTGCGCGGGCGCGGGCTCAAGGAGCCGTGCCTGCTGGTCCTGGGCTGGCACGGGGCGTCCGAGGCGGAGGTCAAGCGGCGTCGCCGGGAGACGGTGCGCGGGCTGCGGGCGGTGTCGCTGGGCAAGCTGCTCGGCGAGGCGTGGCGGCACGGCCGGTTCAACGGGCCGCGCCAACGCGACGCGTTGATGGAGGTCGGGGTGTGCGTCGAGACGTTGGAGACGGCGACGCACTGGTCCCGGGTCTCGCAGTTGCGGGAGTCGGTGCGCGAGGCGCTGCGGGACGCGTTGGGCGAGTGCATCGTGATGTGCCACATCTCGCACGCCTACGAGACCGGCGCGTCCCTGTACTTCACCGTCCTCGCCGCGCGGGACGCCGACGACCCGGTCGGGCAGTGGCAGGTGGCCAAGGCCGCGGCGGGCGAGGCGATCAGCGGCGTCGGCACGATCAGCCACCACCACGCGGTGGGCACCGACCACGCCCCGTACCTGGAGGCGGAGATCGGGGCGCTGGGCGTGGCGGTGCTGGCGTCCGTCAAGCGGACACTGGATCCCACGGGCGTGCTCAACCCTGGCAAGCTCATCCCCGGCGGGATAGTTTCGGGTGGGTGACCGGTGACCTGCTGATCCGTTCCGTGCGGCCGTGGCCCAACAGCCTTGACGTGCCCGCGGTCGACGTTCTCTGCTCAAGTGGACTGATCGAGGCGTTCGGGCCGGGGCTGGCCGCCCCGCCGGGCGTGCCCGAGGTGGACGGTGGCGGCGGCGTCCTGCTGCCCGCCTTCACCGACGCCCACGCCCACCTCGACTCCACGCGCCTCGGCCTGCCGTTCCGCCCGCACAGCGCGGGCGGCGGCCTGGCCGACCTGATCGAGAACGACCGCCGGAACTGGCGCACCGCCGAGCGGTCGGTGTCCGAACGGGCCACCCACACCCTGGGCCGGACCATCGCCGGCGGCGCGACGGTGGTGCGCAGCCACGCCCAGGTGGACGTCGACTCGGGGTTGGCCAAGCTGGAGGGCGTCCTGGCGGCTCGGGAGGCGCACGCTTCACGGGCTTTCGTGGAGGTGGTGGCGTTTCCGCAGTGCGGCATCCTGCGGGAGAAGGGCACCGCGGAGTTGCTGGACGCGGCGTTGCGGGCGGGTGCCGACCTGGTCGGCGGCTTGGACCCGGCGGGGTACGACCGTGATCCGGTGAAGCACCTGGACGTCGTGTTCGGGTTGGCGGAGAAGCACCAGCGGGGGGTGGACGTGCACCTGCACGACGCCGGGTCGTTGGGCGCGTTCCAGATCGAGTTGATCTGCGAGCGGGTGGCGGCGTTGGACATGCGCGGGAAGGTGACGATCAGCCACGCTTTTGCGCTGTCCACTGTGGATGGTGAGCGGCAGCGCGAGTTGGTGGACCTGTTGGCGGAGCATGACGTTGCGGTGACGACCGTGGCTCCGGGTGTGCGCGATCCCCTGCCGTTGCGGCAGTTGCGGTGGTCGGGCGTGCGGGTGGGGTTGGGTCAGGACGGCATCCGCGACTACTGGTCCCCCTATGGCAACGGCGACATGCTCGACCGGACGTGGCAACTGGCTTACCGCAACGGGTTCCGGCCTGATGCTTTGATCGAGATGTGCGTGGACATCGCCACTCGGGGTGGGGCGGCGGTCGTGGGTCGGACGTTGGGGTTGGTGGAGGGTGCGCCGGCTGATCTTGTCGTGGTGCCTGGGGATACGGTTACGGCGGCGGTTATGGATCGTGCGCCGCGGACTCTTGTGGTGCATGCGGGGCGGGTTGTGGCGGCGGAAGGTCAGCTCGTCTGAGCTCCTGCCTTGGTGATCGCGCTTCGCGCTTTCAAGATCAAAAGCGGCGCTCGCCGCGCGGCAGGCCCCCGGAGGGGAAGGGCGTCGGTCTCCCTCCGCACGGCCTGCCGGAGGCAACCACAGATCGCCGGGGTCGTTCAAAAAACTTTCGCTCGTTCCTCGCGAAACTTTTTCAGGCCGACCCCGGCGATCTGTGGTTGGGCTGCGCCCAGGCCGTACGGAGGGAGACCGAGGCCCTTCCCGTGGGCTTGCAGCGCGGCGAAAAGCGGTTCGCGCTGCGCGCGGGAGTGGTGCGGGGGTGGGAGTGGTGCGGGGGTGTGGTCCGGGGGTTAGAAGGTGACTAGGGCCTTGCCTAGGTTTTCGCCGCGCAGCATGCCCAGGAAAGCTTCCGGGGCCTTTGCCACGCCGCCCTCGGTGATGGTTTCGTCGTACTTCAGTTCACCCGACGCCACCCAGCCGCCGACCTCGCGCACGAACTGCTCGCGCAGGTGCGCGTGGTCCGCCACCAGGTAGCCGCGCAGCGTCAGCCGCTTCCCCACCGCCAGGAACAGGTTGCGCGGGCCCGGCTGGGGCTCGGTGTCGTTGTAGACCGAGATCGCCCCGCACAGCGCGGCCCGGCCGTAGAGGTTGAACGCGTCCAGCGCCGCCTCCAGGTGGTCACCGCCGACGTTGTCGAAGTACACGTCGATGCCGTCCGGCGCGGCCTTGGCCAGTTGTTCGCGGATCGGGCCGTTGCGGTAGTTGAAGGCCGCGTCGAAGCCCAGTTCCTCGACCAGGTACTCCACCTTCGCGTCGGTGCCGGCGCTGCCGACGACCCGGCTCGCGCCCTTCAGGCGGGCGATCTGGCCGGCCACCTGGCCGACCGCCCCGGCCGCGCCGGACACGAAGACGACGTCGCCCTCCTTGAACGCCGCGACGTCCACCAGGCCCGCGTACGCCGTCATGCCCGGCATCCCCAGCACACCCAGGTACGCCCCGAGCGGAGCGGCGGTCGGGTCCACCTTGGTGGCGTGCGCGGCGTCCAGCAGGGCGTACTCGCGCCACCCCAGGCCGTGCAGCACGGTGTCGCCCACCGCGAAGCCCTCGGCGTTGGAGGCGACGACCTCGCCGACCGCGCCGCCGTCCAGCGGTTTGCCCAGCTCGAACGGCGGGACGTAGCTCTTGGCGTCGTTCATCCGACCCCGCATGTACGGGTCCACACTCATCACGGCGTTGCGGACCAGGAGTTGGCCGTCGCCGGGGGTGGGGACCTCCACCTCGGCCAGTTCGAAGTTCTCCGGCGTCGGGAAGCCCTTCGGGCGGGACGCCAAGCGGATCTCCTGCGCGGTGCTGGGCACGATCATGACCGGTGCAACCGCGGGGGGACGCCCGCGTGTTCCCGTCAGGCCGGGTCTTTGAGCGCCGTCACTGCCCGGTAGGTGAAGCCCAGGCGGTGGTAGACCCTGATCGCGGGCGCGTTGGCGGCGTCCACCATCAGGGCGCACTCGCCGTGGTCGGCCAGCAGGGTGCCCGCGACGAACGCGCAGATCCGCGTGGACAGGCCCAGGCCCCGGTGGTCGGGGTGGGTGGCCACGCCCGCGAGGAAGCCGATGCCCGGCGCGGACCACGCGTCCGCCGCCACCGCGACCAGCGTCGCGCCGTCGTGGATGCCCGCCCACCGGCGCGGTCCGGGCTCGTGCGGCCACACGTACGAGTTCGGGCTGGCCTTGCGCAGCAGCGCCTCGACGTCGTCCCACTCGTCCTCGCGCAGCCAGCGGACGCCGCCGGGCGGGGCGAGCGTGCCGGTGCGTTCCATCCAGCCGAAGGTGGCCTTCGCCGGGAACCGGGGCAGCGCGGCGGCGGTCTCCGCGGTCACCAGGGCGGCCCGGCCGGGGCGGTGGTGGGCGTCGAGGAGGGCCGCGACGTCGTCGGCGGGGCCGGCGAGCACGAGCCGGTCGTGCCGGTTCAGGCCGGGGGCGTGGACGGCCACCGCGCCACCGTGCGCCCAGGCCGCACCGCCGCGGCCGGGGAGCAGGCCCTGGGCGGCCCACCGGACGAGCGGGTCCGGGTTCGCCGCCGCGACCTCGTCCGGGGTGTGCAAAACACGCATGACCGCATCATGGTCGAGCACTACCCTCGCCCGCATGCAGATCCGGCGGGTGACCTCCCACGACGACGTGATGGCCGCCGCACACCTCTTCGACGACCCGCCAAAGGCCGACGCGACCAGGGCGTTCCTGGCGGACGACCGCCACCACCTGCTCATCGCGTACGTGGGCGACGAGCCCGCGGGCTTCGTGTCCGGCGTGGAGACCACCCACCCGGACAAGGGCACCGAGATGTTCCTGTACGAGCTGGGCGTGGACGAGGACTTCCAGCGCCGGGGCATCGGCACGGCCCTGGTCGAGGCGCTGTTGGCACTGGCGAGGCAACGCGGCTGCTACGGCGCGTTCACCGCCACCGAACCCGACAACACCGCGGCCCTGGCCACCTACGCCCGCACCCGCGCCGACACCGCGGCCACGGTGTCGCTGAGCTGGACCTTCTAGCAAGTCCCGGTTGACCGCTCGACCCGCGCCTGCGACCGTCGTCCGTCAGACGTCTTGGTGGTGGGCATGGGTCCGTGGGCTTGGGCGGCGGTGGCGTTGGTGGCGTCGTGCTTCGCCGTGCCCGTGTACCTCGGCGCGCCCTACCTGCCCACCCTGAGCCGCCACCGCGAAGAGCTGCTCGACCGCTCGGGGGTCAAGCGCGGCCAGACCGTCGTCGAACCGGGGTGCGGTGACGGCCGGTTCCTGCGCGCCGCGGCGGCGCGGGGCGTCCGCGGCATCGGTTACGAGGTCAACCCCGTGTTGTGGGCGGTGTCCAAAGTCGTGCTGTGGTCCCGGCGGGACCTCGTGTCGGTCCGGTTCGGCGACTACCGCCGCCACCCGTTGCCCGTGCCCGACCGGACGGCGTGCCGCAGCCTCCCGTACGCCCACCTCTACTGCTTCGGCGCCGAGCGGGGGCACGGACATGCGTGAGCGACTGCGGCGGCTGCTCAGGGGGCTGTTGATCGGCTCGGTCATCGGCGGGTTGGTGTGGGTGACGGGCGGCGACAACTTCGTCTCCGGGTTCGTGGCCGGCCTGTTCGTGGAGGAGTTCATGCAACTCTCGACGTGGTTGCAGGAAGGGCTGGTCGGGTTCGCCGCCCGGTGGCGTGCGGCGGACGCCCAGGTGGTCCGGGCGCGCGAGGAGGCGTGGGAGAAGGAGATCGAGAACTACCCCGGGCGGGTCACGAAGCTCGTCGCGGCCATGTTCATCGTCCTGCCCACCGTGGCCGCCTCGGTGGTCGACGTGCTCGTGACGATGACCCGGAAGCCGGTCGGGTGGATGGCCGGCCGGGTGCGGAGCGCCCGGGTCGTGGCGCGTCGGGTGGTCACCGCGGTGCTGGGGCTGTTGCCGCTCGGATTGCTGCTCGGGTTGCTCGTCGCCGTGTGGGTCTTCGCCGTGCGGGTGTCCGAGGGCGTCGCGGAGCGGTTCGGCGACGGCGACGGCGCGCTGCTGCCGTTCCTGACCACCCTGTCGTTCGTGGTGGCCGCGGTGTCGGTGCTGATGCTGGTGGTGGGCGGGCTGCGGTACGTGGTGTCCGCCGGCGACCAGGGCAGCGTCACCAGCGCCAAGAACACGATCCTCTACGCCGTGCTCGGCATCACGGCGGCGGTGTTCGCGTTCTTCGCGCTGGAGGTGGTGGCGGTCCTGGCCTAGGAGCCCTTGCGGAACAGCGTGCGCTTCTGGAGGGAGTCCTCCAGGCGTTGGTGGGCCAGTTCCATCATGCCGTTGTAGTGCTCCTGCGGGCGCGGGGGGACGGACTCGTCCGGGTTGGGCAGGGGCTTCATGGTCAGCCAGCGCTCGTCCCACAGCGCGTCCAGCGCCGCCTCCCACAGCAGGGTCACGCCGACGCGGGTCAGCATCTCCTGCTCCACGGCCTCCGCCATGCGGTCCTGGGACGCCACGAGCCGGTCCAGCGCCTCCTTCACCCGCTGGTGGTCCACCTCGCGCATGCGCTGCACCGACTCGTCCGCCAGCGCCACGATCTCCCTGTACCGCTCGACCGCGGAGACCGCCTCCACCTCCGGCACGACGTCCCCACTGCGTTGCGCGGGCACGACAGAGGCGTGGCTGATCATGATTCCTCCCCGGTGTCGAACGGAATGACCACCTGCGGTCGGGAGTGCTCGAAGCGGTCGAAGAACAGGCAGCGGTGCGGTCGCGGGGACCACGACATGACCTGCTCCGGACCGAACGAGATCAACTCCTTGCCCTGCACGTCGAACGCGAGCCACGCGCCGATGTCGTCGTACTGGCCCGGCGGCAGGCTGTTCTTCAGCCGCTGCACGCCCCGCCACCACCCGAGCAGGTGGGTGCGGTTCTCCGGGCCGTGCTTGAGCACGGTGCGCAGACTGTCCACTCCGGACGTTCGAGTGGTGGGATCCTTGTTCTCCAGCAGGGTGTGCGCGGCGTCCACCGCGTACACCACCAGGTAGTGGGGCGGCAGCGGCGCACCGGTCTCGCCGGTCACCGACGCCGTGAGGCGGGCCGCGGTCGAGTCCAGCAGCGCCCGGATGCCCTCCAGGCCGAACAGGTCGGCCGAGTGGCCCGCGTTCTGCAGCTGCTTGCACAGCTTCTCCGCGTACGGCCACGCGTCCTCGGCCAGGCACGCCAGGCTGAACTGCGCCTCGCCGGGCTCCCGCTGGCGGGCCAACGACAGCGCCGCGCCGCCGAGCACGCCCGCCGCGTCCTCGGGCAGCGAGCCGATGACCGCGATGTTGCGCCCGGGGGTGCGCGGGAACCGCACCTTCGCCGCACTGCCCGCCACGTCGATCACCTGGCCGAGCAGCACGGTCGGGTTCGCGTCGCCGGTGCGCAGCGACTGGAAGTCCGGCAGCGACTGCAACGCGGGCACCTTGCTGCCGTCGAACAGGATCGGCTCGTCCAGCTCCGGCGGGCGGCGGCGGTGCAGTTCGGCCTGCAGCACGTCGAACGTGCCCTTGCTCGTGGTGTCCGGGATGCGCGCGATCTCGTTGCCGGGCCGGACCCCGGACTCGTGGTTGACCACGGCGTGCCAGCGCGGCAGCTCCACGGCGGCGTCGTTGGCGGGCTCGGCCAGCACCCGGCGCGCCTTGGGCAGCGCGATCCGCACGGTGAACTGCTCGAAGATCGCCGACTTGCCCCAGAACCCCTCGATGCCGGACACGTCCTGGCTGGACAGCACCAGGTGGATGCCCTGCGACCGGCCGCGCCGCGCGACGTCCTCCAGCAGCTGGGTGGCTTGCGCGGTGACGTTGTCGCGCTCGCCGAACAGGTACTGGAACTCGTCGATCACCGCGACGATCCGCGGCCACCGGCCCTCCGGGTCCTCCTCGCGCAGCTGCTCCAGCTTGGTGACCTCGTGCTGCTTGGCCGCGTCGGCCCGCCTGCGCATCTCGTCGGCCAGGAACTTCAGCAGCGCCACGCCGAACTCGCGGTCGGTGTTGACGTTCACGCCGACCAGCCGCGCGTGCGGCAGCCACGTCGGGTCCTTGCGGCCCGGCGCGAACTGCGCGAACGACACGCCCTCCTTGAAGTCCAGGAGGTACAGCTCCAGCTCGTCCGGGTGGTAGCGGGCGGCGAGGCTGCCGAGCATCGCGTAGAGGAAGTTGGTCTTGCCCGACCCGCTCGGCCCGCCGATCAGGGCGTGCGGCGAGGTGTCGCCCAGCGCCACGTGCACCGGCTCGCCCTCGTGGTAGCCGACCGGGGCGACCACCCCGGACGCGGAGCTCTCCTGCCAGAACCGCTCGGGCAGCAGGTCCTGGAACGTGCTCAGCCGCATCCGGCGCTCTTCGCGCTTGTCCGCGATGGCCGCGCACGCGCGGGGCACGGCGGTGCGGGAGCACGGCGGGTCCAGCGTGACCACGACGTTCTTGCCGGTCATCGTGCAGGTGGCGGTCTGGTCGGGGTGGATGGTCACGGTCTCGATCGGCGAGTTCACCGTCACCGGGATGTCCACGATGATCAGCTGCACGCCGCACGCCAACCCGTTGCGCGCCACCCGTTGCAGCTGTTGCTGGTGCTCCTCCTTGAGCACCTGGCGGTTGCCGAACAGCACGGCCACCCGCCACGGCTCGGTGCGCCGCCCGCCGACCGACCGCACCGACTGGTGGCCCTCGACCAGCACGCCGGTGTGCACGCGGCGGATGTGGTCGGACAGCTCGTCCAGCAGCTCCTGCGGGCGGGCCGGGTCGTGCACGGTGAGCAGGCCCGCGCGGGTCAGCGGGTACAGGCCGGGCAGCGAGCCGGTGAGCTGGTTGACGTCCCACACGTGGATGTGCACCAGGCCCGGCTGGAAGTGGCTGACCAGGCGCAGCAACAGGTTCTCCACCAGCGCGTCCGCCGCGGACCGGCTGTCCGGCGTGGAGGCCACGTGCAGGTGCGAGTGGTCCAGCAGCGGCACCGCCACCGGGAACGACCGCGGTTCGGGCGCGCCGCGCACCACGCCGGTGCCGATGCGCCACAGCTCGGGCACGCCCTCGCTGCCGTCGGCCGTGCCGGGCGTGCCCAGCCAGGACTCCGGCGGCCACGACGCCGGTCCGGGCGCGACCGCGTTGACCAGCGCGGTCAACTGGTCGGGCCCGCGCTCGGACCACTCCCGGAACGCGTTCACCCGGTCGATCAGCGCCTGCGCCAGTTGCTGCTCGAAGGCCTTGTTCTCCAACGCCTTCGCCAGCACCGGGTCGGCCAGCGCGCGGTCGACGCCCTCGCCGCGCAGCATCACCTCGAACATGTCCCGGGCGCGCTCGTCCACCAGTTGCCGCAGCTCGCGCGAGGCGTTGCCCAGCGCGGCGGCGACCGCGTCCCGGAACTCCTCGAAGGAGCCCTCGACCTTCCGCCGCCGCTCGTCGCGCCTGCTCACGTCACAGCTCCACGGCCAGGCGCTGGACCAGGTCCAGGCTGCGGACGATGAGGTCCAGCTCGTCGGCGAACTTCTCCCGCGCCTTGGCGAACCCGGCGGGCACCAGCGGTTCCGGGTGGTTCGCGCCCGCCTCGGTGAGGATGTCCATCGCCTCGTCCAACGCGCTCTGCGCCTCGCGGACACTGCGATAGGCGTCACGCAGCAGCTCGCAGCTCTGTTCGAGCGCGAGCCGCACCTCGGCGACCGACGTCACGTCACGGCCCGCACGCTCAGAGCCGGGAGTTGATGTTCTCGGCCTGCGAGATGCCGGCGGCCAGGAACTTCTGCAGGTCGGTGACGCCGCTGACGACCTCCGCGAACTGGCTGTTGGCCTGCTCGACGTCGGCCTGGGCGCTGCCCTGGGTGGCGGTGCTCAGCAGTGCCTGCGCGTCCTCGGCCAGGTCGGCGGCCTGTTGCAGGGCTTGGGCGCTCTGCCCCGCCTTGTCGACGGCCTGGGCGATCGCGGCGCGGACCTCTTCGATGCTGGCCATGTCGGTCCCGACCCCTCCCACAACGCTGGAGTTCCTATAGTTGAAAGTAGTACCGAAAGTTTCACGATTCACAAGCAAGATCGGCTGACCGGGTGGCATCGGAAACCCACTCGATCGGATTAGCGTTGTTGATCTCAGTCGGGCGCCGTCCACACGAATGCCGAGGCCGGTGTCGCGGACAGTTCCATCGCCGTGATCCCACTGCTCGGGACGGGTGCCGCTGACCAGCGCGTTACCGCCGACTCGCCCGACCACTCCACGGGCGTCCACCCCGTTCGGCCCAGCGACGAGACCGCGTCCAGTAGCGCGACCGTGGGCGAATCGACACTCGACCCGAGATCGACGTGCACGCTGAGTACGTGCCCATGTGGAGCCACTCGGGTGATCTTGCCACTCCGCACGACCCGACTCGCTACCGCCCGCGCCTGCCATTCGGCCCCGGCCGACCGGTCGGCGGCGACATCGACCCGCAACAGCAGCCGGGTACCCCCGCCAACCGGCGGTTCAACATCGGCAACCGGCGCATCGACCCCGTTTTTCGCGGTTTCGGCGGTTCTCGCGGATTGCTCGGTTTCCGCTTGCCCGGGTTCTGGTCGCCCGGGTTCGGGTTGCTCCGGTTCTGGTTGCTCCGGTTCTGGGCGGCGTTGCGGGTCCCCGCCGGCCCAGGCCTCGATCAGCAGCCGTTCCGCGCCCGGCACGAGCCCGTCGAGCAGGGGCTGGTCCTCCAGCACGGTCCACGCGGTGGGCGGCTCGCACGCGACGCGCGGCGTGGGGAAGTCGTCCCCGAGCGAGCGCACGAACGTCCGCACCGCCCGGGCGAGCGCGCCGGCGACGTTCTGCGTGGCCCGCTCGCCGCTGACCAGCGACACCGTCACCGACCAGCACCCGGGCTCCTCGTCGGAGCAGTCCCCGGCGCCGACGACCCGCCCGCCGACCCGCCGCAGCAGCCCGGCGCAGGCGGTCCGCGCCTGCCGCTCGTCATCGGCCGCGACCACCACGGTGATCAGCAGCTCCAGGTCTTCGCCCACCATCGCAGCACGAATTGTCCACGAACCGCGCGGACGCCCGCACGCCGCCCGTTCGGCCGCACCCACCGAAGTGCCGATGGCCGAACTTGACCTGGAGCGCGCTCCAGCCGATTTGCTATGGGCATGACGAACAACCTTCAGGGCAAGGTCGCGTTGGTGACGGGGGCGTCCTCCGGGATCGGCGAGGCGACGGCGGTCGCGCTCGGGCGGGCCGGGGCGTCCGTGGTCATCGCCGCGCGGCGGGTGGAGCGGTTGGCCGCGGTGGAGGCGCGGTTGGCCGAGGAGGGGGTCAAGGTGCTGGCCCTGGAGCTGGACGTGACCGACGAGGCCGCCTGCCGGGCCGCCGTCGAGCGGGCCGTCGAGGTGTTCGGCGGCCTGGACGTGCTGGTCAACAACGCCGGCGTCATGCTGCTCGGCAACGTCCTGGGCGCGGACACCGAGGACTGGCGGCGGATGGTGTCGACAAATCTCCTCGGCGTCATGTACCTCACCCACGCCGCCCTGCCGCACCTGGTCGAGCGCCGGGGATCGATCGTCCAGATCTCCTCGACCGCCGGCCGGGGCGCGCGCCCGACCGCCGCCGTCTACGCGGCCACCAAGTTCGGCCTCAACGCGTTCAGCGAGTCGCTGCGCCAGGAGGTCGCCGGGGACGGCGTCCGCGTCGTCGTGGTCGAGCCGGGCGTGGTGGAGACCGAGCTGCGCGAGCACATCACCGACGCGAACGCCAAGAACGCGCTGGAGGACCGGATCACCGGCATGCGCCAGCTCCAGGCCGACGACATCGCCGCAGCCGTCCGCTACGCCGTCACCCAGCCCGAGCACGTGTCGGTGAACGAGATCCTGGTGCGCCCCACCGATCAGCTCTGGTGAAGCACCCGCTGGACGAACGCGACCACGTCGTCCAGCACCTCGTCGCGGTTGGTCTCGTTGAACAGCTCGTGCCGGGCTCCGGGGTAGATGCGCTCCTCGAACAGCAGGCCCCGCACGCGGTCGGTGCCGGTGCGGGTGTCGGCCAGGGGCACCAGCTCGTCGTCGTCGCCGTGCAGCCACAGCGTCGGCAGGTGCTCCAGGGTGGGGCCGTAGTTCACCTCGTCCAGCCCGCGTTCCACGGCCTCCAGCGTGGCCCGCTTGAACGGACCGTGCCAGACCAGGGGGTCGGCGGCGTACTGCTTGCCGACCTCCGGGTCGCGCGACAGCAGGTCCGGGTCCACCGGCGTGTCCGGGACCTCGGGCAGGGACAGCACGTCCACGCCCTGCCAGGTGCCCAGCAGCGGCGCGGACAACACCAAGGCGGCCAACGGGTTCGCCTGCGCGTACCGGGTCGCGACGAGACCGCCCAGGCCGTGTCCGATCAGGACGGTCGGCAGGTCGGACGCGGCCGAGCTGACCGCCGCGCCCACGTCGGCCACCAGCCCGTCGAAGTCGGTGACCAGCACCGGCTCGCCCTCGGACCCGCCGTGCCCGACGTGGTCGGCGGCGACGACCAGCGCGCCCGCGGCGACGAGTCTGTCGGCCACGTGCCCGTACCGCCCGCCGTGCTCGCCGTGGCCGTGCACCAGCACGGCGAGCCACGAGGCGTCGAGGTTGGGCCAGGTCCGGACCGCGAGCTCCCCGGCGTGGCCGGGGACGTTGGACTCGATCACCTATGCAGCGTAGAACGCGCTGATCTCGATCTTCCCACCGCCGCACACCGGCCCCAGGCCCCACGCCACGCTCATCGGCTGCGTCTCGTCGGGCGGGATGGCGGCGGCAGCGGACGCCTCGGGCTGGCACGGCTTGTCCACCGGTTCGTCACCGGAGGGCACGACGTTCCAGTGCAGGTTGGCCGCGGCGCTCGCGCCGGGGCGCAACGCCACCGGTGACGGCCCGGGGTCCTGCGTGCGCTGGAGGTCGGTGGGCACCGGCCGGCCGCTCGCGTCCTGGAGTTGGAAGCCGCTGTAGCCGTTGAGCGTGCACACCGCCTGGCCGGTGTTGGTGACGACGAACCTGCCGTACCGGTTGCCCGCGCCCGCGTCGGTCGGCTCCACCTTGCCGCTCAGCGTCGCGGCGGAGCACCGGGCGACCGCGGGGGTGGCCGCGGTCGTCGGGGACGTCGGCGGGACGGGCGCGGCGGAGCTGGTCGAGGACGGGGTGAGGGGCAGGGACTGCTGGTCGGCCGCCTGCTGCGGGCTGCCGCACGCGGCCAGCGCCACCAGGGCGCCGCAGCCCACGAGGAGTCGCCTCATGTCCACCTCCTGGTCGTGGTCCTACCAGGAGGACGTACCCGGCCGCCGGACGGTTGGGTGCGGTGGGGAAAGATTCACCGGATCGGGCGCATCACGGACGGTTCTCGACCCAGCCGTGCGGCAGGACCGGCATGCCGTCCACGGCGGAGGTCCACAGGTAGGTCCAGCACACCCGGCCGTCGGGCATGGTGACCCGGACGCGGCGGTACTCGTCGCCCTCGTACTCGTCCAGCACCGGCAGCGCGTCCTCGGGGTTCTCCAGGCGCAGCAGGTGCCCCGGGACGCCGGGGCCGTCGCCCGGTCGCAGCGCCGGGTAGCCCGCGCCGGTGTCGTGCAGGCTGCCGGGCAGCCGCGCGGGCTCGGGGTCGCCGGTCACGAACGGCTCCACCAGGCGCCACGCGCTCATGCCGGGCTGGAGGGTGCCGTAGACGAACAGCCGGTCCGGCCAGTCGTCCGGGCTGGGGTCGCCGTGCACCGGGGTCACGTCGAGGCCGTCGCCGTCCGCCGGCCGTCCGCCCATGGTCCACGCCCTCCGCTGGTCCACGTCCGCGCAGCGCACCGGACGCCCGTTGACGAGCAGCGGCATCCGCCGCTTGCCGGCGCCGGTGTAGGCGAGCACGGAGTCCACCACGGCGCCGTCGAACAGGGTGACGCGCCCGGTGTGCACGCGCACCAGCCGGTAGCGCAGGCCCCGGCCCTCGCAGCGGTCCAGCACGCGCAGCTGGTCGGCGGTGGCGAGCCACACCGCGTGCTCCTCCTCGACGCCGGGCGCGGCGGCCAGGGTCGCGGGGCGCTGCCCGTCGCGGGCGCGCAGCCCGGCCGCCCACACGGCGGCGAACCCCTCGCAGCGGGCTCGGAGCACGACCGCCGGGCCGGTCAGTCCGAGTTCTTCGCGCAGCCACGTCACCTTCGCCGGGTTGGCGTTGGAGCCGTAGGCCAGCACCGGCATCCGGCCCGCCAACGGCGGTTCGCCGTGGTCGGCGAGCCACTCGTCGAGGTCCCGGCCGTCCGGCGCGACCCGCCAGCCGGAGTCGGCGCCGGGGTCCGGTGTGACCGGCCACCCCGCGCCGTCGACGTGCACGAAACAGTGTCCCGGCCGAGCGCCCGGGTAGGGCTCGGCCGGGTGGCTATCGTCCGTGAAGGGCTGCGTCATGACCCCATTCTGGCAAAGCTCACATGGAATTCACGTCGTGTTGGGTTTTCGCTGGCAGAAAACACCCGATGTATCACGGCCGTTCGAGTGAATCTGCTGGCGTTCTCTGTCGTACTTGTCGCGATTCAGATCCGAGGTCTGAACGTGATCGGTCACACGTTCTCGGCGCGTCGGGCGTCGTAGGCGTCCTGCGCGGCCAAGAGGTGCGGCAAGTTGTCCTCGATCCACGTGAACAGACCCCTGATCCGTTCCGCCGCTTGAGTACCCAGCGGGGTGAGCGAGTAGTCGACGTGCGGTGGGATGACCGGGTGAACCTCCCGGTGCACCAGCCCGTCGCGCTCCAGCGCCTGGAGGGTCTGGGCGAGCATCTTCTCGCTCACGCCCGCGACCTCGCGGCGCAGTTCGCTGAACCGCTTGGTCCCGTCGAGCAGCTTGCCCATCACGAGGCTTCCCCACTGCCCGGTCGCGTGGTTCGCGATCACCCGCGAGGGGCAGTTGCGGTCATACACGTCACCTTCGATCGCCACTCCAGTGACTCTACCTGCACGCTTCCTGTCTGGTAAGTACCCCACTTGAAGGTGGGTACTTACGAATAGTTAGCGTCACTCCTAGCGTTGCCGGCATGACCACGTTGATCACCGGCGCGACCGGCCACCTCGGTTCCCTGATCGTCCAGCACGCCCTCGACCGGCTCCCCGCGGCCGACCTGGCCGTGTCCGTCCGCAACCCCGACCGGGCCGACCTGCCCGTGGAGGTCCGCCACGGCGACTTCGCCCGCCCGGACACCCTGGCGTCGGCGTTCGCGGGCGTGGACAAGCTGTTGGTGGTCTCCGCCGACGGCCCGGACGAGGTCCGCATCGGCCTGCACCGCAACGCCGTGGCGGCGGCGGTGGACGCGGGCGTGCGGCACATCGTCTACACGTCGGTCACCGACGCCGACACGTCCCCGCTCGGCCTGGCGAAGGTGCACAAGGCGACCGAGGACCTGATCCGCGGGACCGGGCTGACCTTCACCTTCCTGCGCAACGGCATGTACCACGAGAACTACACCGGCACGCTCGGCCACGGCCCCGTCGTCACGGCGGCCGGCGACGGGCGCATCGCCAGCGCGTCGCGCGACGACCTCGCCCTGGCGGCGGCCGTCGTGCTGGCCACCGAGGGCCACGAGAACGCCGTGTACGAGCTGACCGGGCCGCGCGCCTGGAGCTTCGACGAGCTGGCCGCCCTCGCCGGCACCGTCCACCAGCGGGTGAGCCAGGCGGAGCGGGTCGCTGGCCTGGAGGGCTTCGGGTTGCCGCCGTTCGTGGCCGAACTGCTGGCCGACATCGAGGTCGGCATCGCCGCGGGCGCGCTGGCCGAGGTCCGCCCGGACCTGGAGAAGCTGATCGGGCGGGCGGCCACGCCCGTCGAGGACGCGGTGCGCGCGGCGCTTTCCTAGTCGCCCGCCACGAGCAGGGCCGCATCGATCTCGGCGTGCGCCCCGGGGTTCTCCTCCCACCACTTCGCGTAGACGGGGTTGCGGGGCAGCACGGCCTTGTAGGCACGGGCGGCGCAGGCGAAGACGTCGTGCGCCCGCCCCGCCGCCGGCCCTTCGCGCCGGGTGGCCAGCATCAGGTCCACCATCAGGGGCGCGCCCTTCAGCGGCCGGATCACGATGCCGTCGCCGCTGCGGCTCTGCGGCAGCGCGAAGGACACCGCGCCGTTGGCGACCAGGCCCCTGGCCGTGGACGCCTCGTTGACGTGGTGGGTGAGCCGGGGCGTGAAACCCGCCTCCGCGCACGCGTTGAACATCTGGAGCCGGTTGCCGACCAGCTCGTCCGGCGGCGTCACCCAGTCCCGGTCGGCCAACTGGCCCAGCTCCACCTCGTCCTGCTGGGCCAACGGGTCCCACTCGGGCAGGGCGACGAACTGGGGTTCGCTGATCAGCCGCCGGATCTCCAGGCCGCGCAGCTCCCGCCGTTCCATGCCCTCGAAGCGGTCCAGCACGCCCAGGTGCACCTGGCCGGAGACGAGCAGCTCCAACAGGTCCGAACCGCCCGGCATGATCTCGGTGCGGACTTCCGAGCACGGGATCGTCCGGCGCAGCTCCTCCACGAAGTGGCCGAAGAAGAGCGTGGGCACGCCGCCTGCGATGAGCGGTCCGGGCGTCCGGTCGCGGGTCCGCTCCTTGGCCAGGCTGACCAGCTGCTCGACCTCGTCCAGCACCAGCCGCGCCGTGCCCACGACCTGTTTGCCCAGGTCCGTGGGCGCGCTGCCGCCCGGTGTGCGGTCGAAGAGCCGACCGCCCACGATGCGTTCCACGGTCCTCAGTTGGGCGCTCATCGCCGGCTGGGTCAGGCCCAGTCTGGTCGCGGCCTTGGTGAGGCTGCCTTCTTCGGCGATCGCGCAGACCGCGCGGAGGTGGCGCAGCTCAAGCTCGGGCATAACGCTCTTCTATCCCCCTTTTGTATGAGCCGCCACCCCTCACTGCCGCCATAGTTGGCGAAGTCCCCGTGAAGTGGAGAGGAAGACATGCGTCGCGCCAGCCAGATCTACTAGGAACAGACGCGAGGAAGCTGTGGCCCTCCCGTCCCGACGAGCGATCCGGACCCCGTTTACGCGGGCGGCGGTCCGGGGGACGCCCGGGAGCCGGTGAGTGGCCGAGGGGGTGCGAGGCGGACGTCCCCACCCCGTTGCGGGCCGCCGGTCGTGACTGCGGAGTAGCGACCGGCGGCCTCGCCGCGTTCTGGGTAGCGTCCCGGGCATGGCAGTAGTGGACAGCCCCGTCGGCTGGGTGAACAAGCACATCCGCGAATACGTCGAATCCGGTGGCGAGAAGGGCCACGAGTGGCGGCCGGGGGTCTACACCCTCCTGCTGACCACGACCGGCCGGAAGTCCGGTCAGCCCCGGCGCACCGCCCTGATCTACCAGCCCTACGGCGACTCCTACGTGGTGGTGGCGTCCTACGGCGGCTCGCCGGACCACCCCGCTTGGTACAAGAACCTGGTCGCGGAACCGACCGTGCGGGTGCGCGTGGGCGACGAGGAGTTCACGGCGACGGCCCGCACGTCCACCGGGGACGAGCGGGCCGAGCTGTGGGCGCTGATGAACGAGGTGTGGCCGGACTACGAGTCCTACCAGCGCAAGACCGACCGCGAGATCCCGGTCGTGGTCCTGGACCGCGCCTAGATCCGCACGGCCGCGCCGGTGACCCGCACCCGCGCGTCGTCGGGCCGGACGTCCACGGTCAGCTCGCTGGGCCGGCCCATGTCCACGCCCTGGTGGATGGTGATCGTGCGCGGCGCGGTCACCATCCCCAGCGTGCGCAGGTAGCCGCCGAACGCGAGCGCCGCCGCGCCCGTGGCCGGGTCCTCCACGACCCCGCCGACCGGGAACGGGTCACGGGCGTCGAACACGTCGTCCTCGCGCTGGAAGACCAGTTGCGCGGTGAGGGCGTCGTTGGCGCGCAGGAGGTCGGCGAGGGCGTCGAAGTCGTAGTCGAGGTCCTTGAGCCGGGCGCGGGTCCCGGCCGCCAGCACCAGGTGGCGTCCGCCGGCGAACGCCCAGTGCGCCGGGTAGCGCGGGTCGAGGTCGGCGGGCGACCACCGCAGGGCCGCCAGCGCCGCGGCGACGTCCTCCTCGGGCGCCGGCGCGGAGGACGTCGGGACGCTGGTGAGGGTCGCGACGCCGTTGCCCGCCTCGATCTCCACCAGCCCGGCCGGGGTGTGGAACCGCAGCGTGCCGGTGGTGCCGAGCGCGACCGCCGTGGCGACCGTGGCGTGCCCGCAGAACGGGACCTCGACCAGCGGGCTGAAGTAGCGGACGTCGAACTCGCCCGCCTCGGCGCGCGGGACGGCGAAGGCGGTCTCCGAGTACCCGACCTCGGCGGCGATCGCGAGCATCGCGTCGGCGGACAGCCCGGTAGCGTCGAGGACGACACCCGCGGGGTTCCCGCCGGCCGGGTCGGTGGTGAAGGCGCTGTAGCGGAGCACGTCGGTCATGACACCAGGGTGCGGCACAGCGGCCATCGAATCCAACGATTCTCACCGATGAGGCCAATCGGTATTGTCGATACATGGACACCCGCCTCCTCCGCACCCTCCTGGTGCTGGCCCGCACCGGCAGCTTCACCGCCACCGCGGCGGAGCTGCACCTGGTGCAGTCCACGGTGACCAGCCAGGTGAAGGCGCTGGAACGGCACCTGGGCGCCCGCCTGTTCGACCGACTCCCGAGCGGCGCCCGCCTGACCGAAGCCGGCCGCAGGGCGGTGGAGCACGCGCGAGAGGTCCTGGTGGCGGAACAACGCCTGCGCGACGCCGTCCGGGGGAGCAGCGAGGTCGAAGGCGATGTGCGGATCGGTGCCCCGGAATCGGTCTGCGCGTACCGCCTGCCACAACGGATAGCCGACGTGGCACTGCGCTGGCCGGGCATCACCGTCCACCTGGCCCCGGTGGGCACCCGCGCCGCCATCGCCGGCGTCCGCACCGGAGCCCTGGACCTGGCCCTGGTGTTGGAGGAAGCGGTCACCGCGCCGGGCTTGAAGGTCAACGCCATCGGCGTGGAACCCATCGAACTGGTGGCCGCACCCGGCGTCCCGGTGGACGAGCGCTACTTCCTGCTGGAGGAAGGCTGCTCCTACACGGACCGCTTCGTGCGCGAACTGGCCGCGACGCCGAACATCACCAGGTTCGGCAGCATCGAAGCCGTGCGCTCGTGCGTGATGGCCGGCCTGGGCTGGTCCGTCCTGCCGCGCGTGGCGGTGGCGGAACAACTCGACGCCGGCACCCTGCACCGAGTCCGAGAACTCCCGGACACCACGCTGTACCTGGTCACCGACCCACGCCGAACCCCGTCAGCCGCCGTCCGCACCGTCGCCGACGCCCTCGCCTGACCCCTACCTGTGATACCCCTCTGAGACGATGGACATCGGGGGCCGGCGGCCGCGCCGCCCTTCGCAACCCGGCCCGACAACCACGCCCAGCCCGTCCCAAATCCGAGGCACTCGGGCGGAAATGTCATACCTCCCTGGGACAATGGAAACCGGGGGCCGGAGGCCGCGCCCAGCACCGCCGACCCGATCGGCCGCCACGCCAAGCGCAGCCAGACTGAGCCCGTCCCGGCCTAGCAGCGCCCGACCAACTCGGCCCGACCAACTCGGCCCGACCAGCCCGCCAGCTCAACCAGCTCGGCCGGCCTGGCTCGAACCGCCGGGGTCCGCCGCGAGCCTCGCCCGGCCGGCGCTCGGCCTCAACCCAGCCCGGCCAGCATGCCCTCGCAGCTGCGCACCACCACGGCCGCCGCCCGCCGCTGCCCGTTGTCCAGCGCGGGGCTCGCCGCCTGCTCGCGCCACCGCCCCAACGTGTCCAGCACGGCGTGCCGCAGCTCCACCTCGCTCGGCTCGTACTCCATCCCCAGCCGCGCCACCGGCGACGTGCCCAGCGCGCCGACCAGCCGCGCCGCCTCGTCGGCCAACCCGGGCAGCTTCACCCGCCCGCCCTGCAACGCCGCCAGCAGCCGCAGTTCCCGGAAGTCGTGCGCCGACGCCAGGACCCGTTCCACCGCCACCGCCAACCCGGCCGCACCGGGCCGCGGCTCGTTGCGCAGCACCACGTCCAGCCCCAGCAAGGCCGACCGCGCCTTCAGCACCTCCGCGCGCTCGCCGAAGTACAGCCCGATCGACTCCCGCAGTTCGCCCAACCCGCTGCGCTGCACCAGCTGCCCGGTCAGTTTCACCTGCGTGTCGAACCCCTGCCGGATCAACGTGGTGGTCAGCCGCACCCCGAAGATCCCGAACCGCTCCACCAACCCGCGCCGCACCGCCGGGTCCAGCCGCACCGGGAAGTCCGCGCCCACGAACCGGTCCGCGGACAGCAGGTAGTCCTCCAACTCCGTGCGCGCCAACGACGCCAGCGTCGCCAGCGCCGCGAACTCCTCCGCCCGCAACGTCCGCGCCGCCACCGCCAGCAGCCCGGCCACCGCGACCACGTTCTGGCACAACGGCCGGACCTGCGCCTCCCGCCGGTACCGCCGCGCGATCTGCTTGGCCGACGACAGCGCGTCGATCCGCCCGCCGCCGATCTCGTCCGCCCGCGCCAGCACCAGCACCGTGTTCACCGGCGCCGACCGCGCCACCGGGTGGTCGTGCGCCGTCTGGAGGTAGCGCAGGTCCGTGCTGTGCATGTGCCTGGTCAGGAACAGCACCGCGTCGGCCTCGCCGTACACCTGCTCGACCGGCGCGTCACCGGGCGTGTCGATCAGCGTCAGGTCCCGCAGCGACCGCGACGGCCACTCCACGGTCACCCGGTCCACGTCGGGCACGTCGATGAACGCCCGCCCGTCCCGCCGCACCACGGGCACCTCGTGCGGACCCACCGTCGCCCGCGCCTGCGCGCCGTCGCGGTACCAGGTGAACGTCCCGGTCGGCACGAACTCCTCGCCGATCACCGCGTTGACCACGGTGGACTTGCCCGTCCGCGGCGCGCCCGCGACCGCCACCCGCACCGGCTCGCCGAACCGCGCCTGGTGCCCGCGCAGCCACGCGACCGCGCGCGGGCTGTCCCGGTACACCGCGAGCGCGTCCTCCAGCAGCGCCCACACCTCGTCGACGAGCGTCACGCGCTGATCCCCAACGGCGGCGTGTGCCCGCCCGCCAGCGCCTGCACCCGTTGGTACAGCTGCACGAGCCGGTCCAGCTCGTGGCGCGCCTCGCGGACCCGGCGCTCGCGTTCGGTGGTGTCGTCCTGCACGGCCCGCCGCGCCCCGCGCGCCGACTCCAGCAGCGTCTCCTGCAACTCCTCGGCCAACGTGCTGAAGTGGTTGCGCAGGCTGCGCTGGATGTGCCGGGCCGCGTCGCGGAAGTCCTTGCTGAACTTGATGAAGAAGTCGTCCACGTGCCGCTGCGCCGCCACCTTCGCCGCGGCCTGCCGCCGCTTCAGCCGCTGGTCGGATTCGTCCAGGATGGACTTCCCGCCGAACAACGCGCCCGCGCCCAACGAGATCGCGTTGATCAGCGGCATCCCGGCCAGGCTGGTGACCAGGCCGAACATCAGCACGCCGCCGTAGGAGCCGCGCAGGCCGGTGAACAGCTTCTGCGCGACGGTGAACCGCTCGATGGTCGGTTTGTCCATCTTGGACACCCGGTCCAGCACGTCGGCCGGGAAGATCGACTCGGGCAGCAGGTCGTCGCGCCGCACGGGGAAGCTGCGGGCGACCTTCTCCGCCACCCACTCGGCGCGGTCCATCAACCAGGTGAAGTTCTGCGTCGCGGCCTCGGTGAGGTTGTCCTCCAGCCACCGCTCGAACTCCTCCCAGCCCAGCGCCGGGTCGGCGGTCTCGAACGTCTTGTCCACCTCGCGCAGGATCCGCCGGGTCCGTTCGCGCAGGTCGTACTCGATGTCGGAGACCAGGTCGGCCATCTCGTCGGACAGCACGGTCTGCCAGCGCGCGGACCGGCGGCGCAGCTCGTCGATGCGGCGCTGCGCCTCGTTCAACGCCGCGATGGTGTGCTGCGTGCTCTTGGATCCGTCGTTGGTCAGCTCCTCGCGCACCGGTGCGACGAGCTGCTTGATCGCGCCCGCCGCGACGACCGCGACGGACCGGCGGGCCAGCACGTCGGCGGCGGCGACGATGTCGCGCTGCACGCATTCCAGCAGCTCCGGGAACCCGGACTCGGCGTTGAGCGCCTTGTCGCCGGTCTTCGCCGCGCGCAGCCGCAGGGCCGCCGACACCGGGATCAGCTTGGCCGCCACGCCCGCGCGCGCCAGGTGGGTGCGGTTGCGCTCCAGCACGCGACGCCACTGCGCGGCGATGTCGATCTTGGTGAGGACCACGGTGACGTTCGGGCAGGACGCCACGACCTGGCGCAGCAGCTCCAGCTCGGACGCGGTCAGCTCGGCTGTGGCGTCGGACACCATCAGCACGGCGTCGGCTTGGAGGAGCGCGGTGAACGTGCTCGCGGTGTGCGCGGGGCGCAGGTCGCCCACCCCCGGTGTGTCGATGAGCACAAGCCCCGACGTGAGCAGGGCGCGGGGGATGCCGACCTCGGCGCGCAGCAGTTCGCCGGTGTGCCCGGCGCTGACCTGGCTGGCGAGCTGGTCGATGGGCACCGGGATGCGTTCGGTGGGGGTGTTCGCGATCGTTCTGACCAGGGCCGCGTTGGGGGTTTCGGCGTGGTGGACGAACGTCGGCACGGTCGTGGTCACGTCGTCGCCGACCGCGCACACCGGGGCGTTGACCAGGGCGTTCACCAGTTGGCTCTTGCCCTGCTTGGGTTCGCCCAGGACGAGCACCCGCAGCTTCGGGTCGAGCTGGCGGGCGCGCTTCTCGCGGAGCCGTTCGGCCAGGTCCGGCCGGTTGTGGGCGGCGCAGGACCGGATCGTGTCGTCGAGCACGTCGAGCCAGGGTGCGGACATCACCCGGAAGAGTGTGCCGTGTTCACCCGGTGAGGTGAAAGAGAGGGCCGGCCCTGTCCACTGGACAGAACCGGCCCCCGGGGTAGTGGATCAGTCTTGACCAGCGACTCAGAACAGCGCGTCGCTGATGTCGCCGCCGCCGATCAGCGGGACGTCGTTCAGACCGACACCCAGCAGCGGCGCGTTGACGGCGCCGACGTGGTTGACGGTGCTGGCGAGGCCGGCGGTGCCGATGAGGCCGTCCGCGGTGTCCTCGACGGTGTCGACCACGCGCTCCGGCGAGGCGTCGCCGTGGGCCAGGCCCGACACGCCGTCGACGTTGAGGGCCTTGGTCAGGTCGCCGGCGTCGAGGTTGCCGACGTTCGTGGTCACGTTGCCGGCGACCTTGCCGGCGAAGCCACCGAAGCTGTCGACGACGCCGTGCAGCGTGTCGACCGCGCCGAACGCGGGGCTGGTCAGGCCTTCCGCGGCCGGCAGCGCACCGGTGACTCCGCCGGCGGTGGCGAGGGCGCCGTCCAGGGAGCCGGTCGCCAGGTCGGTGACCCCACCCGCGGTGGCGAGCGTGCCGTCCAGGGTGCCGGTCACGTCACCCACCGCGGAGAAGTCGCCGGACAGGGACGCGTCGAGCGAGCCCGCCACGTCGCCCACCGGGCCCCAGCCGGAGATGCCGCCGAAGACCTCCAGGCCACTGGCGTCGGCGCTCAGCGCGCCCGCCGCCGCCAGGTTCACGTCGGACGAGCCGGACACGCCCGAGAGGGCCACCTGCTGGGCCACGGCCTGCAGCTGGCCGATGGCGCCCAGGGCGTCCGTCGCGTCCAGCGGCAGCTCGTTGAGCAGCGCGCCGTCGAGAGCGGGCAGGCTCCCGGCGGGCACGTAGTCGAGGACCAGCGGGAGGACCTCCTGCACGTCCAGAGCGCTGATGTCGCTCAGGCCCGCGGCGGCCAGGGCACCCTCGGCGTCGGCCTGGAAGTCGGCCAGCGCGGTCGGGTTGCTCAGCAGGTCGAGGACGAAGTCGTGCAGCGTGTTGGGGCTGGTGCCCATGATCGGATTCTCCTGGCTAGATAGGTCGCGGGGAGGCGTGGACCGGCAGGGGTGGGTCCCGCCATGCCGATCAAGGTATTGACCGGGGGATTCGGAGCCATCGGGGATTACTCCCAGTAGATGCCGCAACCACGATGGGGTGGTTCTCGTTCACTCCCTAGGGGATTAGGGGATGCGCTTGTGACCCGTTGGTAGCCCGTGTACGAACCGTCCAGCGCTACCCCGACCAGGTGAAAGAGGAGGCTGGTGAGTTGCCGTACGTCCTCGGGGTCGACGTGGGCACCACCCGCACCGCCGCCGCCCTGTGCCGCCTCGGCGGCGCCGGACGGGCCGAGCCGGAGGTCGTCGGCCTGGGCGGACCGGGCGGTGGCGTGGCGTCGTCCCTGCAGCTCACGGCCGACGGGACGTTCGCGGTGGGCGAGCCCGGCGACCCCCGGTGGACCGCCACCGGCTTCGCCGCGCGGGTCGGCGACGGCGTGCCGGTCGTCCTGGGCGACGAGCCGTTCACGGCCGAGGAGCTGACCGCGCTCATGGTCAGCTGGGTGGCCGGCCAGGTCGCCGCCCGGGAGGGCGAACGGGCGGAACGGATCGTGCTCAGTCACCCGGTCGGGTGGGGTGTGCACCACAAAGGGCTGATGCACCAGGCCCTGCGGGTCATGGGCCTGGACAACGTGACCCTGCTCGCGGAACCGCTCGCCGCCGCGGCCGGTCACTCGTTCGCGCGCGGCCCGGTCGGGGTGTTCAGCCTGGGCAGCCACGCGTTCGGCGCCGCCGTGGTCCGCCCGTTCGAGGTCGTGGCCTGGGCCGAGAGCCCCGACCAGGACGCCGGCGCGGACTTCGACGACCTCGTCTTCGGGCACGTCCGCACCGAGCTGGGCCGGGCGTTCACCGAGCTGGACCCGCAGGACCCGCGCACCCGCGGCCTCTACGGGCGGCTCCGGCGCGACTGCGAGGCCGCCAAGCGCGTGCTGTCCGGCACGTTCGAGACCGCCATCCCCGTGCACCTGCCGTCCGGACGAGTGGACGTGCCGCTCAGCCGGGCGAAGTTCGACGAGCTGATCCGGTCGTCGGTCGAGCAGGCCGTGTCGGTGTTCGAGCGGGTCGTCCGGGGCACGCCGCTGGAGGCCACCGTGCTGGTCGGCGGCAGCACCCGCATCCCCCTGATCTCGTCCCTGCTCCCCGGACGAGTGGTCTTCGAGGCCGCTCCCGAGACGACCGCCGTCAAGGGCGCCGCGCTCGCCGGGCGGCACATGCTGCTCGGACCCGACGACAACGAACCCATCGAGACGTCCGTGCTGGTCCGGGACGACGACCCGCTGCTGCGCTTCCCCGTGGGCGACATGGACGTCCCCGACACCGACTTCACGGCTCCGCCGCCGCGCCCGCCGATCGACATCACCCCGCTGGACCTGCCCGAACGGCGCTCCGTGAAGCGCGTCGTGCGGGGGCTCGCGGTGACCGGGGGACGACGCCGTTCCCGCGACGCACAACACTCAGAGGACGGCCGTTGAGCCTGCGCATGACTACCGAACGACCGGTGTTGGACGCGGACGCCCGCAGCGTGCTGGACGGGATCGCCGCGGCGCCCGAGGCGGTGCTGCGGCTCGGTGTCCTCGCGCCCGGCGGGTACGGCAAGACCACCGTGCTGCGGGAGATCGAGCGCGCCTACCGGGACGCCGGCGTCGACGCCACGATCGTGGACGACGCCCACCTGTTGGGTGACAGCGAGCTGTTGTCGTTGCGTTCTCTGGTGGAGCAAGGGGACACGCGGATCGTCGTCGCATACCGGCCGTGGCCCCGGTCGCGCGCTTTGGCGGCGTTGGCGGAGTCGTTGGGACGTGTGCGCGCGCCTTTGATGCCGTCAGCGTTCACCCGCGAGCAGGTGAAGGCTGTGCTGCCCGCATCGAGCCGCGCCTTGGTGGACTTCGTGCACCACCAGACGGGTGGCGTGCCGCGCTTCGTGGCACGACTGGCCGGTCTGAACGCGCCGGAGATCACCGCGGAGGTGGTTGCGTCCTTCAGGGCCGACCTCGACTGGCTGGACGCGGACGTGCAGAAGTTCCTGCTCGCCGCCGAAGCCGGTGCCGCGCTGCGGTTGGACCTGCTCAGCGCGTTGCTGGGCAAGGACGTGGACGCGGTCGGCGAGGTGATCGAGGCCGGCCGCGCCACCGGGCTGCTCGCGCCGGACGGGACGTTGCTGCCGGTCGCCCGCGCGGCCGTGGCGGCGCTGAGCCGCACCGACCGGCGGATCGCCGTGCGGCAGAAGCTGGCCGAGCTGCAACTGCGGTCCGGCGGACCCGTGCTCGACCTGGTCAAACCCCTGCTGGGCACCGGGGTCGGCGGTCCGGCCGTGGAAGCGGCGTTCCAGGCGGCGGCCCGCGAGGCGCTGCCCACCGACCCGGCGTTGTCCGCGCGGCTGCTGGCGGCCGTCGGGACGCCGTCCGCCGAGGTCGCGGTGCGGCAGGCGGCGGCGTCGGCGATGGCCGGCGACCTGGACGCGGCGCTGCGGCTGGCCGACCGGGTGATCTCCGGCGGCGACCAGGGGCACCGGGGCGCGGCGGCCGAGGTGGCCGCGATCGCCCTGGCGCACCGGGGGCAGTTGGCGCGCAGCACCGAGCTGCACCGGTGGTCGCCCAGCGCCACGTCCACCGCGTTCGCCGTGGTCGGGCAGGTGGGCACGGGTCGGCTGCCGTCCGGGGCGCTGCCGGTCGCGCCACCGACCATGCTCGACGGTGGTGCTTCCCTGATGGCGCAGGGTGTTGTCGAGTCGGTCACCGGGAGCGCGACGGCGGCACTGTCCACTTTGGTGCGCGCGGCGGCGTTGCTGGAACCCGCTGGGCGGGCCGTGCTGCTGCCGGACACGCCCGCCGCGCTGGCCGCGTTGGTGGCGATGCAGAGCGGTGAGCTGTCGGTCGCGGAGTCCGTCCTGGAACGCGCGGTGGCGACGTCCCTCGGCGGTGTGCTGATGGACGTGCGGCACCGGTTGCTGCGGGCGTGGATCGCGATGGTGCAGGGGAACCTGGCGCAGGCCAGGGAGGCGTTGGTGCTCCTGCGCAAGGTCGGGCGTCCGTTGGAGCCGCGCGACTGGATCTTCGCCGTGGCGCTGGAGATCGGCGTGGCGCGGCGCAACAGCGACCTGGCGGCGTTGAAGCGGACGTGGGACCAGGCGTGCGAGGCCGTGCTGCGACACCCCGTGGACCTCTACACGTTCCTGCCGCTGGGCGAGTTCGCCGCAGCGGCGGCCCGGCTGCGCGACCAGCACCGCTTGGCGCCGCACCTGACCGCGGCACGGACTCTGTTGCGGCAGTTGGGAGATCCGCCGCTGTGGGCCGTTCCGCTGCACTGGGCGGGGTTGCACGCGGCGATCATCGCGGAGGAGACGTCGGTGGCCGAGGAGCACGCCGCCGCGTTGGCGTCCTTCCGCGACCGGAGCCGTTACGGGGCTTTGGTTTCCGCCGCCGCCGAGAGCTGGCTGGACGTGCTGGCGGGCAAGGTCGATCCGGACCAGGCGGAGTCGGCCGCGCGCGGGTTGCACGCGGCGGGGCAGTGGTGGGACGCGGCGCGGCTGGCCGGTCAGGCGGCGATAAGGACGTCCGACCGGCAGGCGATGGTGCGGTTGCTGGACTGCGCGCGGTTGTTGCAGGGGCGGCCTGTCGGCGCGGCGCGCAAGCCCGCCGAGCCGGTGGCCGAGGCCGTGGACGCGGGCAAGCTCAGCGACCGGGAGCGCGAGGTCGCCGAGCTGGTGGTCGGCGGGTTGACGTACAAGCAGGTCGGGGACCGGCTGTTCATCTCGGCGAAGACCGTCGAACACCACATGGCCCGCATGCGGCAGCGGTTGGGCTGCACGAGCCGGGCGGAGCTGCTGGACCAGCTCCGCCAGATCCTCGGCTAGCCCGAATCACTCGAAAGTGATCTTGCCATGTTCGAACACCTGTTCGAACATGGACCCATGACTCGATCACTGCCTTCGCCGCTCGCTTCCTCACTGTTGCCACAGCCAGAACTCGATCCCCTGGTCATCCGTGCATTCGGCGGCCAGTCCGTAGGGCTGCGCCTCGGGCTCGCGCGTGGTGCCACCGTGCTCGCGCACCCGTTCCAGCGCGGCTTCCAGGTCGTCCACGGCGTACATGAGCTTCCACCCGGTCCACCCCTGGCCGCCCCAGAGCCCCGACATCGGCAGCCCCGCGCCCTCGATCCCCCAGCCGCGCTCGACGCGTCCGGGCGGGAAGGTCCACCCGAGCACGGCCCCGTAGAACCGCTTGGCGGCTTCGTCGTCGGGCACCACCAACGTGTGGTAGCCGACGTGCCCGTGGGGCAGCCTCTCCCCACCGCTCGGGGTCTGGCCGCCCTGCGCGCCACCGCTCTGCGTGCCACCGCCCTGTGCGTCACCGCTCGGCCCTGCCCCGGCCCGGGCAGCCACCATCCACCGGTACCCGAAGGGGTCGAGGATGGTCCCGCTGTACCCGTGCCCGGTGTCGGCGGCCGGCCGCAACACCTCGGCACCCCGTTCCCGGGCGCGCTCGACCACGCCGTCCACGTCGTCCACCCGCACCTGGTGCATCGGACGCACCCCCGTGTGGGAGGGTGCGATGTGGTGGTACTCGGGCGATTCGTCGGCCAGCATCAACACCGAGCCGCCGATGGCGATCTCGGCGTGCCCGACCGACCCGTCCGGCATCACGATCGGCTCACCCCGCCGCTCCGCGCCGAACACGTCGACGTAGAACTCGATCGCGGCCCGGGAGTCCCGGAACGCGAGGTAGGGCGTCACAGCGGAGTACTCGGTCCGCACCGCTTCGGTCGTGCTCATGTCCTCTCCCAACAGAACCATTCGTTCCAGCCGCTCACGCAGGCGCTCCGCGAACCCGGCGTCCGGCTCGACGGGCCGCTGCGGCAGGTAGAGGGCGTCGAACGGATCACTCATCACAACCCCCGACCAACCACCCGAACCCGACCCCGACACCCACCGACTGCCCACGGCGCGAACTGGCCGCCGACTTCGCGCGCTGCCGGCCGTTCGCCGACCCCTCACGCCGGCCGGCTGCCGCTCGACCACGCTGCCCACCGGTCGCCGAGTCTCCGCGCTGCCGGCCACTCGCCGACTCCCCACGCCGGCCGGCTGCCGCTCGGCCACGCCGCCCACCGGTCGCGGAGTTCCCGCACCGCCCGCCGCTCGCCGATCCCCCACGCCGGCCGGCCACCGCTCGGCCACGCCGCCCGCCGGTCGTGGAGTTCCCGCACCGCCCGCCGGCCACCGCCGTCCACACCGCGCCGGCCGCCTGGCCGGGCCGCAACTCACTCATGGCGGCCCCCCGGGTAGGCCCGGCGGAACGCGGCCCGAGCGCGCACCAGCAGCGCCTCGGTCGCGTGGACGGTGCGCCCGATCAGCTCGGCCACCTCGGGGACGGGCAGGCCGTCGACGTACCGCAGCGTCAACACGCACCGGTGCGTCCGGCTCAACCCGGCCAGGGTGTCGCGGGCCTGGATGGCGTCTATGTGCTCGTCCCACGGGTCCTCGACGTCCGGCTCGGTGTGCGCGAGGCGCAGTCCGCGCTCCTCGCGCTCCCGTCGCCGCCAGTGGTCGACCAGCTTGTGCCGGGCGATCCCGATGAGCCAAGCCGGGCTCACCGGGCCACCGGTGCGTGCCGACTGCACCGCCGCCAGGAACGTCTCCGACGTCAGCTCCTCCGCCTGCGCCCTGTTGCCGCACCGCGCCAGCAGGTACCCGTACACCTGCGGCAGCGCTGCGTCGTAGACGTCCAGCAGCGCGAACGCCGGGTCCGGACGGGCTTGCGGATCGCTCACACCCCCATCGTCGGTCGGGAGGCCGGAACTCCGACGGGGTGTGTCGGGTGAACTTCTTGCTCGTCCGTGCTAACTTTTGCTCGTGCGAGCAAAATCGGTGACGGAGCAGGCGAGGCGGGCGCAGATCGTCGGTGCGGCGATCGAGACGGTCGCCGAGCTGGGCTACGCGGCCACGTCGTTCAAGCAGATCGCGACGCGCGCCGGTCTGAGCAGCACCGGGCTGATCTCGTACCACTTCAAGGGCAAGCAGGAGTTGGTCGACGAGGTCTACGCCGAGGTACTGCGGCGGTACGCGGACTTCGTCATGGGCTTCCTGGACCGCTCGGACACGGTCGCCGGCGAGCTGCGGGCGTTCCTCGTGGCGAACCTGCGTTTCATGCGGGCCCACCGGTCGCACACGGTCGCGTTGATGCAGGTCCGACCGCACGTCTCGGTACGGGGCCGGGACGAGGACCACCGGCGCATGGCCGACCTGCTGCGGGAGGGGCAGCGGGCCGGGGAGTTCCGGGAGTTCGACGCGGACACGATGGCGATCTTCGTCCTGGCCCTGCGCAACGGGGTGCTGGCCAGGGCGGCCGAGGACGAGGCGCTGGACCTCGACCTCTGCGAGCGCGAACTGCTCACGCTGGTGGAACGCGCGACCACACAGGCGCACCAGCCCTCGGGTTGAGCTGCGCGAGACACGTTGGGGGAGACATGCGTCGGGGGACGTTGGCACTGACCGCGGTATTACTACTGGCCGCATGCGGGGGGAGCACCGTGCAACGACAGGACACAGCCACCACGGACGCGGGCGACGTACGGGGCGTGGTCAAGTCCGACCACGTCCTGTTCCAGGGCATCCCGTACGCCGCGCCGCCGAAGGGCGACCTCCGCTGGAGCGCGCCCGCACCCGTCGCCCGGTGGAACGGCGTGCGCGACGCGACCAAGCCGGGCAACCCGTGCCCGCAGGTCGGGTCGTCCTACTCGGACACCAGGTCCACCGACGAGGACTGCCTGTTCCTCAACGTCGCCACACCGACCGGCGGGGTGGAGTCGAAGCCGGTCGTGGTGTGGATCCACGGCGACGGCGCCGTGGGTGCGGGCCACCTCTACGACGGGTCGCGGCTGGCCGTGCGCGGCGACGTCGTCGTGGTGACGATCAACTACCGGATGGGCGTGTTCGGCGGCTTCGGGCTGCCCGGCCTGGCCGGCTCCGGCACCTTCGGCCTCCAGGACCAGCGGGCCGCGCTGGACTGGGTGCGCCGCAACGCGCGGGCGTTCGGCGGTGACCCGGGGAACGTCACGGTTTTCGGCGTGTCCTACGGCGCGACAGCGGTGGCGGCGCACCTGGTGTCGCCCGAGTCGCACGGCCTGTTCGACAAGGCGATCATGCACAGCGGGTTCGCGCTGATGGACCTGCCCGCCGAGGCCTGGTACCCCGGCTTGGACGCCCTGCCGTGGTTGGGCTGGCGCGACCGACGCGAGGTGGAGGCCCTGGGTCAGGCCACCGCCGCCGAACTGGGCTGCGCCGACCTGGCCTGCCTGCGCTCACTGCCGGCCGAGAGGCTCCTGGACCACCCGCACGTGATGAACATCTTCCAACCGATGGGCGTGGACGACCTGCCACCGGACCTCCTGGCCCGGGGCGAGTTCGCCCGCGTGCCGGTCCTCTCCGGCTCCACCAAGGACGAGCACCGAGGCATCGTGGACCTCTTCCGCGGCGAAGTCTCCGCGGAGGACTACACGACCCTGCTGACCAAGTCCTTCGGCGACCACGCCCGAGCCGTCGAGGCCGAGTACCCGCTGTCCGCCTTCGCGAGTCCGACCGAAGCCTGGTCCCGGGTCCTGACCGACCGCGTGTGGGCAAGGGCGACATGGCGCCAGAACCGCCTGCTGTCGGCCCACACCCGCACCTACGCCTTCGAGTTCGCCGACCCGACCGCGACCCCGCACGGCGCGACGCACCACTCGGACATCGACTACCTGTTCCCGAGCACGACGCCGAACGCGCTGGCGGACGACATGATCCGCTACTGGACCACCTTCGCCCGCACCGGAGACCCGAACACCGAAGGCCTGCCCACCTGGCCCGAGTTCGGCAACAACAACCACGTCCAGTCCCTGGCCCCCGACAACATCGGCCCCACGGACTTCGCGACAACCCACCGCCTCCCCTTCTGGGAAACGACCGCCACCCGCTGACGGCCGGTTCGGGGGCCGCCGCCACCCCGGCGGCGACCCCCGACCACCGGTCAGTCCTTTGTGGACGAATGAAGCAGGATCAACCCGACCGCCGCGACGACGAAGTTCTGGAACGCCGCCGTCAACCCGTTCCAGTCCTTCGACTGCCACATCAGGAACCACTCGCCCCCGATGACGATGAACCCACCGCCGAACAGCAACACCTGCATGACCCACCCGAGCGACGACAGCCGCCGAGCCGCGACCGTCCGCCGCCGCAACCAGGCCACGAACCCGGCCAACAGGACCACCGCGGTGACGGCCTCCCAGAGGATGATCAGGACGTAGGCGATGGTGACGACGGTCTGGTTGGTGATCGCGCGGTACATCGTGTTCGGCGATTGGAAGGTCGTGTCCATCGCGAACACGTGCTCGACGAACGCGCGGTTGGTGCCGTAGTCGGTGACGTTCCCCAAGACCACGAGACCCATGTAGACACCGGTGATCGCAACAAGCACCGCGACCGCCGCCTGCGGGCTCCCCACCCGACCAAGTAGACGCATGCTTCGCAACCTAGTGACAACCACTGCGAAGTCCATGCCAATGCTTGTCACAACCTACGGCCAACCCCGCACCCACACCCACACCGCCGCCGCCGCACCGCTGCTGCTGCTGCCCGCCGCCCGCCCGCCCGCCGGCGCCGCCGCCCGCCCGCTGGCTGCCGCCCGCTGGCCGCTGTCGTCTGCCGTCGCCCCGCCGTCCACCGCACCCGGCGTCGTGGTCAGGTGCAGGGGGGTTGGTAGTCGAGTTGCGGGAGGTGTTTGCGCCATTGGTCTTCTGGGAGGACGCCCTTTGTCTTCGCGCAGATCCGGTTGATCGCGTCGTTCGGCTCCAGGTCCCACACGCGGACCGTGGTGTCCAGGCTCGTCGAGGCTATGTAGTTGCCCCGTGGTGCGAAGCGGACGTCGTGCAGGCCGGCGTCGTGGCCGGTCAGGGACTGGCCGATCGGGGTGGGCAGGAGTCGGTCCGTCACGTTCCAGAGCTTGATGGTCCGGTCGTCGCCGCCGGCCGCCAGGGTCTTGCCGTCGGGGCTGAAGGTCACCGCCACCACCGCCTCCACGTGGCCGGTCAGGGGGTCGCCCAGCGGTTTGGCCTTGGCGGGGGTGGTCAGGTCCCACAGGCGGATGGTCTTGTCGTCGCTGGCGGTCGCCAGGGTCTTGCCGTCGGGGCTCAGGGCACCGGCGCGGATCGCGCCGGTGTGGCTGGTCATGGGTTGGCCCAGGGGCTGGGCGGCGCCGGGATCGGAGACGTTCCACAGGCGGACGGTCTGGTCGGCGCTCACCGTCACCAGCGTCTTCCCGTCCGGGGTGAAGGCTGCCCAGTGGACGTAGCCGATGTGGCCGACCAACGGCTTGCCCGCCTGGCGGGGGTTCTTGGGGTCGCTGACGTCCCAGAGCTGGACCGACTCGTCGTCCGACCCGGTGACCAGCACCTTTCCGTCCGGGCGGAAGGCCACCGGGGCCGTGTAGCGGGTGTTGAGGGTCATCGGCGCGGCCAGCGGGGTGATCGTGCGGGGGTCGGTCAGGTCCCACAGGCGGACGGCCTTGTCGCTCACCGACGCCAAGGTCGTGCCGTCGTCGCTCAGGGCCAGGCCCCACACGCCCGCCTCGTCGGGGGTGGTCGTGGACACGGCGCTGCGGGGGGCCTGCGGGTCGGTCAGGTCCCACACCCGGATGGTGCGGTCGCGGCTGCCGGTGACCATGCGCTTGCCGTCCGGGGTGAAGACCGGGCCCACCGTCCGGGACGCGTGGCCCACCAGCACGGTCCGGGGCAGGGACCACAGGCGGACGGCGCTGTCCTGGCTGCCCGTGGCGAGCGTGTAGCCGTCGGGGCTGAACGCGACCGCGTACACCGTGCCGTTCCGACCGGTCAGGGGGTGCCCCACGGCCAACGGGTGGGCGGGGTCGGTGACGTTCCACAGGCGGGCGGTGCCGTCGGCCGACCCGGACGCCAGGACACGCCCGTCCCGGTGCCACGCCACGGACCAGACCGGGCCGGTGTGGTCGGTCACCGGGCGGCCCAGGGCGAGCGGTGACGACGGGGTGGTCACGTCCCAGAGGCGGATGGTCTTGTCGTCGCTGCCGGTCGCGAGGGTGCGGCCGTCGGGGGAGAACGCCAGGGAGCGGACGATGCCGTCGTAGCCGGTCAGCGGGGAGCCGATCGGCGTGGGGGCGTCGCGGTCGGAGACGTCCCAGAGCACCACCGTGCGGTCGTCGCCGCCGGCGGCCAGCAGCTTCCCGTCGGGGGAGAACGCCACCGAGCGGACCTGGCCGGTGTGGTGGCCCAACGGCTCGCCCAGGCGTCGCGGCGCGGCCGGGTCGGTGACGTCCCACAGGCGGGCGGTGTGGTCTTCGTTGGCCGTGACCAGGGTGCGGCTGTCGGGGGAGAACGCGACCAGGTAGACCGTGCCGTTGTCGCCGTCCAAGGGCTGGCCCAGGGCACGCGGGCGGCTGGTGTCGGTGACGTCCCACAGGCGCACGGTGCCGTCGTCGCTGGCGGTGGCGAGGGTCTTGCCGTCGGGGCTGAACACCGCCGAGCTGACCCAGCTCTTGTGCGCGCGCAGCGGTGTCCCGAGGGGCTTCGGGTTGTCGCGGTCGCGCAGGTCCCACAGGCGGACCGTGTTGTCGTAGGACGCGGTGGCCAGGGTGTTGCCGTCGCGCGAGAACGACGTCAGGTACACCGCGCCCTGGTGCCCGGCGAGCTGCGTGGCCAGCGGCAACCCCTGGGTGGACAGGACGCGGGTGTAGACCTCGCGGTCCTCCGGCCGCATCCGGTGGGCGACCAGGTCCAACTGGGCCGACAGCGACGGGTCGGTCTCCAGCAGCCGGTCCGCCTCGGCCACGACCTGGCGGAACACGGCGTCGTCGCGCTGCCGCACGGCCAGCACGGCGGCGGTGATCGCGATGATCGCCAGCACGACGACCACCGACACCGCGCTGCGCCTGCCCCACAGGGCACGCCTGCGGTACTGCGTCGACACGGCCAGGAAGTCCTGCGCCACCCCGGTCAGCCCACCGGGGCCGGCGGCGTCGGCCCAGTGCCGCGCGGTCTCCAGCCGGGCGCCCCGGTAGAGCAGGGACGCGTCGCGGTCCTGGTGCGCCCAGCTCGCCGCGTCCTCCTCCAGCCGCTGGCGCAGCAGCTGGCCCTCGCGGTCCTGGTCGATCCAGCTGCGCAGCCGGGGCCACGCCTGGAGCAGCGCTTCGTGGGTGATCTCGACGGAACCGGCGTCCAGGGTGACCAGGCGAGCCCGGGCCAGGACTTCCAGGGCCTCCTCGCCGGCGGCGCGGTTCGGGGCCTGCTCGACCAGCTCGTGCCGGGTGGACCGGCGTCGGGTGTCCTGCGTGTCCTCGCCGACCCGGACCAGGCGCAGCAGCAGCGGACGGGCCGCCGCCTGCGCTTCCGGCGCGAGGTCGGCCCAGGCCCGTTCGGCGGTCGCCGCGACCGCGCCCTGGATGCCGCCCGCCGCCCGGTAGCCGGAGATCGTCAGCTTGCCCGCCGTGCGGCGCTGCCACGTCGCCAGCAGGGCGTGCGAGAGCAGCGGCAACGCCCCCGCGTCGTACGCGCCCTGCGACGCCCGCCCCGGCGCGCGCCCGCTGCGCACGCCCAGGTCGCGCAGCATCAGCTCGATCAGGCCCGGTTCGAGCTGGAGCCCGGCGGCCTTGGCCGGCCGGGACACCGCTTCGCGCAGCTCGGCGGAGGTCATCGGCCCCAGCACCATCTGCCGGTCCTGCAGCGCGTCGGCCAGCTCCGGGTAGGCCAGGCAGCGGCCGTAGAAATCGGCCCGCACGCCCAGCACGACCAGCGCGGGCGCGTCGCCGCCGGGGATCGCCGGCGTGCACGCCGCGTGCAGCGCCTGCACGAACAGCTGCACCAGCCCCTCGTCGGGGCACAGCGTGAAGGCCTCCTCGAACTGGTCCACCACGACGACCACCCGGTCACCGCCGTGGTTGGCCGCGTGGGCAGCGAACGCGTCCCGGATGCGCCCCGCGAACCGCAGCACCCCGATCATCGACTGGCCGACGAACGTCTCCGCCGGGTGCTCCGGCAGGTCCGCCGCGACCGCCGGGTCGAGGACGTCGGCGAGTTCCGGGACGTGCCCGACGAGTTCTTTCACCGGGTCGGCGCCGGGCGTCAGGACGATCGACGGCCATTTCTCCGAACCGGGCACCGCCAACGCGCCGTCACGAATGGACGGAATCACGCCCGCGCGCACCAACGACGATTTGCCGGCACCCGAGGCGCCGACCAACATGACAATTCCTCCGGTGTCCACCGCGGCACCCAATCGCGATACCAGGGCGGCGGTGCTGCGTTCCCGGCCGAAAAACCACGAAGAATCCTCGGGTTGGAATGCCGCGAGTCCGCGGTAAGGGCACACGCCGATCTCGTCGGAGCTCGGCGGGTCCTCGTCCTCGGGCGACGCGGCGGGGCTCGCCAGCGCCTCCTCCCACAGCGCGCGCCACGCCTCCAGGTCGTACAGGCCCGGCACCGTCGGCTTCGGCCGGGCCTTGCGCGCCTCGCCGATGAGCACTTCGAGCACTACCGAGAGTGCCGGGAACCGGGCGGGCACGTTGCGCCCGCGCCGCCAGTCGCTGACCCGCTGCGCGGTGGCCCGGACGGGGCGACCCCGGTCGTCGGTGCGCCGGGCGCGGCTGACCGACTCGGTCACCCGCTTCAGGGGTGGGTCGCCCGCCGCGGCGTAGAGCAGCGCGAACCGCTCCGCGAAAACGGCACGGGGACCCGCCCCCTGACCAGAACCAGCCATCCGCGGCGGACCTCCTCGTCGGGTTGCGCGAGTTCCGGACCGGAAAACCGGCTGAGAGCGCGTGAACAGGTCGTTTGTGGACCGGTGCGACACCGGGCAGTCCACCCTAACGACTTGCGCTGCCAAGCTGCGGCGTGACGTTGTCGCTGACGTCGCCAGGTTGTGCGAAGGGACCGGTCGAAGTGGTTTCGCAGGCAACTAACGCGAGTGGCAGAACGTTCGTCGCTGAGGAGTCCTGGGGGTCTTCTCAGCGGGGTGCACAGAACCGGCCGGGCCGGTGGAACGGCGCGGCGACCTGCCATGCCGACCGGGACTGAGCCGCGGAGGACCGGCCCCGCGCCGGTCACCGACCGTGACGACCGGGGTCGCCCCGGCGAGTCACGGGTGTGCCCGATCCTCCGGACCGTGCTCGACGCGCACGACCGGGAGCGGGCCGAGGTGAACCTGGTCGCGCTGGCCAGGCTCGCGGCTCCCCTGCACGCCTGAGGCCGGCGGTCGCACAACGGCGTGCGGCGGCGGCCAGGCGTTGTCTTCATGTCGCTTTTCCGCCAGCCATCGGCCTGGCGTTGACCGATGCTGGATGCCGTGCACCAAGACGCCGAACGTTGTGTTCGAGCCGTGCAGTCCAAGGACGCGCGGTTCGACGGGTGGTTCTTCACCGCGGTGCTCACCACGCGGATCTATTGCCGGCCGAGTTGTCCGGTGGTGCCGCCGAAGGTCGAGAACATGCGGTTCTACCCGAGCGCGGCGGCGGCCCAACAAGCGGGATTCCGCGCGTGCAAGAGGTGCCGTCCGGACGCGAGTCCGGGGTCGCCGCTGTGGAACCACCGCGCGGACTCCGTCGCCAAGGCCATGCGCCTGATCGCCGACGGCGTGGTGGACCGCGAGGGCGTCCCCGGACTGGCCGCGCGGCTCGGGTACAGCGTCCGGCAGGTGGAGCGGCAGCTGCTCGCCGAGCTCGGCGCGGGACCGCTCGCGCTGGCCCGGGCGCAGCGCGCGCAGACCGCCCGCCTGCTGATCGAGACGACCGGGCTGCCGATGGCGGACGTGGCGCTGGCCGCCGGGTTCGCCAGCGTCCGGGCGTTCAACGAGACCGTGCGCGCGGTGTTCGCCATGTCGCCCACCGACCTGCGGATGCGGCGGTCCGCGCCGTCCGCCGCGCCCGGGACGCTGTCGTTGCGGCTGCCGTTCCGCGCGCCGCTGTGCCCGGACAACCTGTTCGGGCACCTGGCCGCCACCGCCGTGCCGGGGGTGGAGGAGTGGCGCGACGGCGCTTACCGGCGGACCATGCGCACCCCGCACGGGCACGCGGTCGTGTCGCTGCGGCCCGAACCGGACCACGTGGCGTGCCAGTTGGCGCTGACCGACCTGCGGGACCTGTCGCTCGCGATCGCCCGGTGCCGCCGCATGCTCGACCTCGACGCCGACCCGGTCGCCGTCGACGAGCTGCTGGGCGGCGACCCGGTGCTCCAGCCGCTGGTCGCCAAGGACCCGGGCCGGCGGGTGCCGGGGACCGTGGACGCCGCCGAGTTCGCGGTGCGCGCGGTGCTGGGCCAACAGGTCTCCACCGCCGCCGCCCGCACGCACGCCGCGCGGGTGGTGGCCGCCGCGGGCACCCCGGTCGAGGACCACGGCCTGACCCACCTGTTCCCGACGCCCGAGCAGCTCGCCGAGCTGGACCCGGCCGTGCTGGCCATGCCGCAGGCGCGCAAGACCGCGTTCGCCGCGCTGGTGCGGGCGCTGGCGTCCGGCGCGCTGGACCTGGGCGTCGGCGCGGACTGGGCGAAGGCGCGCGCGGACCTGCTGGCCCTGCCGGGGTTCGGCCCGTGGACCGTCGAGGTCATCGCGATGCGGGCGCTGGGCGACCCGGACGCGTTCATCCCGGGCGACCTGGGCGTGCGGCTGGCCGCGCGGCACCTCGGGCTGCCCGACACCCCCGGCGCGCTGGTCGAGCGCGCACGAGCGTGGCGCCCCTGGCGGGCCTACGCCGTCCAACACCTCTGGGCGACCGGTGACCACGAGGTCAACCGGCTGCCCGCGTGAAAGGACCCCCATGACCCACACCACGGTCGACAGCCCCGTCGGCCCGTTGACGCTCGTGGCCACGGACGGCGTGCTGTCCGGGCTCTACATGACCGACCAGCGGTACCGGCCCGAAGACGAGTCGTTCGGGCCGGTGGACGCCGCGCCGTTCGCGGACGTGGTCGCGCAGCTGGAGGAGTACTTCGCGGGCACGCGCACGACGTTCGAGCTGGAGCTGGACCTGCTGGGGACGCCGTTCCAGCGGACCGTGTGGCGGGCGCTGTGCTCGATCCCGTACGGGGAGACGGTGTCCTACGGCGAGCTGGCCGCCGCGGTGGGGCGGCCGACCGCGGCGCGGGCCGTCGGCATGGCCAACGGCCGCAACCCGGTCGGGATCATCGTGCCGTGCCACCGGGTGGTCGGCTCGACCGGCGACCTGACCGGGTACGGCGGCGGCATCGACCGCAAGCGTCAGCTGCTGGCGTTCGAGACCACGACCCTGGCCTCCTCCACCGGCCGCTGAACGCGGCGCTGCTTGCGCGTCACGTCGCGCTCCAGCCACCACTCGACGAACAGGAAGGGCAGCACCCAGCCCATCCACGCGGAGATGGCGGAGGTCGCCTGCATCAGGGCGACCTCGCTGCCGCCGAACGCCGTGTCCTTGAACGACGGCAGGATGATGATCATCGCGACCGCCCACAGCCGGTTGGTGATGATGGAGAACGTCAGGGTGGCGCTGCGCAGCATCCACCGCCGGTGCTCGACGTAGCGCTTCTGGCGGGCCCGCCGGTAGGCGGTGATGGTGAAGCCGAGCCACAGCGTGCCCATGAGGACGTTGCCCAGCGCGTTGACCGGCCCGAACGGGCTCACCGCGCCGATCACGACCGCCAGCACCCCGCCGGGCAGGACGCCCGCGAAGACGTAGGCCCGGCCGGCGTACCGGTGCCACTTCGGGTGGCGCTGCCGGAACCACGGCCAGATCTGCAGGACGGCGGTCAGGATCGCGATGCTCGCGAGGACCACGTGCCCGACGAGGGCCGGGTAGTACCAGTCGTAGCCCGGGTCGGGCACGCGCGACCGGGCGCGGTCGCCGGTGAGGTAGGGCGGCAGCGAGAACGCGACGAACAGCAGGACCAGGAACCCGAGCGGCACCACCCACGGCCGCCGCCACCACGTCTTCTTCCCCTGTGTGTGCACCATGAGCCCGACTCTGGCCGCGGACGCTGACGAGCCGCGCACCGAACGCTGACGAGCGGCGGACGACCCGGGTCAGCCACCGACAACTCAAGTTGTCTTGACAACTGCGCTTGTCGGTGCGAAGGTTCTCCCATGCTTGAAGTGGCGGTGATCGAGGACCCGGCTACGGCCGAGGTGACGTTGGACCCGGTGCGGGTGCGACTGCTGGCCGAGCTGGTCGAGCCCGGCTCGGCGACCACGCTGGCGGCCAAGGTGGGGCTGCCCCGGCAGAAGGTCAACTACCACCTGCGCACGCTCGAACAGCACGGCCTGGTCGAGCTGGCCGAGGAGCGCCGCAAGGGCAACATGACCGAGCGGGTGATGCGGGCGACCGCCGCCTCCTACGTGATCTCCCCGGTCGCGCTCGCCGCCGTGCAGCCCGACCCCGAGCGGTCGCCGGACCGGTTGTCCGCGCGGTGGCTGCTGGCGGTCGCGGCGCGGCTGGTCAAGGACGTCGGGAAACTCCTCACCGGCGCGACCCAGGCCGGCAAGAAGGTCGCCACGTTCGCCATCGACGGCGAGGTCCGGTTCGCCTCCGCGCGGGACCGCGCGGCCTTCGCCGAGGAGCTCGCGACCGCCGTCGCCGGCCTGGTCGCCAAGTACCACGACGAGACGGCCGAGGGCGGGCGCCCGCACCGCGTCGTCGTCGCCGTCCACCCCAGCATCCCCAGGGAGTCCTGATGGGCCACGCGTTCGAAGAGGTCAACGAGGTCGAGCTGGCCGGTGTCACGCCGGACCAGGTGTGGGACGCCATCGCGACCGGTCCGGGCATCGACTCGTGGTTCATGGGCCGCAACGAGGTCGAGCCGGGCGCGGCGATCCGCGGCGCGTTCGGCGGCTACGAGCCGGCGCACCCGATCACCGGCTGGGAGCCCGGCAAGCACCTCGCCTACGGCGGCGAACCCGCGCCCGACGGCCGCAAGCTCGCCTACGAGTTCCTGATCGAGGGCCGCGACCACGGCAGCACCGTGCTGCGCATGGTGGTCAGCGGCTTCCTGCCCGGCGACGACTGGCACGACGAGTTCGAGGCGATGACCGCCGGCGGCGCGATGTTCTGGCGCACCCTGGTCGAGTACCTCACGCACTTCGCGGGCCGGACCGCCAGGCCGGTCACCGTGTGGGGCCCCGAGGTCCGCGACTGGCCGGCGCTGTGGGCCCGCCTGCACGCCGAGCTCGGCGGCGCGCGCCCCGGCGACGAGGTGGACGTGGACGGCACGCGGGGCGTCGTCTACTTCGCCAACGCCCAGACCATCGGCATCCGCACGCCGGACGCGATCTACCGCTTCTTCCAGGGCATCACCGGCCACCTGATCGCCATGCACCACGTCTTCGCCGACGACCACCGCGACGAGCGCGCGTGGTCCGCCTGGATGGGAACCCTGGCATGACCACGCTCACCAAGACCCACGACACCACGAAGCTCCTGCTCGGCTGCGGCGCGATCGCCGGACCGCTCTACCTGGTCACGGGTTTCGCGCAGGCCTTCACGCGAGAGGGCTTCGACCTGACCAGGCACCCCATGAGCTTCCTCTCGCTCGGCGAGGGCGGCTGGGTGCAGATCGCCAACTTCGTCCTCAGTGGACTGTTGTTCCTCGCTTTCGCCTTCGGTGTCGGGCGAGCGCTCAAGGGGCAGCGCGCCGGGACGTGGGGTCCGATCCTGTTCGGGATCTTCGCCGTCGGCATGATCGGCGGTGGTGTGTTCGTGGCCGACCCGGCGTTCGGGTACCCGGCCGGTGCGCCCGCCGGCCAGCCGGAAACCCTGTCCTGGCACGGGGTCCTGCACGGCGTGGCCTTCTTCGCGGCCTTCCCGGCGCTGATCGCGTCGTGCTTCGTCTTCGCCCGCAGTTTCACCGGCTCCTGGTCGTGGCTGTGCATCGCGGCCGGTGTGGTGTCGATCGCGCCCTTGGCGTTCATGGGCACCGAATACGCGACCGCCGTCCTGTACGTGGTCGCCGTCGTCAGTTGGTTGTGGGTGTCCGCGGTCGCCCTCAAGCTCCGCGCAGAGATCTGAAGGTGAAGGAAATGGGTTGCGTCACGTCTCAGGACGGCACTCGCATCGCTTACAGCACAACGGGTTCCGGCCCGGCGCTGATCATTGTGGACGGCGCGCTGTGCCACCGCGCGTTCGGCCCTGCCACCCAGCTCGCCCAGGCCCTGGCGCCGCACTTCACCGTCTACACCTACGACCGCCGCGGGCGGGGCGAGAGCGGGAACACCGCGCCCTACGACGTGGCCCGCGAGGTCGAGGACATCGCGGCGCTGGTCGAACAGGCCGGCGGGAAGGCGCACCTGTTCGGCATGTCGTCCGGCGGCACGCTCGTCGCCGAGGCCGTGCACCGGGGTGTTCCCGTCGCGCGGTACGCGATCTACGAGTCCCCGATGGTGGTGGACGGCACGCACGCCCCGATGCCCGCCGACCTGCCGGACCGGGTGCGGCGCGCGGTGGCGGAGGACCGGCGGTCCGACGCGGTGAAGATGTTCATGGACTACGTGGGCACGCCGAAGGTCGTCACGACGATCATGCGCGTCACGCCGCCGTGGAAGAAGCTCAAGGCCGTCGCCCACACCCTGCCGCACGACTTCGCGCTGGTGGGCGAGCTCCAGCGCGGCGAGAAGCCGCCGGCCGACCGGTGGTCCGGCGCGCAGGCCCCCGGCCTGGTCATCGCGGGCGGCAAGAGCCCCGAGTACATGCGCAACTCCCAGGCGGTGCTCGCCGAGACCCTGCCCGCCGCCGAGCTGACCGTGCTCCCCGGGCAGACCCACATGGTCAAGGCGAAGGTCACCGCACCGGTGCTGGTGGACTTCTTCGGCCGCTGAAGGCGAAGGGAGCGCCGTGTCGCACGCAGCGACACGGCGCTTTCGAGCCCCCTCTGACGTGCTTCTACGACTTGCGGGCCACCGCGCCCGCGATGCAGTACGACACCGCGTCCAGCTCCTTCAAACGCGGGCCGTCCGGCCACCAGTCGGCGCAGATCACCAGACCCGGGTCCACCAGCTCCAGGCCGTTGAACATGCCGAGCAGCTCGTCGCGGGTGGCGAAGCGGCCGGAACCCATGGGGGAGTGCAGGAACGTCTCCTCCATGCGGCGGGCGATCGCCGAGTGCTCCTCGGTCTGCGGGTCCAGGAAGTGGCTGATCGCCACGTACGAACCGGTCGGCAGCGCCTCGATGTACTCGGCCATGATCTCGGCCGGCGTGGGCGACTCGCCGTTGTAGTGGTGCAGGGTGCCCAGCTGGAACAGGGCCAGGGGCTGGTCGAAGTCGATGTGGCGGCGCACGACCTCGTCGTTGAGGATCTCCTGCGGCTTGAAGATGTTCGCCGCGGAGAAGTGGGTCTGGTCGTTCTCCTCCAGCAGCGCCCGGCCGTGGGCCAGCACCACCGGGTCGTTGTCCACGTACACGACCCGGGCGTCGGGTTGGATCCGTTGCGCCACTTGGTGTGTGTTCTCCGCGGTGGGCAGGCCGGAGCCGCAGTCGAGGAACTGCGTGACGCCGGTCTGGCTCGCGATGAACCGGGTGACCCGGATCAGGAACGAGCGGTTGTCCACGGCCAGCGTCTTCGCCTCGGGGGCCACGCGCTCGACCCGGCGCAACACTTCCCGGTCGATCTCGTAGTTGTCCTTGCCGTCGAGGAAGGCGTCGTAGACCCTGGCGATGCTGGCCTTGCTGGTGTCGATGTAGGTGGGGATGGCGGTGTCCGAAGACGTGCCCGGCATTGGTGACCTCGCATGAGTGGTTCGAGGGGGCGGCGGTTGTGCACCGCGTCACAGTCCGACGAGCGTAGAAGTATGCGCCCTTTGCGGGAGTGAGCGGTGTGCGGCGGACGGGGGAAGATCGTGGGTGTACGTTCGGTGACGATGCGAGTTGACCCCTGTCGGACGCAACCGCTGTTCGGGTGGCGGGGGTTCGCACGACAGGGCGCGGTCGGGAGGATCAGGTATGCGCACCGGTGACTCCGAGAACTCGGCGGCCGAGCGGGAGAGCGGTCCCACCGCCCTGCGGATCGTGCTCGGCTCGCAGCTGCGGCGGCTGCGCGAGGCCGCCGAGATCACGCGGGCCGACGCGGGCTACGCGATCCGCGGCTCCGAGTCGAAGATCAGCCGGATGGAGCTGGGCCGGGTCGGGCTGAAGGAGCGCGACGTCGCCGACCTGCTGACCATGTACGGGATGACCGACGAGGACGCGCGGGACAAGTTCCTCGCGATGGTCCGCCGGTCCAACGAGCCCGGCTGGTGGCACCGCTACAACGACCTGATGCCCGACTGGTTCCAGGACTACGTGGGCCTGGAGGAGGCGGCGACCCGCATCCTGACCTACGAGACGCACTTCGTCCCGGGCCTGCTGCAGACCGAGGCCTACGCGATGGCGATCGCCAGCAACGGCCGTCCCGACCTGGCCGGACCCGAGGTCAGACGGCGGGTCGCCCTGCGCATGCAGCGGCAGAAGATCATGTTCCGGCCGAGCGCGCCGCGGCTGTGGGCGATCATCGACGAATCCGTGTTGCATCGCCCGATCGGAGGCCGCGATGTCCTGCTCGCTCAGATCGAGCATTTGCTCTCCGTGACCAAGGACTCGCCCATCACTCTTCAGATTGTTCCCTTTCCGTTGAGCGGTTACGCAGCGGAAGGACCATTCACGATGCTCCGTTTCGGTGAGCCGGATCTGCCGGACATCGTCTACCTCGAACACCTCTCCGGTGCCCTCTACCTGGACAAACAGGAAGAACTGGAGCTCTACAGCCGTCGTTTCGACCGCCTGACGGTGGACGCGGAGACGCCGGACCGAAGCCGACAGATGCTCATGAAGTTCCGAGCGGCCCTGTAGCGACTCCTCCGTCCGGGCGAGATTCGGCCTCTGCATCTGCACGTGCATTTACCCGTGCTTCACGCAGTGCTACGGTCCGTGCACAGTCAAATGCACGTGCAGATGCACTCCGTCGTCGTTGGGTAGGTGGTGTCGATGGCCGGCAAGGCTCACAACGGCATGTCCGCTGCGGCTTTGCGGGACGTGACCTGGCGGAAGAGCGCACGCAGCGGCCAGTACGGCAACTGCGTCGAAGTAGCGGTGCTGGACGGCGGCGACGTCGCGGTCCGCAACTCCCGGTTCCCGGACGGTCCCGCGTTGGTCTACACCAGGGCGGAGATGGCGGCCTTCGTGGCCGGTGCCAGGGACGGGGAGTTCGATGACCTCGTCGACTGACGCGCGCACCACGCTCCAACTGCGTCAGCTCATCGCGCGCGGGTTCCAGTTCCTGCACCCGCGCGACGCGCGCGGTGAGCTGGCCGCCGTGGTCGGTGTCCGCGCGCACGACGCCGTCATCGACGTCGTCCGGTTGCACACGGAGGACGACGCGGTGGCCATGCGGATGCCGGCGGACGAGGTGAACGTCCTGGCGCCGTCCCGGTTCTCCTGGCGCAGGCGCGGTCCGGCGACGAGCGTGCTGGAGGAGCTGCTCGAACTGCCCGACGACCGCATCGCCTGAGGTCAAGCTCCCCGTTCGCGCCGAACGGGACAGGGGCGGGCACGTGGCCCCTCCACGACGAACCTGACCTGGAGACGCAGCGGGAACCGGCTCCGCGCCCTTGTCGGTTCCGTGACGCTCGAAGCGGAACTCCGTGTTCGTCACGGTCTGACGCGGAGGTCGGCGCCCACTCGGCCTCCGCGTCAACCTGAACGCCTCAGCGGGACGCCAGTCCCCGCAACACGACCTCCAGCCCGCGCGCGAACCCGTCGTCCACTTCGGACGCCGCCCGCGCGGTCTCGGCCAGCAGCGGGAACTCCGACTTCCCGGCCAGCGCGGCGGTCCCCGGCCCGGACAGCGGCCCCAGGTGCTCCAGTTGCACCGCGCCGATGAGGTAGCCGAGCAGGCACCGCAGGGCCACCACCCGCCGCGGCCCTTCGAACCCGTTGGCGGCCAACACCCCCAGCACCGACTCCGACCACCGGCTGAGCGCGGGCGAGCGGTGCCGGTGGGTCATCGTCAGGACGACCGCGTTCGGGTGCGCTGCGACCGCCTGCCGCACGCGTCCCACCAACGCGGTGATCTGGTCGAGCCACGGCGCTTCCGGCGGCTCGACGTCCACTGTGGACAGGATGAGGTCGACGACGAGCGCTTCCAGCTCGGTCTTCTCCCGCACGTACCGGTAGAGGGACATCGTGCCCATGCCCAGCTCCTGCGCGACCGCGCGCATGGACAGGGCGGGCAGCCCGTCGCGGTCCACCACGGCGAGCGCGGCGGCGGCGAGGGCTTCCGGGGTGAGCGACTTCGGTCGTGGCATGGCGCTTGACAGCGTACGGCATACGCTCATAACGTCGTAGGCGTACACCACACGCTTATCCGAGGGGGACGACCGTGATCACGACCCGCGAGTGGGAGGCCGTGCTGGGCGGCCCGGTCCGGGTGCCCGACCCGAACCGCCTGGTGCACCTGCAGTTCCGCCGGTTCGCCGGCTGTCCCGTGTGCAACCTGCACCTGCGGACGATCGTCACCCGGCACGACGAGATCGAGGCCCGCGGCATCGCCGAGGTGGTCGTCTTCCACTCGCCCGCGGACGAGCTCCGGCGGCACGTGGCGGACTTCCCGTTCGCGGTGGTCGCCGACCCGGACAAGCGCCTCTACGTGGAGTTCGGCGTGGAGGCGGCCCCGCGGTCCGTGCTGGACCCGCGGGCGTGGGGCGCGATCGTCCGCGGGCTCGTCCGCGACCTGGGGCCCTTCCTGCGCGGCCGGCGACCGCTGCCCACGGGGTCGGGCGGGCGGTTGGGGCTGCCCGCCGACTTCCTCATCGCGCCGGACGGCCGGGTCGTCGCGGAGAAGCGGGGTGTCCACGCGTACGACCAGTGGACGGTGGACGAACTGCTCGTCGCCGCGGACCGGTTCGCCTAGGCGGGTTGTCCACAGGCTTGTCCACACCTGTGGATCGGTCGAACACGCGTTCGAACGGCCCGGCGCCCCGGGCCGGTCGGTCAGGCGCTGACCTTCAGGCTGTAGCCCGCGAAGCCCGACTGGCAGTAGTAGGAGTCCCACACCCCGCCGGACGTGCCGTTGTCGCCGGCGAACTTGCAGTTCGCGAGCGTGTCGAAGGTGTTGATGTAGACGTCGCTGAACGAGCCGCCGGTCGCGTCCACCAGCACGCTGTAGCCGGCCACCCCGTTGCGGCACTCGTAGCCCGAGAAGACGCCGCCGGCCACGCCGTTGTCCCCGCTGAACGTGCAGTGCGCGTTCGTCCCCGTGTAGAGGTACACCGAGCTGCTCGGGGCCGCCTGGGCCGCACCCGCGGTGAGCGCGAGAGCGGCCGCGGCACCGGCCGCCGCCGTGGTGAGAACGCGCGCGAAATTCTTCATGTCGATTGCTCCAGAATGTCGGATTCGACTACCCCCGGTGCCATGTCCCGGCACCTCGACCGACGTTAACAGCCGATTACTAAATGCGCTCTCAGCATTTTTCTCGACTGTGAAAACCTCACTTCGGTAGCAGGTCAGGGCTGGTGCAACCCGGCTGGTGGGGCCCGTTGGCGCGATGCGGTGGTGAGCTGGGACACACCGGTCGGTAACAGAATTGGGCGGGTCTCGGTGGAGTATTCGGAAACGGCGTTCGACCGCATCTCCTACAGCTGCTCGCAGTACCGCTCACCCGCGACCGCGAGGGCCGCGGGTGAGGGTCCTTCGCTTTCTCGAAGCGTCCTACAACCACACCCGGAACCGGGCGTGGAGCGTCGTCGGCGACGCGGGCGCGGTGGTGTTGTGCGTCCGCGCGCCGCCGTCCGACCAGCTCCACCACCGGTAGACCAGGTGCAGCTCGCCCAGGATCTGCGGCGAGGGCGCGCTGATCGAGTTGACCGACCCGACGATCACCGTGCGGGTGAACGGCGTCCGCTGGGTCCGGCTGCCGACCGTCAGCTCCGCGTTCGACGGCGTCGAGGTGAAGCTCAGCACCACCGTGACCGGGTCGAGCCGGACCTTCCGGGCGGCCGACCGGCCGGCGGAGTCGGTCGCGGTCAGGGTCAGCTCCAGGTGCGACGGGTACTCGTGGTCGGGCGCGACGAACGCGCCGGACGCCCCGGTGGTCTCCTGCACCACGTGCTCGTGGCACGTGCCGGCGGTCGCGCAGTGCTGGATGCTCAGCTTCCACCGCAGGCTCCCGCCGGACAGGGTCCCGTCCTGCGGGTCGGTGGCGCGGCCGGCGAAGGCGACCGTGTCGCCGACGGCCCACCGGAGCAGCGAGGTCGGCGCGTCGATGGTCGGCACGGGGTCCTGGCCGTCGACGGTCACGGTGACCGCGGCGGTGGCGGACGCCCCGGCGGGGTCGGTGACCCTGAGCCCCACGACGGTGGTCCCGTGGAAGACGTGCGTCGGCGCGGCGGCGGTCGAGTCGTCGTACGCGCCGTCGCCGTCGAGGTCCCACGCGTGGGTCAGCGGGTCGCCGTCCGGGTCGCTGGACGCGCGCCCGTCGAGCTGGACCGACAGCGGCGCGAGCCCGCTGGACGGAGTGGCGCGGGCGACCGCGGCGGGCGCGCGGTTCCCGCCGGACGGGTGGCTCACCCGGCGCACCTGGCCCGCGCCCAGCGCCACGTAGAACAGGTCGCCGCCGGGGCCGGTCAGCAATTGCACCGGCACGTCCACGCCGGTCACGAAGGGCACGACCTTCGCCGGGTCGGGGACGCCGTTCGTCGTCTTCATCGCCCACACGCAGCCGCGCGAGCTGTCGGCGAAGAACAGCGCCCCGTCGTACTCGGCGGGGTAGTTCCCGTCGCCCTCGAAGGCGATGCCGCCGATGGACGACCCGCCGGTCGGGCACCGGTCGCCCGGCACGACCTCCGCCGAGTGGTGGTAGGCGTGGTGCGGTGGGGTGTGGCCGCCGCCGGCGTAGAGCGACTCGCACAGCGCCAGGTCGGCGCTGTCGTAACCGGGTTGCCGCGCGGCGCCCTCGAAGCACGGCCAGCCGAAGTTCTCCACGACCGGGTCGTCGGGGTCGGCGATGCGGTTGACCTCCTCCCAGTCGCCCCAGCCGACGTCGCCGACCCAGATCTCCTCGGTGCCGGGCCGGAAGGCGAAGCGGAACTGGTTGCGCAGGCCGTGCGCGATGGTCCGGCGCGCGTTGGCGTCGGGGTGGGCGGCCAGGGGGTTGCCGGGCAGGGCCGCGCCGGTGTCGGGGTCGACGCGGACGATCGCGCCGGAGAGGGTCACCGGTTCGCCGGCGGGCCGGCGCGGGGACTGCGAGCGCAGCGCGCCGCCGCGCGCGGTCGGCGCCGTGAGGTCGGCGCCGGCCGGGCCGGGCGGGTCGGCGCACGGGTTGCCGACCTGGCCGTGGTCGGCGAAGGAGAAGCTCGCGCCGTCACCGCCGCCGACGTAGAGCGCGCCGTCCGGGCCGAACGCGACGGTGCCGATCGAGTGGCTCGGGTACTGCTGGCACCAGTCGGTGAGCAGCGGTTCTTCGGCGACGGAGACGCCGGAGGGGCCCTTGGTCAGACGGGAGACGCGGCCGGTGACTACGCAGCCGCGCTCCATCGGGCCGGGCGGGGTCGGGCAGGCGTCGCCCCAGCGCGGCGCGGCGCCACCGGGTTCGGCGTCGTGGGTGTAGGCCACGTAGACGTACGGGCGGGCCGGGTACGCGGGGTCCACGGCCAGGCCGAGCAGGCCCCGGTCCCAGAAGTCCTGGGTCTGCGCGCGGAGGTCGGCGAAGACGGTGGCGGTCGGGTCGGCGAGCGAGTCGAACACCTTGACCAGGCCGCTCTTCTCGGCGACGAACACGGTGCCGTCGGGGGCGAACGCGGCGGCGGTCGGGGCGGTGAGGCCGCCGATCGCGAGGGTGTCGGTGAAGCCGTCGGGCACGGCGGCGCGGGCGGGTGGCCCGACGGCGACCAGGCAGGCGGCGCCGAGGGTCGGGACGAGGGCGGCGGCGGTGCGTCTGAGGCGGAGTGCGGACATGGGCGGCGGACCCTTCGTAACTCGTACGAGTGAGGCTCGGAAGGGTCACACGTCCCATGATCGACCACTTGGAGTTGGGCGCGTGTCGCCCGTTCACCCGGTCGGTCACCCTCGTTCGGAGCAGTTCCGCAGGGTCGCCGGCCGTGTCATGGTGAACGGTGATTGGTCTGGACCTTCGTCCCTCCCTGTCACCGGGGCCGGGTCCACCCCCTGCGAGAGGAATCGCCACATGCGCGGCACGACCGTGTTACCCGGGACGCCCTGCCAGGTCCAGAACGGCGGTGAGCTGCCCATGCACCGGCTGGAGGTGCCGGTGCTCAACGCCCTGCCGTTCGCCATCGGCACGTTCGACGCCATCGGCCCGATGTCGCGGGCGACGTTCCCGCACCGCCACACCTTCCACGAGATCGTCTACGTCACCGGCGGCACCGGGACGCACGTGGTGGACCTGGCGCGGTGGGAGCTCCGGCCGCCCCACCTGTGCGTCATCGCCCCCGGCCAGGTGCACCACTGGGACGCCCGGGACCTGTCCGGCCACGTCGTCCTGTTCACCGACGACTTCCTGCTCGACCACCCCGGCGACCGCGAGTTGCTGCGCCGGCTGTCCGAACGCCCCTGGCTGACCCTCGACGGGCCCACCCACGCCCGGATGGGCCGGCTGATCGCCGAGATGGACGAGGAGTACCGGGCCGGCGCGCGCGGCGTCGAGTCCGTGCTGCGGGCGTTGCTGCACGTCCTGGTGGTGCGGGGGGCCCGGCTGCCGCAGACCGCGTCCGCCGTGCCGCCCGCCCGGCCCGGCGCCGTCGCCGAGGAGTTCGCCCGCCTCGCCGCGCGGCCCGACCTCGGGCTGTGGTCGGTGAGCGCCTACGCCGAGCGGATCGGCGTCACCCCCGGCTACCTGACCGAGGCGGTCAAGGCCGCGACCGGCCGCACGCCCTCGCAACTGGTGCGCGAGGCCCGCGCCGGCGAGGCCAAGCGGCTGCTCGCCCGGACGGACCTGACCGTGCGGCAGATCGCCGGACGCGTCGGGTTCGGCGACCCGGCCTACTTCTGCCGCTTCTTCCGGCGCGAGACCGGCGTGAGCCCGGGCGACTTCCGCCGGCGCGGCGACGTCCGGGCGGTGCGGCGTTCACAGTGATGGCCGCCCGCGAGATACACCACGACCAACAGGTCCAGTCCATCGTCGCCCACCACCGCGCCTCCATAGGTTCGAGATGAATTCCCGAGCCATCCCCACGAGGAGCAGGCATGGACACGCCTATGGACGGCGACCGCCCCACCGAGGGCGCCCTCCAGGACGAGACCGGATCCCGCCACGTCAGCCGCCGACCCGTGCTGCGCGCGGCCATCGCCGCGGGCGTCGCGGTGCCCGCCGCGCTGATGGGCGTGCCCGCGCTGGCCCGCACCGTCCCGAGCACCGGCGGCACGCTGGAGCTGACCCCGGAGTGCGACGACGGCGACGACCCGACCCCGCCGCAGACCGAGGGCCCGTACTTCAAGCCCAACTCGCCGCGCCGCACGTCGCTGGTCGACGCCGGCACCGTCGGCACGCGCCTGACCGTCAGCGGGTACGTCTTCGGCCTGGCGTGCGTCCCGATCGCCAACGCCCTGCTGGACTTCTGGCAGTGCGACAACAACGGCGTCTACGACAACACGGGCTTCCGCTTCCGCGGCCACCAGTTCACCGGCCCGGACGGCAAGTTCACGTTGCAGACCATCGTCCCGGGCCTGTACCCGGGGCGCACGCGGCACATCCACGTGAAGGTGCAGAACCCCGGCGGTCGGATCCTGACCACGCAGCTCTACTTCCCGAACGAGCCGCGCAACAACACGGACACGATCTTCGACCCGCGCCTGCTGATGACGGTGCGCAACGTCGGCACCGGCCGCGAGGGCCTGTACGACTTCGTGCTCAACGTGCCGCAGAACCCGACCACCTCGCCCACGGGCCCGACGACGACCACCACCACCCAGCCGGGCGGCACGACGTGGACGGTCGGCACCACGTACACGACGGGGGCGCGCGTCACCTACGGCGGGACGGGCTACGTGTGCCTGCAAACCCACACCGCCCAACCGGGCTGGGAACCACCGACCACGCCCGCCCTCTGGCGCGCCGGCTGAGTCCCCGAGAATTGCGGACGAGCCCGGGCCGAAGGCCCCTGGACACCCCAGGGGCCTTCGGTGTATCCGCAGATCCTCCATAATGGACTGTTCGGGTGCCGATCGCCTTGACCCGTAACGGATGCTCCTTTTCTCCGATGCTCAGCGCATACGTCAGTCGGAGTGCAGGAGTCGTCATGGTGGAGAGAGCATTAGGCCGGTACCGCGTTGCCACGGGCGTGTTCGGCGTCCTGTTGTTGGTCACCACGGCGTGCGGCGCGAGCGCCAAGCCCGGCGCGCCCGACCTGGTGACCGCCACGACCACGCCGACCACCACGTCGACCACGACGAGCACCACGACCACCACGACGACGACCACCACGACCACGACCACGACAGTCGCGCCGCCCCCGCCGCCCGCACCCCAGCCGCAGGTCACGCAGCCGCCGGCGCCCAAGCCGACCACCCAGGCCCCGCCGCCTCCCGCGCAGGGGTGCGACCCGAACTACAGCGGCTGCGTGCCCATCGCGAGCGACGTGGACTGCGCCGGCGGCAGCGGCAACGGTCCCGCCTACGTGCGCGGACCGGTCCGGGTCATCGGTGACGACATCTACGACCTCGACCGCGACGGTGACGGCATCGCGTGCGAGTGACACCCCGGTGGGCAGAATCGGCGCATGCGGTTCGGGATCCTGGGGCCACTGGAAGTGTGGACGGACGCCGGTGAGGTGGTCGTGGTCGGTGGGCCGAAGACTCGGGCCCTGCTGACCGCGCTCCTGCTCGACGTCGGACGCGTGGTGGACTTCCCCGGCGAGAGCGCCAACGCCGTGCAGGCCCGGGTGTCGCGGTTGCGGCGCGGGCTGCCGGACGGGCTGATCGGGTTCACCGGTGGCGGGTACCGGATCGTGGTCGAGCCCGACGACGTGGACGTGCACCGGTTCGAGCGGCTCGCCGCGGCAGGGCGGCGGTTGCTCGGGGCCGGTGCGCCGGAGCGGGCCGCGGGGGTGTTGCGGGAGGCGCTCGGGTTGTGGCGCGGGCCGGCGTTGGTGGACCTGCCGGGCGCGCGGGCGTGGGTCGCGCGGCTGGAGGAGGCCCGGCTCGCCGCGACCGAGGACCTCGTCGAGGCCGAACTGGCGACCTCGGGCACGTCGGTCGGGCGGCTGCGCGAGCTGGTGGACGCGCACCCGTTCCGCGAGCGGTCGCGGGGCCAGCTCATGCGGGCCCTGCACGACGACGGGCGCACCGCCGACGCCCTGGCCGAGTTCGACCGCGCCCGCCGGCTGCTGCGCGACGAACTGGGCGTGGACCCGTCCGACGAGCTGTCCGCCGTGCACCTGGCGCTGCTGCGCGCCGAACGGCCGCCCCGCCGCGGGCTCGCCGCCCAGCTCACCCGGATCGTCGGCCGGGACGACGAGCTGGCGCGGCTGGCCGTCCCCGCCCGCCTCGCCACCGTCACCGGTCCCGGCGGCATCGGCAAGACGCGGCTCGCCGTCGAGGCGGCCGGGCGGTGGGCGCGGGACGTGTGCTTCGTCGACCTGTCGCCCCTGACCGACGGCACGCGGGTGCCGCACGCGGTCCTCGGCGCGCTCGGCGTGCGGGAGCCCGGGTTCGCCCGGACCGACCCGGTGGACCGGCTGCTCGCCGAGCTGCGCGACCAGGACACCGTGCTGCTGCTGGACAACTGCGAGCAGGTGCTGGACGCCGTCGCCGACCTGGTCCGGCGGCTGCTCGCGGCGTGCCCCCGGCTGGCCGTGCTGGCCACCAGCCGCGAGCCGCTCGGGTTGACCGGTGAGCTGCTGGTGCCGCTGGAGCCGTTGCCCGAGGGACCGGCGGTGGCGTTGTTCGCCGAGCGGGCCGCCGCCGTGCGGCCGGGGTTCGCGGCCGGGCCGGAGGTCGCGCGGGTGTGCCGGCTGCTGGACGGGCTGCCGCTGGCGATCGAGCTGGCGGCGGTGCGGCTGCGCCAGTTCGACGTCGCGGAGCTGGCCGCCCAGCTGGCGAACCGGGAGCACTTCCGGCTGCTGTCGCGGGGCGACCGGACGGCGGCGGAGCGGCACCGGACGCTGCGCGCGGTCGTCGACTGGAGCTGGCACCTGCTGCGCCCGGACGAGCAGGCCCTGGCGCGGCGGTTCGCCGTGTTCACCGGTGGCGCGACGGCGGACGCGGTGGCGGCGGTGTGCGGGTCGGCCGACGCCCTGGCCGACCTGGTGGACCGGTCGCTGCTGCGGGTCCGGGCCGGCCGCTACCGGATGCTCGACACGATCCTGTTGTATTGCGGGGAACAACTGACCGAGTCGCACGAAGAACCGGAGCTGCGGCACGCGCACGCCCTCCACTTCCTCGACCTGGTCCAGCGGGCCGACCCGGACCTGCGGCGCGCGGGGCAGCTGGACCGGCTGGCCGAGCTGTCCGCCGAGCACGACAACCTGGTGGCCGCCCTGCGCTGGTCCGCCCGCCACGACCGGCCGACGGCGATGCGCCTGGTGACCGCGGCGGCGGCGTACTGGTGGCTGAGCGGGCGGCGCGACGAGGTCGCCGAGGTCGCGGCGACGCTGCTGGACGACGTCCCGGACGGGCTGGAGGAGGAGTACGTCAGCTGCGTGGCGCACGCCGGCTCCCAGGCGACCGAGGAGCACCGCGCGCGGGCGACCGAGGTGCTGCGCTCCCTCGACCGGCCGTTGCGGCACCCGTTCGGCGCGGCGGTGTGGGCGATGACCCGCGGCCCCGGCCCGCGCCTGCCCACGCTGCTGCTGCACGACGACCCGTGGAACACCGCCCTGGAACGGTTGGGCGAGGCGCTGGTCGAGCTGCTCGACGGGCGCCCGGCGGCCGGCGAGCGGTCCCTGGCCGACGTGCTGGCGCGCTTCCGGCGGCTGGGCGAGCGCTGGGGCGCCGCGCAGGCGTTGGACTGGCTGGCGTTCGCGGCCGGCCGGCGGGGCGAGTGGGCGCGGGCGCACGAGCTGTGGCGGGAGGCGTTGGAGCTGCTGGCCGCGTTGGGCGCGCGGCTGGAGTCCGCGGACGTGCTCGGCCGGCGCGCCGAGTGCCTGGTGCGGCAGGGGGAGTGGGCGGCGGCCGAGGCCGACTACCGGCGGGCGGCGGAGCTGAGCGCCCGGCCGGACGCGCCGGCGGTGGACCTCGGGCTGGCCCGGCTGGCACGGCTGCGGGGCGACGTCGCCGAGGCTCGTCGCCTGGTGGACCGGGCCGTGGCGGCGGTGGCCGCGGGTGACCCGGCGGCGGTGCTGCTGCGCTCCGACATCACCACGGAGGCCGCGCGGCTGGCCGAGCCGGACGAAGCGCCGCGGCTGCACCGGAAGGCGTTGGACAGCGTCACCGCGAGCGGGGTCGCCGACGCCGTCGAAGGACTGGCCGGCGCGGTGGACGACGGCGAGCGGGCGGCGTTCCTGCTGGGCACGGCGGTCGCGCTGCGCGGTGTGGCGGTGGTCGGGGACCCGGACGTGGCGCGGGCCGTCGAACGGGCGCGCGCCGCCGTCGGGCCGGACGCCTTCGCCGAGGCGTACGCGCGGGGCGCGGGGCAGTCCCGGGAGCAGGCGCTGACGGCGCTGTCAGCGGACCGGCGGTGACCTGTCAGCGCCCGCCAGCACGCTGACCACCATGAAGAACGTGCTCATCTCCGGCGCCGGCATCGCGGGCCCAGCCCTCGCCCACTGGCTCGCCCTGGCCGGCTGCGCCGTCACCGTCGTGGAACGCGCCCCCGCGCCCCGACCCGGCGGCCAAGCCGTCGACTTCAAGGGCGCGACCCACCTCAAGGTGTTGTCCCGCATGGGAATCCTCGACGACGTCCGCCGCCGCCAGACCGGCGGGACCGACCAGACGATCATCGACGCCGAGGGTCGCGCCCTGGCCACGATCCCCCGCGAGTTCACCGGCGGCACGGTCGAGATCCTCCGCGGCGACCTGGCCGCCCTGCTGCACGGCCACACCGCCGACCGCGCCGAGTACGTCTTCGGCGACACCGCCACGTCCCTGACCCAGACCGACGACGGCGTCCACGTGACGTTCCGCCACGCCGCCCCGCGCACGTTCGACCTGGTGGTGGGCGCGGACGGCATCCACTCGACGGTCCGGCGACTGGCCTTCGGGCCGGAGGCGGAGTTCGTCGACTTCCTCGGCCACCACTACGCCCTGGCCGACATCGACCTGGACACCGAGCCGGTGATGTTCAACGAACCCGGCCGCATGGTGGCGGTCGGCGGCCCGAAGTCCCCGGCGTTCTTCGTGTTCGCCTCGCCTGAACTCGACTTCGACCGCTACGACGTCGAGCAGCAACGGCGGATCGTCGCCGACGCCTACCGGGGCGGCGGCTGGCGCGTCCCCGAGCTGGTCGAACGCCTGCCGCACGCCCGGAACCTGTACCTGGACAGCATCAGCCGCGTCCACGTGCCGACGTACTCGACCGGTCGCGTGGTGCTGCTCGGCGACTCGGCGTGCGGCAACACGTTGGGCGGCTTCGGCAGCGGCCTGGCCGTGGTCGGCGCGTACGTGCTGGCGGGCGAGCTGGTCGCGGCGCGCGGCGACCACACGCGGGCGTTCGCGCGGTACGAGTCCCTCATGCGGGGTTACGCGAAGGTGGCGGCGAAGGCCAACGCGGGACCGTTCCTGGCCCCGCCCACGCGTCGGCGGATCGCCCTGCGCAACGCGGTGTTCCGGTCGCGGGTGCTGGTGAAGCTGCTGCTGAAGTCCACGGACTGGTTCGCCACGGACATCGACCTGCCGGACTACGCCTTCACCGGCACCCGCTCGTGACCGGGCGGCGGGTCAGCCGGAGATCTCGGTGGGACGGGCGCCGGAGTCGTCGTCCACCACCGCGGTCAGGGCCAGTTTGCCGTTGAAGAACACGGTCACCGGGCGGCCCTCGGCCAGCAACGGCAGCCGGACCACGGTCCCGTCCGTCATCGCCTGCTCGATGTCGGACACCACCCGGGCCGCGTCGGCGTCGGCCAGCCCCCACGACTGGTCGCCGATGATCACTCGCTTCATCCCGCTCTCCCCTTTCACTCCCGGACCCTCTACCCCACCCTGGCGGACGGCTCGACCACCGCGCAGCGGAATGAGAAGTCCTGTGCCCGGACGGAGGAATCGCCCGCGGTGCGGCTCAGTCCGAAGTGCTCCGCCGCGGTCAGCGTCGTCCGGTACAGGCCGATGGCCTCGCCCAGCTCCCGGCGCAGGACCGCGTCGGCGGTGTCGACGAGGTCGGCGACACCGCCCCGCCACCGCAACCGGTCCGCCAGGTCGAGGCTCCCGGCCGGGGACACCCAGACCGCGATGTCCAAGGCGGACCGGGCGGTGCCCTTGAAGGCGCAGGCCGACAACGGCAGGCGTTCGCCGTCCTTGATGTCGGTGAACGTCTCGGTGTGCACGTGGAACCGGCCGTCGGTGACGACCAGGGCGTCCAGGCGCACGGCGGACCGGCGGAAGCGGCGGTTGTGGTGGACCACCAGGTCCGACAGGCGCACCGACACCTCCGACGACCGGGCGGACCTGGTCCACGGCGGCGTCGCCGGGCGGTCGTCCACCTGGAACACGGCCGTCTCCGGCGCGGGCGCGGGCGTCGGGACCAGGTCGAAGTCGATGGTGTGCACGGCGAAGCGCACCGGGCGGGCGGCCTCCGGCGCGGTCTCCCGCACGCCCGCCGTGCCGAGCTGCCCGAGGTGGCGCTCCAAGCGGGACAGACCGCCGCCGCGCACCCCCGACTGCTCCAGCACCCCGGTGTCCGTGGGTTCGGCGCTGACCAGCACCACGATGGTCTCCGGCCGGGGCTCCCCGGCGGGCACCGACGGCGGCCAGCTCACCGCGAGACCCGCCAGCGCGCCGGTGTAGTCGTTGCCGCCGAACGTGTACGACCGGCCCGCGTCCAGCCGCACCCCGCTGGGCGCGGACGGGTTGAGCACCGAGATCTTCTGGGACACCCCGATGTCCAGCAGCGACACGTACACGGTCTGGGCGCCCTCGTTGCGCACCTCCACGCAGATCGACTCGCCGGAGTGCACCACCGCGCCGGACCGGGGCAGCGGCACCGCCTCCCCGTCCACCACCCGGGCGAACCCGATGGACACCGGTGTCGGCAGCGCCAGCCACGGCTCCTCGGTCAGGCACCGCAACGCCCTCGCCTGCGCCACCCGCTTGAGGTTGGCCACCACGGCGTCCACGCCCTGCGGGACGTGCAGGGGCCCGAACGCGTCGTGGACCACCAGGCCGCCCGCCTCCGCCTCGACCCGGACCTCCGCGTCCTCGACCGCCCGCACGATCGGGACCGGCTCCACCAAGCGCGCCACCGCGGACAGGCGCGGGTCGGCACCGGCGATCCGCACCGGCAGCGCGGGCAGCGCGGCGCGCACCAGGTGCGCCCGAGCGCCCAACGGCACCGCCTTGCCGCTGGACAGCACGCCGTACGCGGCCTGGGCGTCGATCTTCTCCACCAGCACGTCGCCGAGCTTGCGGTCGTCGTCGGCCTCGGGGGAGTCGTCGGGCATCACCACGAACTCGTCCCCGGGCCGCACCCCGAACAGCGGCGCGCCCGCGATCCGGACCCGGTCGCGCACCGGGCTCACCGGGAACGTGGCCACCGGGTCGGCCTCGGCGGTGTCGAACACGACCCGGCGCGCCGGGCCCTCGGCCTCCGGCCGCTGCGCGGGCCACGCGGCGAGGACCCGCTGCCGCACCCGGTCCACGACGGTCGCCCACGACACCGCCAGGCCGCTGTCCCGCAGCTCGGCCAGCGACCGGGTGAGCGCGTCGGTGAGGTAGCCCATCCGCACGCCGTCGGCGTTGGCCGCCTCGCCGGCCAGCTGCTCCGGGCCGCACGCCGCGATCCGCACGGCGTGCGGGTTGCCGGTCGGCTCCCACAGGTCCACCGGGAGGCCCTCGCGGCGCAACGTGTCCAGGTGCGCGCGGATGAGCCTGGCAGGGACCGGGCGGGACCGGGCCTTCACGACCGGGTCGCGGTCGCGGGACATGTGGGAGGCGTGGCAGCAGTCCAGCACCACGGTGACGTTGCGGGTCCGCTCGGTCAGCCGCGCCAGCAGCACGGACAGCTCCACCGCGGTGATGCCGCGGAAGTCCTCCTCGGTGGAGGCGGCGAAGTCCGTGGGCTCGATCAGCTGGAGCACGCGGTGGCCGGGCGTGCCCCAGCCGCGGTCCGGGTCGGGGGAGTAGGCGCCGTGGCCGCTGTAGTAGACGACCACCGCGTCGTCCGGGCGGGCCTGGGCGATGAGCCGCTCGTAGGCGTCCAGGATGCCCGCGCGGCTCGCGTTCTCCCGTTCGCACCGGGTGCTCTGGAAGCCCCAGGGGGCCAGGGCGTCCGCCATCGCGGCGACGTCGTTGGCGACGCCGGTCAGGCCACCGGTCTGCGCGCCGATGAGCAGGGCCTTGCGGGCCATGGGGTCCTCCAGGGTTGAGCTAGCGGAGCAGTCCGGCGTCGCGCGCCTTCGCCAGGGCGGAGACCTTGTTGTCCACGCCGAGCTTGCGGTAGGCGTTGGACAGGTGGGTGCCGACGGTCTCCTTGGTGATCGACAGCCGGGTCCCGATCTGCCGGTTGGTGAGGCCGCCCGCGAGTTCGCGCAGGACCTCCAGTTCCCGCGTGGTGAGGTGGAACGGGACCCCGTCGCGGGGCTCGACGCGGCGGGACAGCCGGTGCGAGCGGGCGAGCCGGGTGACGGCGTCCAGCAGCGGCGCGGCGCCCAGCCGTTCGGCGATGCCGGCGGCCTCCGCGGCGGCGGCCGACGCGGCCTCGCGGTCACCGTCGCGGGCGGCGGCGGCCGCCAGCCGGGACAACGCGTAGGCCACCGGGTAGGGCCGGTCGAGGGCCCGCCACGCCCGCGCGACGGCGTCCCACTCGGCGGCGGTGTCGGCGCCGGCGGCCCGGTGGTGCTCGGCGTCGCCCTGCGCGGCCAGCACGGCGGACTCGGCGTCGTCCGCGCCGCGACCCGCCGCCCGCGCCCACTCGACCAGGTCGGGGGCCGGGGTGGCGTGGTCGGCGGCGACCCGCAGGCCGAACGCGCACAGTTGCAGCACCAGCAGGTGGTCCTCGGCGTCGGCGATGGCCTTCACGCCGTGCCGCACGGTGTCCAGCGCGGCCTCCGGGTCGCCGCGGTGGGCGGCGAGCTCGGCCAGGCACCGGTAGAGCGGGCTGAGGAAGCGCGGCTGCGCGCTGGGCTGGGTGCGGACGCTCTCCAGCAGGTGCTCGGCGTCGTCCAGGCGGCCGGTGGCCAGGTCGATCTCGGCCTTGGTGAGCCGCTGGAACGTGGTCTCGCGCGCCGGGTAGTACCGCAGCACCTCGGTGATCAGCACGTCCGCCTCGGCCCACCGGCCCAGCAGGAACAGCGTGGCGCAGGCGTTGTTGGCCAGCAGCCCGGCCTGCCGCGCGCCCAGCAGGCCCAGTTCGCGGCTCTTGTCCAGGCCCCGCTGGAAGACCTCGACGGCCTCGGCGACCCGGCCCGCGCGCTCCAGGCACACGCCCAGGTTGCCGTAGGCGCGCAGCATGTCCTCCAGGTGGTCCACCTCGGTGGCCACGCGCAGCGCCTCGCGCAGGTCGGCGATGCCCTCGGCGTGCTTGCCGAGCAGGGTGAGGGCCAGGCCGGAGCTGTTGCGGGCCCGGCCGATCTCGGCGGTCGCGCCGGCGGCCCGCGCCTCGTCCTCGGCCGCGCGGGCCAGGGCGAGCGCCCCGGTGTAGTCGCCGCGCTTGATGCCCACCGTGGACAGGGCGGCGCTCGCGCGGGCGCCGGCGGCGCTGGGCGGCACGGTGTCGAGCAGCGCGCGGGCGGCGCGGTAGGCGGCCACGGCGTCGTCGTCGAACCCGGCCTCCCACCGGTAGCTGCCCAGCCGTTCGTGCAGCTCGCCCAGCAGCGCGGGGTCGGCGGTCCCGGCGCGGGCCACGGCCTCCTCCGCCCACGCCACGGCCTGGCGGAGGTGCCCGGCCCAGCGGGCGGCGTCGGCGGCGGCGGTCAGCACCCGGACCCGCGCCGCGTCGTCGGTCCCGGGCACGCGCGACCACAGGTCCAGGGCGGACCGGTACTGGACCTCCGCCTCCGGGAACGCCCGCACCCGCACCGCGAGGTCGCCCGCCCCGATCGCCGCCCACAGCGCCTCGGGCACCCGGTCCGCCGCGGTCCAGTGGTGGGCCAGCTCGGGCAGCACGTGCGGGTTGCCGTCGACCTCCTCGGCCAGCGCCTCGGCGAGCACCGCGTGCAGCCGCCGCCGTTCGCGCGGCCGGACCGTCTCGTAGGCGGTCTCGCGCAGCAGCGCGTGCTGGAAGCTGTAGGACTCGTCCACCCGGTCCTCGACCAGCACCCGGTGGGCCAGGCACTCGGTGAGCGCGGCGTCCAGCGCGGGCTCGGCCAGCCCGGCGACGCGGGCCAGCAGCGCGTCGGACACCCGCCGCCCGGCCACCGCCGCGACCCGCACGACGGTCGCCGCGTCGGGGCCGAGCTGGGCGAGGCGGGCGAGCATGAGGTCGCCGATCGAGTCGGGGACGCGCGGGTCGGGCCCGGCGGCGACGAGCTGCTCGGTGAAGTACGGGTTGCCCTCGGACAGCGCGAAGTACCGGTCGGCGCGCTCGGGGCTGACGTCGGCGCCGGTCAGCGCGGCGACGAACGCGCGCAGCTCGCGGGTGGTGAAGGGGGCGAGGCTGATCCGGTGCGTGCGGCGGGTGAACTCGGGTTCGGCGAGGCGGGCGCGCAGCGGGTGGCCGAGCCGCAGCCCGGACCGGTAGCTGCACAGCAGCATCAGCCGCTGGTCGGTCGCGGTGAGGGCGAGGTAGGCGATGAGGTCGAGGGTCGCGGTGTCGGCCCAGTGCACGTCCTCGAAGACCAGCACGAGCGGCTGGTGCTCCCCGATGTGGTCCAACAACCGCGACACCGCGCCGAACACGCGGGTCTGCGCGCCGAGAGCGGGCGGGCCTTGGGTGAGCGGGGCGTGGTGGGGCAGGGCGTGGGCGGGCGTGGCGTGGGCGGGCGTGGCGTGGGCGGGCGGGGCGTGGTGGGGCGTGGCGTGGGCGGGAGTGGCGTGGTGGGGCGTGGCGTGGTGGGGCGCGGCGTGGGGTGGCGGCGTGGGGTGAGGGGGCGGCGTGGTGTGGGTCGGGGTGCCGGTGAAGTCCGCGATGAGGCCGGACAGCTCCGCCCACGCCGGGCCCGCCAGCCGGCGGGCCTCCGCCTCGCCGTGCTGCCGCACCAGCCGCCGCAACGCCTCGATCAGCGGCCCGTACGGGATCGCCCCGCCGGCCAGCTCCAGGCACCCGCCGGACAGCACCTCCGCGCCCGCCGCCCGCGCCGCCGCCGAGAACTCCGCCACCAGCCGGGTCTTGCCGACCCCGGCCTCGCCGTCCAGCACGACCACCGCCGGCCGGTGCTCGGCGACCTGCGCCAGGAGCCCGGTCAGCACCGCCATCTCGGTGTCGCGCCCGATGAACGACGCCATGTCACGACCGGGCCGCGGCCTTGAGCGGGCCCGGCCACGGGTAGTCCGCCGACAGCCGCTCGACCGCCCGCCCGGCCTCCGCCACCGCCCACGCCGCCCGGCACACGCACCGCAGCGCGTGCAGGTCCGCCCACTGGTCCGGGTCGGTCACCCCACCGCCGGCCAGCACCGCGTCGAACCGCCCCGCGAACCCCGCCGCCACCGCGTCCAGCACTCCGCCCAACGGCTCGTCCACGGCGAGGAACGCGCCCAACGACCGCAGCACCACCGGCAGCGCGGGGTGGTCCACCGGCGACCTGCGGGCGGCGGTCAGCAACGCGTCCGCGCCGGCCCGCCGGTCGTCGCCGCCGGGGTCCAGCCGGTGCCGCAGGTGCAGCGTGACGGCCACCAGGAACCAGTCCACCACGTCGGCGTCCTCGTCCTCGTCCACCACCGTCCCCGCCATCGCGACGGCCTCGTCCACCACGGCCACCGCCGGCGGGTCCGCGACCAGCAACCGCGCCGCCGACTCCCACACCGGCTCGGCCAACCCCAGCCGCTTGCGCAGCGACCCGCGCAGGTCCACCGGCTCGGGCTCCGGCTCGACCGGCACCGCCGTCGCCGGCGCGTCGTCCACCTCGCCGTGCACGACCGCCACCGGGTGGTCCATCGGGTCCATGTTGACCAGTTGGCCCGCGTTGGCGAAGTTGAACACGTCGGTGAACTTGAACGGCCCGTAGCCCGGCTTCTCCCCGGACGCGTACCGCTGCTGCATCTCCTGCAGCTTCGCCATGGCGGCCATCATGTTCTGGAAGTTGAACCCGCCCGGCGACCCGCCCAGGATCGCCCGCACGGCCTCGCTCATCTCCAGCGACATCTGCGCCATGTCGCGGAAGTCGTCGCTGATGAACGGCCCGTCCACGACCGCCCGGAAGCACTCGACCGCGCGGTCCACCTCGGGGACCTCGCTCTGGTTGGCCGTGGCGGTCAACATGCTGATCGTCGACTGGCCCAGCGCGACCCGGGACATGGCCCGCGTCAGGTACTGCTGGCCCAGCATCATCCGCGCGCCGGCCGCGGAGGCGGGCGGGACGCGGTCGGACTCCAGCGCCGCGGACAGGTGCTCGATCGACGCGGAGAGGTCCTTGTCGTCGGTCATGTAGGTGTTGCGGGCGCTGAGCGCGAAACCCAGCAACAGCACCACGTTCACCCGCAACGGGTCGCTCTCGCCGACGTGGCGCAGCACCTCCTCGAACGCGTCGACCGCGCCGTTGAGGTCGGCCAGGGCGGTCGGCGCGGACGGGCCCAGCTGCGAGAACCGCTGCAGCAGCGCCTGTCCCAGGCGGCTGAGCGGCTCGACGCGCGCGGTCCCGGTCAGGCCACCCGCTTCGGCGCGCAGCCGCGCGATGACGTCGTCCACCGAGGACATCCGGTCTCCCCCTCCCGACAGGTCTTCACTGACCACCATGCACGAACCCGGCCCACGCGACGACGTGCGCGTGGTCGTGGCCCGCGGTCACCGACCGCAGCCGCTCGGGCATCCCCGGCGGCGGCTCCCGGTCGGGCCGCAGCATCCACATCTGCGCCGCGCGCAACGCCTCCCACGGCGCCATCCGGTCCTGGCGCAGGTGGTGGTGGAACACGTACATCAGCGCCGAGGTCGCCTTGTCCGGGATGGCCCAGTGCGTGGACAGCACGGTCCGCACCCCGCCCGCGAGGAACGCGGTGCCCAGGCTGTAGGCCTCGTCGTAGCCGTGGATGGACCGGCCCGTGTGGCAGGCGGCCATGACCACCAGGCCGATGCGGCGCTCCGGCACGGCCCGCAGCACGCGCACGATCTCGTCGGTGCCCAGCTCGCCGGGCGTGCCACCGGGCTCGTCGGGCGCGAGCAGCAGCGCGGCGGTCACCTTGCCGTCCTTGGTGGTGTAGGAGCCGTGGCAGGCCAGGTGCAGCGTGCCGCCCGCGTGCGGCGCGGTGTCGGCGAGCCACTCCCGGACCTCCGCGGCGGTGCCCCGGCCGGACGGGCTGGTCGAGCCGTCCGGCCGCCGCCCGACGTACCGCGCGCTGCGGTAGAACGCCTGCCGCACCGCGTGGGCCTCCTCGCGGGCGGCGTGCAGGGGGACGGCCGCGCCCTCGGTGTCCGGGTCGCCCACGACCAGGCCGGTCGAGCCGGGCTTCACCGGCCGCCGGGCGGCGTTGTCGCAGAACAGCCGGGCGGAGACGGCCTGCGAGAACGCGGCCAGCTCCACGGCGTACGTGCCGTCGGGCCGCCGCGCGGCCTGCCAGGGGACGCGCGCGAGGTCGCCCATCGGGATCAGCACGATCCGCGGCACCCGCCCGGCGGCGGTCCGCGCGAAGTACCGCTCCAGCAACGGCCCCATCGCCGCGCGCCACGCCCACCCGCACAACGCGTCGACGCTGTCGCCGAACGACGGCCCGCCCTCGGCCGCGATCTCCCGCGCGAGCCCCTCGACGGTCCCGGGCTCGGTCTCGGTCCCGGTCTCCAGGGTCGGCATCGAGCGGTTCGGTTCGCCCGCGCGGGACCGGTGGGCCAGGGCCGTCAGGTAGCGCTCGATGTCCGCGTCGCCCTCGACCACCAGGTGCTGCAACGCCATGTACGCCGGCGGCCCCTCGCGCGGCGCGATCACCGCCGCCCCGGGCGCGATGCCGCTGCCCGGCACCAGGTACACCAGCGCGTCCGCCCCGGAGTCCGCCAGCGCGCGCCGGATGTCGGCCAGGCTGGGCGGGTCGAGCAGGTTGCGGGTGGCGCCGGCGTCCACCAGCGCGGCCACCACCTCGCGCCGCAACCCCTCGGAGTCCCGGCCCTCGTGCGCCCACCGGTTCGCCAGGTCGGCCCGACCCGCCGCGACCAGCTTCTCGCGCACGTCCCGCAGCTCCACCTCGGCGAACAGCATCAGGCCGCGGCAGGTGTCCAACGCGCGCAGGGCGTCGGCGATGTTGTTGGCGCGCAGACAGGTCCGGGCCAGCTCGACCGCGTCGTGCACGGCGTCCTTGATGGCCAGCCGGGCGTCCGCCGGGTCGGGCTCCAACAGCGCCCGCCACGCGTAGCTGCGTTGCGCCGCCAGCCCGAACTCGCCCGACGCCGCCAGGTCGCCCAGCCGCTGCCGGATGTTCGCGAGCAACCCGTTGGCCATCGACCACTGCCGGTGCCGCGGCCCGCCGAACAGCTCCAGCGCCCGGGTCAGGAGCTCCTCGGCCTCGTCCAGCCCGTCGGTGGTGCCCGCGACCTCCGACCGCCGGTACAGCGCCACGGCCAGCCCCGTCAGCGCGAACTCGTACTGCGCGTGGTCGCGGCCCATCGCCAGCGCCGCGCGGTACTGGTCCACGGCCGCGTCCACGCGGGCCAGGTCGGTCTCCTCGCCGCCCCGCATCAGCGCGGACGCCGCGAGCAGCCGGGCCTTGACCCGCTCGGCGAGCGGGGCGTCGTCGTCGGCCAGCGACCGCGCGATGTCGTCGGCGGTGGCCACCGGGTCGTCGCCGGCGGGCGCCTGGCCCCGCAACGACGACATCAGCACGTCCAGCTCGGCGGACGTCTGCGCGAGCACCTCGTGGATCCCGGTGTCGGCGGGCAGGTCGGCGCCGACGCGCTGCATCTCGCGGAACGCCGCCATGACCTCGTCCAGGTCGCCGGACTGCTGGGCCGTCATGGCCCGTTGGGCGACCTCCATGAACGAGCGCATGCCGCGCACGCCCGGGTCGTCGCCGAGCTTGTCGAACTGGGGCCCCAGCGAGTCGAGCATCTGCGCCATGGCCCGCGCGTCGCCCTCGTGCCCGGCGGCCACCGTGCCGATGACCCGCTTGGCCGACTCCACCAGCAACTTGACCCTGGGCACGTCCCACATGGCCTCGGCCAGCTCGGCGAGTTCCCGTTCGGCGGCGGGCAGGTCGATCGGTGTGCCGTGGACGGCGGAGTGCATGTAGTGCTGGGCACGGACAGACGCGCGCACCTGCGGCCACACCACCAGCGTCGCCGGCACGTGCTCCACCAGTTCCAGGAGGTCGTTGAGGTGACCGCCCACCTGAGCCGGGGCCGCGCCGCCGCCCTTGGTGAGCGCGAGGAGCGCGGTGACCGCGAGCCGGCTGCGTTCCGGGTGGTCCGCGGGCAGCGTCGCCAGGTCGGCGACCAGCGTCACCACCTCCGCCGGCCCGACGCCGCCGGCCGCCGCCCGGTCCACGGTCGCCCGGCACCGCGCGAGGACGTCCTCGATCCCCATCCAGCCCCTCCTCGTCACGCCGTCCCGCCCCTTTCTGACGGACGGCTCAGCCGCGGGTTCCCAGCACCGCGAGGACCCGTTCGACGGCGGGCCCGGACGGCGCCGCGTCGGGGCCGAAGACCGCGGTCACCACGTCCACCACCGCGCGCCGCGGGTTCTCGCCGCGGGCGAGGCGGTCCTCGATGGAGTCCACGGCGAGCCCCGCCAACTCCACCAGCAGCCCGTCGGTCTCCGCGACCACCGGCAGGGGGACCTCGCCGGGCGGCAACGGCAGCGCGGCGTGCGGCTTGCGCCCCAGCGGACGCTCCACGTAGGCCTCGAACCAGGCCGGCCGGGCGCGCATCGCGCCCAGCACGGTGTCCAGGTCGCGCAGCACCGCCCGGTGCTCGGCCTCCCACCCGTCGCCGGCCGCGCGGCGCTCCGCCCAGCGCTCGGTGGGCCACACCCGCGGCCCGGCGGCCGCGTCGTTGCCGACGAACTCCAGCACCTCCACGGCCAACGCGGTCAGCGCCGGGTCCTCGCCCAGCCGGGCGGCCAGCCACCGGGGCACCCGGGGCCGCTGCAACGCGCCGCGCTCGCCCCGCCGGCGGCGGTAGCCGTTGACGGTCGCGAGCGTGAGCCGCCGGCTCACCCAGCCCTCCAGGTTGTGGACGGGGACGCGGGCGTTGCGGAACACGTCCTCGATCACCGCGTCCATGTCGTCGTGGAACCGGTCCAGGCAGGCGTCCTCCAGCCGGGACACCGCGACCGCGCACGACCGGTGGCCGCGGTTGAGCTCCAGCCGGCGGGTCAACTGGTGGAACACCACCGGCTGCACGACCTCGTAGGTGGCGGCCCGCAGCCGCCGCCGCGCCTCCCCGGTCACGGTGCCCGCAAAAGCGGCCAACTCGCCGCTGCGGGCCATTTCCCGAACGTCCATCGCGCCACCCCCGTGCACATCGGAATTGGATGTGCCCGAAGCTATGAGCGCGCATGGGATAAAGCCTATGAACCGACTCGGATCTCATTGGTAGTAACTAGGAAAAATGACCTGAACCGGCCGTCTCAACCGCTTTGACCCGGTGATCTCAACCGCCAGGTGGCACTCTCGACCGGCAGCCCGCTCGCCCGCAACCCGCGCTCCAACGCGGCCAAACCGCCTTGTCGGGGCGTCCCGATCAGCCAGATCCCGCTGCCGTCGGCCCGCACCTGGATCGGCGCGCGCTCGGGCTCGTGGTCCACGTGTTCCGCGTACCGGCGGCGGCCCAGGTCCGTCAGCGGGACCATCCGCTGGTTCGCCGACCCGCGCCAGATCAACGCCGTCGGCCGGGTGATGTCGAAACGCCCGGTCACCAGCACGTCGGCGAATTCGACCGCGTTCCGGCGCCGCTCGTCGAGTTCCGATTCCTCGTACCCGGTGTAGACGAGGATGTCCGCGGCGCCGCGTTCGGCGTGCACCCCGGCGAGGAACTCGCGCAGGGCGTCGGGCTGTTGCAGCGGTTCCCCGCCGCTCACCGTCAGGCCGTCCGCGCCCCGCCCGGCCGCCTCCCGCCACAGCGCGACCAGGTCCGCGACCGGGACGTCCACGCCACCGCCCGGACTCCACGTGTCCTGCGACATGCACCCCTTGCACGCCAGCGAACACCCCTGCACCCACACGCCCAGCCGCGTCCCCGGACCCAACGCCGTGACGGGGAAGTGCGTCCGGCTGACCCGCAGCACGCTCACGGCGCACCCGCCGGGCGCAGGCCGCGCCGGTGCTGCACGGCGTCGGTGAAGGCCGGGTCCCCGACCGCCTGCGCCAACGCCGCGAAGTACGCCTCCTCCGCCGCCGCGTACGCCGCCCGCACGGCCTGGACCAGCGCCTCCGGCCCTCCGTCCTCGACGTGCTCGGGGTTGAGCCGGTCCACCAGCGCCCGCCGCGCGGCCTCCGCCCGGTCGCGCCGCCGCCGGTGCCGGGCGTAGGCCTCCTGGAACGGGTGCCGCCGGGACAGGCCGAGCATGAACGCCATCGCCCCGGCCACCACCAGCCCGCCGACGAACATCAGCACCAACGTGGTGGACGTGAGGTTCAGCGGCGCCAACCGCTCCCGGTTCAGCTCCAGCACGCCACCGCACAGCACGCCCAGCACCCCCACCACCAACGCCCAGAACACGCCGGTCACCAGCACGACGGCGGTCAGCCGCCGCTCGGTGCCGGTGGCCTGCCGCGCCCGCACCAGCAGCGCGGCGACGTGCGGCGCGGCCACCAGGAACACCGCCATCGACCCGCACACCGCCCAGATCGCGCCGGTCTCCACGCGGCCCGCCAGGAAGTGCCGGAACACCAGGTAGTGCACCGGGACCTGCGCGACCACCAGCCCGAGCAGGACCACCAGCCGCCACACCGGGGGCAGCGCGACGGTCTCGCCCTCCCACACCGGGTCGTCGTCGGCGACGTCCTCCGCCGGGGTCTCGCCGGCGCTCACCCGCCGGGCGGCGTCGGCGGCGAGCCGGTCCATCTGGGACCGCGCGGCCACCATCAACCGGTTCGCCTCGTCGGCCCGCGCCCGCAGGTGCGACGTCCGCTCGCGGGCCAGGGCGTGCCGCTCCAGCGCCGAGTGCACGGCCGCGTCGCACAGCCGCCGCAGGCCCTTCACGTACTCGGGGTCGAACGCCTCCGACGGCCCGTCGTCGGGACCGCCGAACGACCAGCCGTCCCGGACGTGCCGCCGCGCGTCGGCGGCGCCCTGGGCCTCGGCCTGGGCGATCAGCAGGGCGGCGGGCGTGCGGGGTTCCACGACCGGCCGGGGGAGTTCCGGGTCGACCGGCGTGCGGGCCCGCAGCCACGTGGACAGGACGCTCACCGCGGTCCTCCCGTCGTGCGGTCGTACAGGGTGACCGCGCCCTCGGCGTGCCGCGCCAGCCGGACGGTGTCGCCGGACAACAGCGTCCGGCCGACCGACTCGGGCAGTTCGACGCCGTTGAGGAACGTCCCGTTGGGCGTGGGCAGCGGCTCGATCCACGCCCGCCCGTCGGGGTCCACGCCGACCACGGCGTGCCGGCGCGACACGTTGGGGAACCCGCGGAACGCCCGCCCGTGCGGGCCGAGCCGCCCCAGCTCGGCGCGCTCGCCCGGGTCCAGCTCCACCTCGCCGTCGCGGAACCGGACGTGCAGCGCGGGCGGGGTCAGCGCGCGGCGGCAGTCCGGGCGCAGGCACGACCGGTTGTCCGGGTGCGGCGAGGGCGTCCCGCAGTGCCAGCACGCGTCCAGCGACCACGGCTCGCGCGGCTCGGCCCCGGCCGGGGCCGCGACGACCGGCTCGGGCTCGTCCGCGACCACCACCAGCGGCCGGATGTGCACCCGGCACAGCGTTTCCGCGTCCTCGAACACCTCGTCCGGGTCGACCGGGCACCGCTTGGTCACGGCGCACCGACCCGGGCGGACAGCTCCGGTCCCCGGTCCCCGGTGCGCAGCCCGGTGACCTCGACCCGCGCGCCGGGCTGGACGTCCTGGTCGAACAGCACCCGCGCCAGCGGGTTGACCAGGTTGCTCTCCAGCAGGTTGCCGATGCCGCGGCCCCCGTTCTCCGGGTCGGCGGTGCACGCGGCGGCCAGCTGCGCGCGGGCGGCGTCGGTGAACTCCAGCCGCAGCCCCAGTTCCGAGTGGACGCGGGCGGCGATGTTGTCCAGCTGCGCGGCGAAGATCCCGGCGGCGGTCTCCGGGCCGATGAAGTCGAACACCACGATGTTGTCGCCGAACCGGTTGAGCAGCTCGGGCCGGGCCAGCCTGGTGGTGAAGTGGTCGCGGATGGCCGCCTTGACCGTCGCCTCCAGCCGCGCGTACGGCATGCCGGGGTCCACGATCCGCCGCCGCGCGCCGGTCTCCGGGTCGGTGACGATGATGCCCAGGTTGGACGTGAAGATCAGGACGCACTCGGAGAAGTGCGTGGTGACGCCCTGCCCGTCGGTGAGCCGGCCGTCCTCCAGGATCTGCAGGAACTTGTCCAGCACCAGCGGGTGCGCCTTCTCGATCTCGTCGAACAGCACCACCTGGAACGGCCGGCGGCGCACCGCGCCGGTCAGCTCGCCGCCCGCCTCGAACCCGACGTACCCGGGCGGCGCGCCGATGAGCCGGTCGGCGGCCTGCTCGGCGGCGAACTCGCTCATGTCGAACCGCAGGTAGGCCCCGGCGTCGCCGAACAGCACCTCGGCGACCTGCTTGGCCAGTTCGGTCTTGCCGACGCCGGTGGGCCCGGCGAAGAACAGCACGCCACGCGGCCGGGACCCGGGCGTGCTCGCCTGCGCGCCGGACAGGCCCAGCGCGGCGCGCTTGAGGATGTCCAGGGTCTTGGCCACCGCCCGCTCCTGGCCCTTGATCCGGGTGGCGATCACGGCCTCGCCCTTGGTGATCTGCGCCCGGACGCTGCCGCGCCGCCACAGGTTGTCGTCCACGCCGAGCTTGTAGACGCGGGTGGCGTCGGCGATCCGGTCCAGGCCCAGCCCGCGGTCGCGGGCCAGGCGGGCGATGCGCAGCATGGACTCCAGGGTCAGGCCGTCGGTGCGGTTGGCGAACTCCTCGGCCGGGTCCACCCGGGTCGGCCCGTCCACCGCGGCCGGCGGGAAGACGGGGACCAGGAGCCGGGCCATGTCCAGCCGGTTGTCCAGGGTGGGCAGGCCGACGGCGACCGTGCGCACCGGCTCGACGCCCGCGGTGAGCCAGGCGGGCAGGTCGCGTTCGCCCTCGACCAGCCAGAGCACCGGGTTGTGCAGCTCCGCCGGGCGGTCGCCGTCGAACGACAGCGGCTGGGCGGTGAGGGCGAGCTTCTGGCAGTACAGGAAGAAGCCCAGCTCGTTCGGGTCGAGCTGGCCGGGCACGCGGGTCAGCCGCGAGGCGTGGTCGACGACCACGGCGACCCGGGCGGCGGGCCTGGTGGCCGGGGGCCGGCGCGCCCAGGCCCCCTCGCCCTCCGGCTGGTGCGCGCCGCCGCTTTCCGCCGCCGGCCGGAACGTGCGGGAGCCGTCGCTCTCCGCCGGCCGGTGCGTGCGCGAGCCGTCGCTCTCCGCCGGCGGCTGCTCGGGCACGCCGACCGCCTTGGCGAGGTGGACGCGCAGGCGGTCCAGCGACGGCCGCCGCCCGACCACGCCGCCGCCCAGGACCCGTTCGACGGCCTGGCGCGCGGCGGGTTCGTCGGGGAACACGCCGACGCCGTCCACCTGGTCGTAGGTGATCAGCGCCTCGAACCCCAAGGGGCGCAACGCCCGCCACAGCAGGGGCAGCAGCGTGACGATCTCCGGGTGCCCGCCGGGCGGGGTCACCAGGAACTGGTCGCGCAGGTTGCCGTGCAGGACGTACTGGGCGTGCACGGCGAGCGTCCCGGCGACCTCGTTGACGAACGCGGGGAACTCGGGCAGGAAGCGGCCGGAGCGCGGGGCGGTGTCCCGGGTCATCGCCGCTCCCGCCGCTGGGCGGTCGTGGCCGTGCCGGACCGGTCGTCGGCCGCCGCGCGGACCTCCGGCGCGGCCGTGCGGTCCACCGCGGCCCGGGCCTCGGGCATCAGCGCGGCCACGGCCGCCAGGTCGTCGGCGAAGGTGTCGCAGCGCTCCAGGTCGGTGATCCGGGCGTCGTCGCCGCCGGCGGCGACCTCGCGGACGACCCGACCGTGGACGGTGGCGTGCGCGTCCACCCACACGTCGGCGGTGTGCTCGCCGGACCAGTCCGCGCGGGCCAGCCGCAGGCCGCCCGCGTCGAAGGTGTCCTCGACCCGGTAGCCCAGGTCGGTGAGGTGGTGCTTGACCAGTTCGCACACGAAGAACCGCTGGGCGGTCTCCTCGGCCCACTCCAGCAGCCGCGCGGCCTCGGCGCGCAGCCGCGCGGTCAGGTCGTGCGTCCCGGCGACGACCGCGCGCAACCGGTCGGCGGTCTCGGCGAGGTCGGGCGGCGGCTGGGCGCCGGCCAACGCCTCGGTCAGCGGGCCGTCCTCCAGCACCTGCACCCAGCTCGCGGCCAGCCGGCGGCGGGCGGCGCGCGGGTTGATCTCGGCGGTGATCCGGCGGCGCAGCGCGGCCAGGTAGACGTGCTTCTCCTCGGGGTGCGCGGTGACCAGGGCGGCGGCGGTCAGCGCGGCGGTCCGTTCGTCGGTGGTCGCGTCCGGGTCGAGCAGGGCCAGGACCCGTTCCACCTCGCCGGGGGAGACCGGTTCGGGTGCGGCGGCGACGGCCGTGGCGTACCGGCGGCGCACCGCTTCGCGGTGGCTCGCGAGCGCGTCGGCCATCGTCGTGTCCACTGTGGACTTGCCGATCGCGAGCGCGGGCGCGGGGACCTGCGCGTCCAGCGCTTCCTGGGCGCGGGCCAGGTCCACTTGGGCCTGGCGGACCCAGCGGGCCAGCTCGGCGGGGTCGCGACCGGCGGTCAGCGTGAGCGGGGCGGGGACGGCGACGGTCGCGCCGGCGGTCGCGGCCCGGTCGCGCAGCAGGCGGATGCGGGCGTTGACGGCCACGACGTCGGCGGCGGCCACCTCCCAGCGGCGGGCGTCGGCCGCCGCGGCCTCCAGCCCCGCGACCTCCGCCTCCAGCCGCGCGCCGTGCTCGCCGAGGGCGCGCACCGACCCCTCGATGGCGGCGTTGGCGGCCCGCGCCAGCAGCACGGCCCCCGCGCCCACCGCCACCGCGCCGGCCACCACGACCGCCCCCGCCGCCACGACGGGCAACGCGACCGGCGCGAGGACGATCCCACCTGAACTCATCGCTTCCTCCCTCGCCGACTACTGACGGACCAACCCGCGCCCGCCCGGGCGCGCCTTCGCCCGAGCCGCACCCCGGCACCGAGCCGCACCCCGGTGCCGAGCCGCACCCCGGCACCGCGGCTCACCCCGGCACCGCGGCGATCTCGCGCTCCCGCCGGTCCTGCGCCCGCCACGCCAGGTGCCGCCCGACCGCCCACGCCACCGTCACCGCCGCCACCGCGCACGGCACCACCACCGGGGACACCACGGTCACCACGCCCAGCCCCACCAGGCACGCCAACACCACCGGCACCGCGACCCGCCGCGCGAGCAGGTTCCGCGCCACCCGCCCCAGCACGATCGCCCCGGCGCCCGGCAACGAGTACGCCGGGTGGAACCGGCCGCCCGCGGACCACGCCAGCAGCGACTCCGCCGTCAGCACCACCGCCAACGCCGCCACCACCGCGAACCACGCGTCGAACACCTGCGCGTCGGTCGCCACCCCGGCCGCGTCGCTCAGCCCGACCAGCGCGAACAACGCCACCGCGACCACCGCCACGCCGGTCACCGCGTACCCGAGCGCCTGCGGCCGGTTCTGCCGCCGCGACCACTCCCGCTGCCGCTCGGTGCGCCGCAGCCACGCCTCGTGCGCCCGGCGGGCCCGCTCCTCGGCCTCGACCCGCGCCGCCTCCCGCGTCGCGTGCGGGACGAGCGCGAACGCGAGCCACTGGTACTCGGTGCGCGCCACCAGGTCGGAGAACCAGGGCAGTCGCAGCGCCCGGTCCTGCTCGTCCAACGTCCGGCGCAGCTCCAACCGGTGCGCGCCGGTCGCGGTGGCGGCCAACAACGCCAACGACAGCGCGTGAGCCCGGTCCTGGCGCAAGATCCGCTGCGCCTCCTCGCGCGCGCCCGGGTCCGGCAACGACGCCGCCAACGTCCGCAGCCGGCCCTCCTCGCGGCGCCACCGCTCCCGCACGCCGGTCAACCCGTCGCCGCCGCCCGCGCCCGAGCCCGGCCGCCCGGTGGCCAGCAGCGGCAGCAGGTCCGCCCGCCACAGGTCGGTCACCACCTCGCCCGCCGCGCCCACGCCCCGCACGCCCTCGTCGGCCAGCTCGGGCAGCCGCGCCGGGGTGATGTTCCAGCCCCGGTACCACGGCGGGTGGGCCGGGTCGACGGCGCGCAACTCGTGCAGCAGCTTGACGTCCCGGGTCTCCCGGCGGCTCGCCCGCCGGCGCGGCGGCAACCCCGGGAACCGCTCCAGCCACCGGTGCAGCCGGCGCAGCGGCCCGGGGTCCTCGTCGAACAGCCACGCCCGCGCGGCGCCCCAGTTCTCGGTCATGGTGGCGGCCAGCAGGTCCCGCGCCCGGTACTCCGCGCCCAGGAACACGTACGGCTCGGTGGCCTCCTCCTCGCCCACCGCGGGCAGCGCCGCGACCGGCGGCGACCCGCCGCGCAGCCACTCGCCGACCTGCTCGGCGCCCCACCGGTCCTCCGGCGCCATCGCCAGCAGGCCCGAGCACAGCAGCCGCACCCGCTCGTCCGGCACGTCCACCCGGATCGGCCGGGTGCCGATGCGCGACCGCAGCAGCGGCACGTCGTCGATGCCCTCGAACAGCCGTCGCCCGGTCGCCAGTTCCAGCACGGTGACGCCCAGGGACCACCAGTCGAACGCGGGCAGGACCCGCCCGCCGCTGATGAACTCCGGCGGCACGTACGGCACGGTGCCGACCTCGTTGGTCGCCGTGAACGCCTCGCCGTCGGGCAGGTGGCGGCTGATGCCCAGGTCGGCGATCACCACCTCCAACGGGCCCAGCGCGCGGACCAGCAGGTTGGCGGGCTTGACGTCCCGGTGCACCACGCCCGCCCGGTGCAGCGCGTCGAGGCCCTCGGCGAGCTGCCGCACCACCTCGACCAGCACCGCGCCGTCCACACCGGACGGTTGCCGCCGCCGCCACTCGGCCAGCGTGCCGCCGGCGAGGTGCTCCATGACCTCGTACCAGCGGCCCTCCTCCTCGCCGACCTCGTGCACCGCCACGACGTGCCGGCTCGGGCGGGCGTGCACCAGCAGGTCCACGACCCGGTCGTCCAGCCGCCAGCCGGGCCGGTGCGCCTTGAGCACCACCTGCTCGTCGGTGTCGCGGACCCGGACCAGGTAGACGTCGCCCTGCCGCCCGGACCCGGTGAGGTCACGCACCACCTCGAACCGCTCGGCCAACCGGGCGGGCAGCACGCGCGCCCACCCGGTGCCGATGGGCGTGCGGCCCGGGTCGAGGACGGTGTCGGGCTCGTCGTCGTGCCGCACCCGGCCGGGGTCGAGCGCGGTGGGCAGGTCGGCGGGCGCGGTCACGCGGCGGTCCGGGTCACCGCGGGCAGCTCAGCTCGACCACGACCGACCGGTTGCGCGCCGCCGCCGCCGGGATCAGCACGCCGTCCGGCCCGAGGTCGTTCTCGTGGTACGGCCCGGAGTTGCCGTCGCCGCGGGTCGCGATCCGGTCGGCCGGCACGCCCAGCCGCACCAGGATCGACTTCACCGCCTCGGCCCGCCGCGTGGACAGCTCGACGTGGCCCGCCGCCGGTCCGCCGCCCGCGGTGTTGCCGACCAGCGTCACCCGCTGCGCCCCGCCCGCGACCACCCCGGCCAGCGCCTGGAGGGTCCGGTCGGCGGCGGCCGGGTCGCGCAGGTCGGCCGTGTCCGGCACGAACCCGACCGACCCGCTGTCCTCCAGCTTGGTCGTGCCGCACGGGACGGGCTTGGGCTCCTCGGGCAACGCCACCACGGTCACCGGCACGGTGGTCGGGAACGCGTCGCGACGCGACGCGACGGCCAGTCCGTCCGCGCACGCCGCGCCGGCCTTCTTCACCACCGCCTCCCACAGCCTGCCGACCCGTCCGCGCAGGTCCTCGTTCAGCGCGGGCTGCGGGTCGGCCGTGCCGCCGAGGCCGACCAGCAGCACCGACCGCCCGGTCAGCGCGGGCAGCAGCCGCTGCGCGGCGAGGAAGTCGGCCACCTCGCCGGGGTTGGCGCCCCACATGCCCGCTTCGCGGAACGACACCGCGCCGGCCGTGGCCAGCCCGGAGTCCACCAGGACCAGCGTCCCGCCCTCCGGCGTCACCCGCGCCGCCTCGGACAGCGCGCCCAGCACGTCGGCCTCCGCCTGCTTGGGCTCCAGCTGCTCGACGAAGGTCTTGACCCGGCCGACCAGCTCCGCGACCTGCTTCTCGCGCTGGGTCTCGTTCTTGCCGGTGATCCGGACGTCCGCGGCGAGCGCCACCGTGGGCTGCCCGTCCACCCGCACGACCTGGACCTTGCGGTCGTTGCGGGCGGCCGTCCGCACCAGGCCCTCCACCTCGCCGGGCAGCGTCGGCCGCGGGCTGCCCATGCGCGCGCCGACGACGAGCGTCAACGCCTGCCCGCCGTCGGCCGGGCAGCCGCCGTCGGGCAGCCTCGGGGCGGGCGTCTCGGTGGCCGAGCACGCGGCGAGCGCGGCCAGGGTCAGGCACCCGGCCAGCGCACGGGTGAGGCGGTGGGTCATCGCGGGTCCTCTCCCCGGTCGGGCGCCGGGAGCTGCGGCGGTCCGGCCTTCTCCAGCAGGGCGAACCTGGTCTCGTCCTTCAACTTCTCGACCGCCGCGCGGCAGCGCGCCTCCAGCGCGGCCCAATCGGCCTCCCGTTTCCGCCGGGCGCGCTCGACGGCCTCGGCCAGCTCGGTGGCCGCGGTCAGCCGGGACTCGATCCGGGCCTGCTTGGCGGCGGCCTTGGACCGCCGCGACAACGCCCGCGCGTACTGGCGGGCGGCCGGGTTGTGCCGCAGGTACCCGGCGACGCCGGACACCAGCCCGGTGGCGACGTACAGGCTGAGGAACAACATCGCGGACAGGTGCCGCTCCTGCGCGTCGGCGTCCACGTCCGCGACGGACTCCCGGCCGTCGATCACGATCGGGATCGAGGAGGCGACGTCCGCGCCCGCGTAGTTCCACCGGAACACGAACGCCGCCAGGCCCAGCGCCACCCAGCCCACCAGGCACAGCGACGCGGTCGTGCGCGCGCCCACCACGTGCCGGGTCGCGACGGCCTGCCGGGCCTGCTGGCCGACCGTGTGGGACAGGGCCAGGCACACCACGGTGAACCCGACGACCATGACCCAGAGGAACACTTCCTCCTCGTCCACGGCCGCCATCAGCACCTGGTGGAAGGTCACGACGTCCACGCCGGCGGCGGCGAGCAGGACGAAGTAGTACAGCCCGGCGGTCCACGGCGGGCCGACGATCTGCGACGGGTCGCCGTGGATGACCGGCCGGCGCCGGACCACGCCCGGTGTCGTCATCGGTCCCCCTTCCTGCGCCGGAGGCGGGGTTCGGGTTGGTAGTAGGGGGAATCCGGGTCGCTGACCCGCTCCAGCGCGTGCGACACCGCGCCCTCCAGGTCGTCCAGCACACCGGACTGGTCGTCGTGGTGGACCTGGTAGAGCGCGCGCACCTCGGCGACGCGGGCGGCGAGCAGGTCGAGTTCGGTGGCCACGGTCTCGTGGTGCACCCCGACCTTCGCCAGCCAGTCCGCGAGGTGGCTGTCCACGTAGGACTCCAGGAGGCGGCCGGCCTGCCAGGCGGTGGCGGGGGTGACCCGGGCGAGCATCTCGTCCAGCCGGGTGCGCACGGGGGTGAGGTCCAGCTCGGGTTCGGGGGCGCCGCGCAGCCGCGGCAGGCGGGCGCGGACCTTGCGCAGGGCGAGGGACGCCCGCAGCATGTGCAGCGACTTCATGCGGTGTCCTCGGTGCGCTCGGTGTCGGTGTGCCGGGTGTGCTGGGTGCGGGCGTGCGTGGCCGGTCGGCTGCGGGGGTGGTCGCGGCTGGGCAGCCGCTCCAGGCGCTGGGCGACGCGGTGCAGGTCCACCGGGCCGCGCCCCAGCTCGGCGGGGTCGCCGTCGGGCGGGTCGGTCACCCAGGAGGGCAGGGCCTGCGCGGCGAACCGCAGCATCGGCGCGAGGTGCGTGCCCTCGGGGTGCACCAGGACGACGTTCTCCCAGTAGGTCGTGACCCGGACGGCGCAGCGCGCGCCCTCCCGCCGGGCGAGGTCGCGGGTGCGGACGAACTCGGTCCGGATCTGCTCCTTGACCGCGGCGATCCGGCTGGTGACGGCGTTGACGGCGGCGAACTGGGCGGCCTCGTCGCCGCGGGCCGCCGCGATGCGCCGGTTGCGCATGTCGTCGCGCCGGCTCAGGAGGACGGCCCGGTTCTCCGGCAGCAGCTCGGCGTGGTTGCGGGGCCGCAGCTCGGCTTCGTCCAGCTCGGCCTCGGCGGCGGCGAGGGCGGCGGTGCCGCGGTCCAGCCCGACGACGGCCGCGTCCAGCTCCTCGCGCAACCGGGCCAGCGCGGCGCGGTCCGCGGCGGTGCGGGCCTCGAACCGGAGCTTCTCCTGCTCCATGCGGCCGACGGACTGCCAGATCAGGTTCTCCGGGTGCTGCGCGGTGACCATGCCGCCGCCGGCGGTCGCCTCGACGAGGTCCCCGAACGCCGGCTGCCGCCGCCGCCCGTCCCGCCGCCCCCGCCACCGGTCCACGAACCGCTCCCGCCGCCGGTAGGGCAGCTCTTCGACGTCGCTCACGCCCCCTCCTCCCCGCCGGCCGGCGCCACGCGGCCGGTGCCGTCGGCCGGTGTCGCGCGGTCGGTGATCACCCGGGGGACGCCGCGGTGGGCCGCGACCGCCGCCCGGTGCCGCAGCGCGAGCCGGGCCAGCGCGTTCACCTGCGCCCTCAGGTCCGGCGCGTCGGCCTGCCCCGGCACGCCGTCCTCCGGCACCGGCAGCTCCACCCGCGTCAGCGCCCGCAGCGCGGCGAGCGCGTCCCCCTGCTCACCGGCGGCCCGGACCTGTCCCTCGGCGCGGTCGAACGCCACGCGCAATCGCTCCCGGCACTCCCGCTCCGCGTCGTCGCCGAGCCGGTCGGCCTGCGCGAGCACGAGCCGGGCCCGCCCGATCCGCCGCTCGGCCGTCCGCCGCGCCCGCGCGCACAGGTCGGCGGGCTCGGGGTGGTCGGCGACGCGCGGCGCCCGGCCGGGCACCCGCCACGCGCTGTCGTCCACCGGTTCGTCCTTGCGCCCCAACGCGTGCGGCGCGGTGACGGCCTCGGCCGACACGAGCAGCGCCGCGTCCTCCGGCCGGTTGGCCAGCCGGTCCACGTCCGCGCCCGGCGTCCGCCCGAGCACCGCCGCGCCCTCGTCCTGGCGCAGCAGCACGTCCACGACGTCCCGGGCGAGCCGGCACAACCGGGTGGGCCGGTCGCCCAGCGCGCACATGCGGGCCACGGCGTCGCGCACCAGCGCCGCGTGCGCCCGCCTGCGCCGGGCCGCGACCGGCCAGGTCCACGCGGTGACCACCAGCGCGGCGGCCAGCGCCCCCGCGAGCGCCCACAGCACGTTCCCCACCACGCCCGTACTTGACGGACGGCCGGTGCTTCCTGTCCACAATGGACTCACATGTCACCGCCCGAAGTGGGCGAGCGCGGCCCAGTTGTCGATGTCGGCCGGGTCGGTCGGGACCAGGTCCCACAGGTGCGCGGGCAGGTGCGTCCGGTCGAACCGCGGGTCCAGCACGCGCAGTTGCGCGGCCCGCAGGGCGGTGCCGGGGGAGCCGTGCCAGTGCTGGTGGACCAGGTGCACGAGGTGGGCGGTCGGCGCGGGCCACCGGGTGGCCAGCACGGACCGGGCCCCGAGCGTCAGGAACACCGACGGCAGCGTCCGGGCGTCGTCGTGGGACCCGTCGGTGGCCGTGTGGCCGGCCAGGGTGACCAGGTCGGCGTCGACCGGTTCGGTGAGCGGCAGCGGCGCGCCGTCGTGCAGGGTGACGCGGGACCGGTGCGGCGCCTCGACGTCCGACACCGCGCGGCACCCCAGGTGCAGCACGGAGAGCCCGTCGGCCAGTGCCGCGCGGACCTCCGCCGGCGTGCCCGCGCCGTCGTCGGACACCCGCCACGGCCGGGGCGGCTGCCCGTGCCCGCCGAGGAACCGGCCGTCCGGGTGGAACGTGTCCCGCAGTCCTTCCGCGACCACCGCGGCCGGCGCGTCGTCCCGGTTCGGGTTGCCGACGAACACCGTCCCCGAGCCGGCGGGCCGTGCGGCGGCCAACGCCAGCACCCGGCCGGACGGCGCCAAGGACACGTCCACGTCCTCGACGAGGTACCGCCGCCGCCCGTCGACCTCGCGCCACGCGGCCACCCACGGCACCAACCCCAGCGGTCCCACCGGCACGAGCACCAGCCGCTCCGCGCCGGCCGCCTCGACCAGTTCCGCGCCGGCGGCCCGCCACGCCCACGCGCAGACGTCGGTCAGCGAGGCCCGCCAGGCCCGCACGGTCGTCGGCGTGGGGTTGGCGTACCGGGCGTCGCGGGTGGCCGCGAACCGGGCGAGCGGACCGGTCGTCAACTCCGGCAGCGCGACCACCCGGACCGGCCCGTCCACCGGCACCACCACCGCCACCCCGCGGTGCGCCGCGCACTCCGGCACCAGGTACACGAGCACACCCGCAGCCGCCGCCCGCAACGCCGCCCGCACGTCGTCCGGCCCGGTGACGACCGCGTCGTCCCGCCCGCCACCGGCCGCCAGGGCCAGCGCCCGCCGCCCTTCGAGCACCCGCACCAGGTCGTCGGGCGCGTCGTCGTCCAGGCACCAGGCGGTCAGGTGCTCCGCGACCACCGCCGACCCGTCCGCCCCCGGCTCGGAACCCGCGCCGCCCGCCGAACCCGCGCCGTCCGTGCCGAACCGCTCGGCGACCCGTCCGGCCTCGGCGACCAGGGCTTCCGCCGCCGTCCGCCGGCTCGCCGCCCGGTCGCCCTCCCGGTCGCGCAACCGCAGCCGTGACCCCAGGTCGGCCGCCGCGCCCAGCCCGCCCTCGTCGCGCCAGGCCGCCTCCAGCTCGGCGATCGAGGCGTCCAGCGCGGCCGGATCGGTCGGCACCACGGCGGACAGCCGCGCCTTGGTCATCCCGCGCACCATCTGCGCCGCGAACTCCATGACCGCGTTCGGTCGCACCCCCGCGGCGGCCCGTTCGACGGCTTCGTACGCCCACAGCGCCTGCCGCGGGTCGCCGGCGTCCAGCGCCGCGCGCCAGTCGGTGGCCGTCCCGAACAGCCGGGCGACCTCGCCGTCCTCGGTGTCGCCGAGCCGGGGCAGCGACGCGTCGGCGAAGCCCTGCGGCCCGGCGACGCGGGTCAGCGTCCGCAGGATCTGCTCCATCGTGTCCCGCTGCTCCGACGGCGGCAGCGCGTCGACCTGCCACACCAGCGCGGTGAGGTCGCCGACCAGCTCCCGCGGGTCCCGGCCGGCCGCGACCCGCTCGTAGGTCCGGCGCAGGTACGCGGTCATCGCCTGCTCCGCCGCGGCCTCGGGCGTCGGCGGGTCGGCCGGGTCCGACTTCGGCAGCATCGTGTCCACCAGGCTGTCGAAGTCGCCCGCGAGTCCGCCGGACCCGCCGATGAACGCGTGCCGCATCATGCCGATCAGGCTCGACAACGCCTCCACGACCCCGTGGTCCGCCGCCGGGACCGCCGCCTTGACCTCGTCCAGCAGGTCGATCTGCGCCTCGACGGCCGCCCGCAGCGCGTCGGTGTCGCCGACCGGCAGGAACTCGGCCATCCACTGCGTCCGCACCACGACCGTCCGCAACGCCAGCCGCGCGCGGGCTCGCGGGCTCACGTCGGCGGGCGCGGCGCGCACGGCGGTCTCGGCGTCGGCGAGCATGGCGCGGACGTCGTCGCGTTGCAGCACCGCGCCGATGCCGAACTCGCGGGCCGCGAGCTCGACGGCTTCCAGCCGCCGGGTCCGGACGTCCAGCACGTCGTCGGTGTCCGGTTCGGGGTGCGCCAGGGCGCGCGTGCACCAGTCGATGGCGTCCCACAGGTGGTGCTTACCGTCCAGCGGCACCAGGAACTCGTGCGCCTCGGCGATGGCGCCGGCGACCGTCCAGTCCTCGGGCACGCTGCCCAGCACGTCGATGCCGGCCTTGATGTCGTCGGCGTCGCCCGTGACGCCGCCGCGGTAGCACAGCAGGAAGCCGTAGTCGCGGGCGTGCCGGTCCTCCAGGCCGACGTCGGCGTCCACGGCGGTGTACTCGGCGATGGCCTCGTCGCGGTCGGCGTCGTCCTTGTCCTCGGTGTTCCAGTAGCGGGCGGACTTCAGCGCGGCGACGGCGACCCGCGCCCACGGCGATCGGTCCGGGTCGTCGGCGACCAGCGTCCGCGCCTCGACGGCCGCCGTCAGCGCCTCCTCCAGCGCGTCGAGCGACCGGGTCAGCAGGAAGCGCTCCTCGTGCACGGCGATGAGCGACTCCAGCGCGTCCACGCGCTCCACGACGTCCTCGACCCCGGGCAGCGCGGCGGCCATCCCGGTCACCACGTGGTCGAGGTCGGCGGGGTCGAGGGTGCGCACGTAGGCCCAGCGGTGGGCGTGCGCGCGTTCGAGCAGGAAGTGCACGCGGTCGGTGTCGCCGGGGTCCAGCGCGTCCAGGACGTCGGTCAGCCGGCGGACCTCCTCGGGGGACAGGTCGTCCTCGCGCGCGGCGGCGGCCAGCCGGGTCGCGGTCAGCGCGGCGGTCTCGGTGGCGGCCCACCCGGCCAGGTCGCCGGTCGCGGTCGTCGCGGCGGCGGTCAGGTGGACCAGGGCCGCGTCCAGCCGGGCGGTCGAGTCGGTCTCCTCGGCCAGGAAGCTCAGCGCGTCGCCGGCGCGGTAGTGCCAGTGCGGGGCCTCGGGGTGGTCGGGGAGGCGGTCGAGGGCGAACTCCAGCAGCAGCACGCCCAGCTCGGCGGCCTCGGGCGTGGCGCCGCCCTCGGTGAACCGGTCGAGGTGGGCGCACCCGGTCGAGCCGGCCTCGGCGGGGTCCACGCGGTCGGCGTGCACCTCGATCGCGCCGGCCAGGTACAGCGCGCGCTCGTGCGGCGCCTCGTCCGCCGCGGGGTCCCGGTCAGCCACGACGGCCTCCGGCGACGACGACCTCGCGGGCCCGGGACAGCACGTCGTCCAGGCGGTCCGGGTCGGCCAGCAGGGCGGCGGCCCGCTCCGGCGGCAGCAGCCCCCGGTCGGCCAGGACGCGCACGGCGGTCCGGACGGTGCGGGGCTGGTCGGCGGGCGCGACGGCCGCGACCCGGCCCACGACGGTGGCGACCACGGCCGCGTCGGGGTCCGGCTCGGCGTCGGTGACCGCGTCGAACGCGCGGGCCGCGTCCGGGTCGGCGACGGCGGCCCAGGCGGCGTCGTCGGACAGGCTGCGGGCGGCGGCGTCCGGCCGGCGGCCCAGCGGCCGTTCGATGTACGCGTCGTACCAGGTCACGTACTCGGGGGCGGTCCGGGTGCCGACGTTGACCCGGGTCCCGGCGCTGCACACCTGCTTGACGGTGCGCAGGATGTTCGGCATGCGTTCGAGGTAGTACGGCACCGGCTCGCCGAACTCGGCGGCACAGCGCTCGGCGAGCCTGCGCAGGAGGTACCCGTGGCCGGGCAGGGGCGCGGAGTACCCCGCCTCGTCGGCCAGGTGGCCGAGCACGGCGCGGTGCTCCTCGTCGGGTAAGGCGCGGCCGAAGCGGTTGCGCCGGACCTGCTTGGGCTTGACCTGCGCACCGCGGTCCGCCCGGTAGGCGCGGAACACGTCGATGACCCGCTTGCGGACGTGCGCGCGGACGGCTCCCGCCGGGTTGGTGCGGTCCGTCCCGTGCTCCGTCAGGAACACCGAGACGATGTGCAGGACGTCGGCCACCAGGTCGCGGCAGACGCAGTCGCCGGACAGCACGAACCCGGACGCCGGCGCGGCGTGCCCGAACCGCAGGCCGGGCATGGCGAGCCCGAGGTCGCAGTGGGCGACCAGGTGGCTGCGGTGGAGGGCGGCCCTGGACCCGCGCAGCTCGGCCAGGGCGGCGGTGACGACTTCGGGCGAGAGGGGTGAGGTCTGCCGCAGACTCATAGGTAGTTTTCTACTCTTACATAAGATCTTATGTGAGTGGGATATGGAACCGTGATGTAGTCGGCACTGGAGTTGGAGGGACGGATGGCGTTGCTGCCCGCGGTCGTGCCCCTGGTGGTCGAGAAGCGGTCGGAGCTGGTGCCCGCGCGGCTGGCCCGGAAGGTGGCCCCGCTGTTCGGCGTGCCGTCCGAGCAGAACCCGTTCCGGCCGCTGACCTGGGTCTGCGACTTCACCACGATCACCGCGTCGGAGATCGCCCGCGGCGCGCCGCTGCCCACCCGGGCGGCCCAGGCCGAGCTGCGCGAGCGGGAGCACGACGGCGAGTGGGTCGTGCACGACCGGGCGGTGGTGCCGACGTCGGGCCGGGCGCTGCCCAACGAGATCGTCCCGGCGACGGTCAACCGGTTCGGGCCGGACACCAAGGCGGCCGTCGTGCTGACCGCGACCAACGTCCTGCTCGCGCCGGTCACCGAGGCCATCACGACCGCCCTGCCGCTGCTGCGCGCGGGCGACGGCGGCGAGCTGCCGACCGTGCAGTGGATCGCGGCGTGGGCGGCCACCGCCGTGGAGGTCTACCGGTCGCAGCCGGCCCTGGTGGTCGCGGCGATCAAGGCGCGGGCGATCCAGCGGGAGTCGCTCAGCGCGCCGCTGTTCCCGTGGGCCGACCGCCTGGCGTCCCGGCCGAAGGCGCGCTGCGAGATCGGCGCCGTGCCGCCCGGGACCGGCGATCCGGTGACCCGGCCGCGCGACCTGGACTTCCTCGACGGCGTCGCGGTGGCCCGGCTGAACGCGACCGGCGCCCTGCCCTCCGCCGAGGGTCGCGAGAGCGCGGGCGGCGCGGGTGTCGGCGACCGGTTGGTGGAGCTGCTGATCAGCCTCATGGTGGACATGGGCGCGCCGGACAGCGCCGGGTACGTGTGGGTGAGCGAGCGCGAGCCGGGCCAGGCGGTGGTCGAGGCGATGGTGCCGTCGTCCGGCCTGGTGCGGGAGCTGGTCGAGACGTGGGCGCACGGACCGGGCCTGCTGGCGCGGGCCGACGAGTTCGCCGACGCCCTGGCCGACGCGATGGCCCGTCCGGTCCGCCTGCCCTCGCCCGCTCACGTGGCCGTGCTGCCCGTCCTGGCGCGAAGAGCGGTCGTGTTGGCGGCCATGGGGATCGTGCGGCAGATGGGTCTGCTCGCGCCGTCGTCGTGGGTCACCGGACCGGAGTTCGCCGCCCTGCTCGACGAGGTGGAGGGGCTCCTGTCGACGGTCGATCCCGAGGACCCGCTGGTCCCGGAGACCCGCTTGCGCCTGGCCGTCCAGCGGGCGGGGGTGCGGCGGCACGCCGGCACCGCCGACGAGTCCACCGCGACCGCGCTCCGGGAAGCGGCCGACGCGTGCCTGGCGTCCGGGGCGCTCGACCGCGGCACCCTCGCCGACGTGCTGGCGGTGACGTGCATGGAGCTGAACATGTTGCGCGCCTTCACCTCCGCCGAGCCGACCGACCCGTTGCGCCGGTACTGGGCGGCGTTCGCGGAGGCCATCGAGGTGGACCTGTTCGCCCCGGACGCGGACCACAGCGCCATCAGCTTCCCGCTGCACAACTACGCCGCCTTCCTGGGCGGCAACAAGGATTCCGAGCCGGACCTGCGGGCGGCGCTGCACCTGTTCACCCACTCGGTGATCCCGGGGCGGACGCGGTTGTTCAACCGGGACCGCGACTTCCGGCCGTTGGCGCGCAGCCTGTACCTGGCCGCGGACGCCGCCGCCGCGTTGGCGCGGTTGGTGCCGGCCGAGGCGGAGGAGTGGGCCGGGCAGGCGTTCTCGTGGGTCCGGCAGGTCATGGCCGACCCGCGCTTCACCCCCGGCCGCCTGCACCCCCGCCTGGACGACTGCCTGTTCGCCCTGCGGGCCGCCCCCGTGCTCCTGCTGGCGGTGGAGACCGGCGTGGCGCCCGACCGCGAGCCGGTGCTCTCGCACGCCGACGAGCTGATCCGCCTGGTGGAACGCTGGCTGAAGGAGACCACCGACGGCAGGGAGTCGGCGTACCACCCCGCGGTCGCCACCCTGAGATCCCGCCTGACCACCCTGCTCACCCCCTCACCCGGTACCTGACGGACCCGCTCGCTCCACTTCCGGGCCGCCATACCGGGGTGGAGGTGATCGGCGATGAACGGTGGCGGCAACGGCGACGACAGCAAGTGACGGCCCCGACTCCGGCGGGCGTGGGTTCCCCGCGCCCGCCGGACGGTCCGCCGGCACTGCTCCGGTCCGACCATGTCCGGTGGATCGGATGCCGGGACGACGACGTTTCACCGACCCCACAAATGGAGCAAGTGCACCTTGCTCACTTATCCGGTTTTCTCCGCCGCAATCCTGCGGAATGCGGGATCGAATGTGCTCGTGCGGTGGTCCGGCCGGCAGGATTCGCCGACATGGTCGCGGTAGAGGTGAGCGAGTCTTCCATCCGGGCCCTGGCCGACCCGGCGTCGTTCGAGGCGGGCGTGGGGTTGGTCGAGGGGGTCGAGCACCTGGCCGTGGAGGGCACGGCCGTGCGGGCGACCGTGGGGGACGCCCGGATCGACCTGGCGGTGACCCGTTCCGGCTTGACCGGCCGGTGCACCTGCCCAGGGGGAGCCGCGGCCACCTTCTGCGCCCACCGCGTGGCCACCGCCCTGCGCTGGCTCCGGGAGTCGGCCCCCGAACCGCCGCCGGACCCGTTGCGCACTTACCTCTTGGCGCAGGACAAGAACTGGCTGGTGGACCAGTTGATGGCCGCGATGAGCACCGAGGGCCTCCGCGACCGGCTGCGGCGCGCCGTCGAGGCGGACCCGGAAGAGGCCTACTTCGCCCACATCCACCACACGCTGGACGACGTGGAGGACCTGATCGACAGCGGTTTCGCGGAAACCGCGCTCGCCCTGTCCGAGTACGCCGTGGACCTCCTGGAGAACTCGACCGACCACGTGGACGACCCGGAGGACGAGCTGTCCGAGGCGGTCGCCCACGCGGAGGAGGTCTGGCAGGCCGCACGTTCCGCCCACTGAACCGGCGACAACGCCGGCCGGGGGGTCACAGGCTGCGCGCGGTGATGTCGCCGTACGAGGTGGTCGCGCGGATGGTCAACGCCGCCGCGCCGCCGCTGTTGGTGAGGGCGTTGTGGATGCGGCCGTAGGAGGTGCCGGCGTCCAGGGCGGCGGAGACCCCGGCGGCGGCGTCCACCGTCACGTCGCCGGCCCGGGTGGTGAGGTCGAGCGTGCCGCGGACGGCCTCGGTGATCCGGATGTCGCCCTTGCCGGTGCTGATCTCGGCCGGACCGGTGAGGCGGCCGACGGTGACGTCACCGGCGTGCGTGGCGAGCCGGAGGCCGGCGGCTTCGTCCAGCTTGACCGACCCGTGCGAGCCTTCGAAGGCGACCTCCCCGAGCCGCCCGACACCGCGGACGTCGGCACTGGCGGCCTTGGCCTCGACCCGGGAGCCCGCGGGCAGCTGGACGGTGACCTCGATGTACCCGGAGGCCCCGAAGAGCTGGTTCTTGGCCTCGGCGGTGATCCGGAGGACGCCGTCGCCGTACTCGACGACGGTCTGCTCGGCGACCTTGACGTCACGGCTCTTGGCGGGGTCGGCCGGCCGGACCTCGACGGTGGTGTCGTCCCGGTCGGCGGCGATGAACCGGACCTGACCGGCGGGGATGTCGAGGAGGGCGGAGATGGGGGCGGGGGTGGCGAAGGTCTGCATCGTTCTCACTCCTGGCGTTTCGACCGGCTGTTTCTGACACCGCAAACGCTACGTTGCGTTCGCACCTCCCAACAACACCACCTTTGCGTTCTATCGCTATTTTCGCAGCTCAGCGGCTTAGAATCATTGCAACAATCCTGCCATCGAACGCAACACGCATCGCCTCAACGTTGCAATGAGTGGCGAACGAACGCTATGGTGGGGTAGTCAGAGGACACTCGTGAGGCCCGGAGGCTCGGATGCCAGGAGGACGGCTCACCCAACGGGAGCGCCAGCAGATCGCGCTGGGCTTGGCCGACGGCTTGGCCTACGCGGAGATCGCGCGCGGCCTCGACCGTCCGACCTCGACCATCACCCGAGAGGTGATGCGCAACGGCGGCCCCACCGCCTACCGCGCGGACCTGGCCCACCACGCCACGGAACGCCGAGCCCGCCGCCGCAAGCAGGCGTCCCCGAGGGGTCCGCGCCAGGTGCCCCTGGAGCACGGCCGCGACCCGGAGGCGATGCGCGAGTACGAGGACCTGTTCACCACGGTCCTGATCCAGACCGGCACGCCGAAGATGATGGCCAGGGTCATGACCTGCCTCTACATGACCGACGCCGGCAGCCTGACCGCCGCGGACCTGGTGCAGCGCCTGCAGGTCAGCCCGGCGTCCATCTCCAAGGCCATCGCCTTCCTGGAAGAGCAAGGCTTGGTGAGGAGAGAACGCGACGACCGCCGCCGAGAACGCTACGTGGTGGACGACGACGTCTGGTACCAATCCATGATCGCCAGCGCCCAAGCCACAACGCGCCTGGCGGAAACAGCCCGCCAAGGCGTCAACGTCCTGGGCCACACCACCCCAGCCGGCACGCGCCTGCAAAACATCGCCCGCTTCGTGGACTTCGTCTCGGAAAGCATCACGAGGGCCGCGGAACAAGCCAGAGCCATCCTCCACACCACCCCACCCACCACAGAGGACCAATCCCCACCCCCCGCCACTCCCGAGAAGGCGTAACCACCGCCGTGTCCGACTGCGGAATCGAGGGATACCGCCCAGCTTGGGGCAACGGCCTCGCTGACGCCCTGACGTCCTGATGCACGCGGCACGCATGCGTGCCCTGATCGCTCGGCGGCTCACCGACACGTGGCTGGTCTGGGACTTGGAAGATGACGAGTGGTGGGCTGACTGCCCGGTCCTGCTCGACTTCGAAGGCGAGCAGATCGAATCAACCACCAGAAGCTCGACGACCTCTCGATCACCTGGAACTCGGCAGACCCCGCCAAGCCGGTCATCTGGCCCACATCCGACAACTTCCAACTCGCCTGGCGGAACACCGCTCGTCGCGACCGCCTGTGCGTGTTCAACGCGCTCGATGAGAACGGTCTGGCGGTCGGTGCCCTGAGGCACGAGTGGAAGCCCATCTCGCTCACCACATGAGGCTGCTGGCTGTTTCGCAGTGGTTCCGCGAAGGGGGCAGACTCCGGCCGACGAGGACTGACGGAAAAGATCAAGCCCCGAGCGCGTTTCCGCTGCTCAGGGCTTGATTCACCCGGCGAAAGGTGAGTGCCCCCGGCAGGATTCGAACCTGCGACACACGGTTTAGGAAGGCCCGTGGCGCACACGGTGTCCCGTACCTTGTGACCAGCGCAGACCATCCTTCAGCCGTCACCGCTCCGCACTGTCAGTCCGCGAGGAGTCCGCAGTCCGCGCCAGGCCGCTTCCGGCGACCTCAGCCCGGCCGGCTGACATGATCCGTTGGCAAGGCGGCGAAGCCGTCGCGGCAGCCGATCGCCGTGCCCAGCCCACGCTAGCCGGGTAACCGCGCGATCGTCCCGACCGGTTGACCTCCGAGCCGCTTCGGCATCCAGCTCGCCACCCTCACGCGCCGCCTCCGGACCACGTGCACCGACTCCGCGCACGGCCGACGGGCGGAGCGAAGCGGGAGCCCGGCGTGCCGTGATGCGGGGAGTCGGTGCCAACGTGAGGGACCGCCCAGCCGCGCGCTGCCACAGGCGGCGCGCCTTGATTCCGTAGAGCCAGATTCGGCAGAATCCGTCCATGAGAGACGCGTTCTACGGGCACTATCCACTGAGCGAGGGAGAGCTTGGTCAACTCTGGCTCAACGCGACGATTGTCCTCGACACCAACGCCTTGTTGAATCTATACCGCTATTCACCCAAGGCTCGTATGGAGTTTCTGGAGGCGTTGACAAATGTAGCCGATCGTTTATGGCTACCACATCAAGTAGGCATGGAGTTCCACGCGAATCGAGTTGCGAGGATTTCGGAGCAACTAGCGGTAGATGATGCCATTTTGGCTGCACTCGACGACGTGGAGAAGGTTGCTAAAGGTAAGCTAGGCCAGTTCAATAAGAACGCTTTTGTAACGATAGACGATCTGGTTGATCGCATAGTCCACGCTGTCGAGCGCGGTCGTGAACACATCCGAGGTGCGAAAGCTGAGCGTAGCGACTCCTACGGCATAACGCTTCGGTCAGACCCAATCCTCGATCAATTGGCGACTATTTTTCAGAGCAATGTCGGCGAAGGGTATGCGTCATCCGAGATGGCGGAGATAAGGAAGGTTTGCGATCAGCGATACGCCCTTGATGTTCCTCCCGGGTACAAAGATCGCGCGAAGGAAGGTGACCGCAAGTATGGAGACTACCTAATCTGGCGGCAAATGCTTGACTATGCCAAAACGAGTGGCAACGGAATTGTGTTCGTGACGGACGACAATAAGGAGGACTGGTGGTGGATAGTCAAGGGGGACACTGTGGGCCGACAGATACTCGGACCGCGTCCGGAGTTGCGTGAGGAGTTCCGAATTGCAACTGGCCAACTGTTCTACATGTATTCGCCGGAGGAGTTTCTGAAGAACATTTACTCAATAACGAAGACTGACGTTTCTACTGACGTGGTTGCAGAGGTTGGGCAGGCTAGTCGCGACGCTGAAGAATCCATGGAAGGTGCTGCCTCGAGTGAGGAAGATTTTTACGAAATCGCGCAAATTGAGTCACTGAGGACTGTAGTCCGAGACGAGATCAGAAATGCCTCGCGTCGAATCGATGAGTTGTCGGCGATGATTGATCTACCTAAGCGTAAGAGGCTCGACGCCGCTAGGTTGGCGGAGGAGCTTGACTCGACTTCTGTCATGAGGTCTGCGCTGGCAGCGCAGCTCCGGAATTCTCGTGAACGGCTGCATAAGCATGGAGCGGGCGGCGGGAAGGCCGCTGAGGATCTTGCCGAGATGCGACGTATCGAGAGGGTCCTGCACTCGGTCGAGCAGCGCCGATCTGAGTTGCTAGAAGGCGCTCGATCGACGACTATGGAAGTGGAGAGCCTAGATGGCATGTCGTTTGAGTCGGTTCGGCACGATCTCGAGTCTGAGCGCCAACGACTCGCAAGTCTAGATCGAGATTACGTGGCTCTTGACCGTGCTCTTGATAAGGCGAGGAGGCGTCTTGGCCAAATGGAATGACGAGACGTCATTTTTCAAGGCCTCGGGTAATCCCTTTGGCCTGGTTGACGCTGTATTGCTTGACCAGCCGGATCGACGTGCTCATACCTCAGGTGTCGCTCGACGCGCCAAGGTCTTCGGTCGCATTTGCTCAGAATTGGACAGGGTGGAGTTGTATCAGGCTGCAGTGTTGCATGACGTTGGATACGGTGTTGCAGTCAAGGATACCGGTATGCATGCGATCGATGGCGCGCGCTTCCTGAAGAAGGCTGGCTTTTCGTCGCGAGTTTGCGCGCTAGTTGCCCATCACTCGTTCGCAGCGCTTGAGGCTGAGCTTCGAGGTCTGTCTGAGGAACTTGGTGAATGGAGCGACGAGCGAACGTCGGTCAGGGACGCATTGTGGTGGGCGGACATGACTACAGGGCCAAGCGGCGAAGCTATGGAAGTGCACGACCGGATGCGGGAGATTGAAAATAGGTATGGAAGTGGCAGCCTAATTGCAAATTTCATAAGGGAGGCTGGGCCTGAGTTGATCGGTGCTGTCGAGCGGACTGAAGCGCTATTAGTCGCCGCCAATCTCAAGGTCACGTGAAGTAAGGTTCGGTTCGCTCGCTCAAGCCATGTTCGATGCGGAGGCGGATCGAAGGATGGATGTCAAGCGTCGGTAGGTGGACGGCTTCTATCCACTGGACTTCTTTGGACTCGTTGCTTGTGCGCAGCTCGCCCCCGATGGGTTGAGCGCGGAAGCAGATAGAGAACTCCTGGCGGACCTCGCCGTCGTCGTAGGCGATGACGTGGTTGGGGTTGGAGTAGAGGCCGACCAGACCGGTAACTTGCACGTGGATGCCGGTTTCTTCCTCGACCTCGCGGACGACTGCTTGGGTGAGGGTTTCGCCTACGTCTTGGCCGCCGCCGGGGATGGCGTACTTGTCGTTGTCGGTGCGGCGGATCATGAGGAGGCGGCCGGTGGGGTCCTGGACGATGGCGCTCACAGCTACCCGGATGCTGTTGGGCTTCGGAGCGTTCGGGTCGTTGAGGTAGTCGGTCCGGCTCATGGTTCGACCTTGTCAGAAGGTGGCGCGCTTCGCCCCGGCCCAGACGGTCTCCAGGCTCTCGGAGTACGTCTCGAACAGGTCGCCGGCGGACAAGCGGCGCAGGTGGAGCGCTGGGGCGTGAGCACCGGGGAAGCCGTAGACGTGGGTGTTGACGATCATCTCGTCGTCGAAGCGGAACACCGAGTTGTAGAGGGTCGTCTTGTGTAGGCGGACCTCGATGCCGGGGACGTCGGCCAGCGGGCGGACGAACGCCAGGGCGTTGCGGATGCGGGCGGCGACGGTTCCCTTGCCTAGCTGCTCCTCCTCGCTGCGGCGGGCTGCCTCGCGGGCGGTTGGGTCGCCGAAGAGGAGGCGGACGCGGGTGCCGTTCTCGGCCTTGGTGCGTAGCTCCTTGGCGAAGGTCGGGCGTTCGACCAGGAACAGGGCCGCTAGGGACAGGACCTCGATGTGCTCGGTGGCGTCGTTGAGGAGGCGGTCCCAGAGGTCCGCGGGGATGTTGTTGCGGTGGGGGTAGACCTTGACGACCTCGGATTCGGCGATCTCGGCCTTGCGTTCGGTGGCGACGGCGTCGGGCCAGAGGTAGTTCTCGGTCTCGCGGACCATCGACGCGATGGTGTGGCGGTGGCGCGGGTAGGGGATGCGGCCCTTGGTGATCCATCGCTCGACGGTCTTGGGGTCCACGCCGGTTGCGCGGGCGACGTGGTCTAGGTCCAGCCCGTTGCGGAGGAGGGCTTCGCGGAGGCGTTCGTTGGCCATGTGGACCCCTGTGTGGAGACGAGTAGGGACGTCTTCAAGGTAGCGCAGACGTCCTTAGAAGTCCTGCTATGCGGTGCTTGCGTCCCGCTGATTTGCGGAGAGTGGTCGTTGTCGAGATGCCGGCAGACGGTCCGGCCGACGCCGTTGAAGAGGAGTACGACGGTGGCGATCACGGGTGGGAGCAGGCTCCCCACGACGCATGACTTCGTCTTCCCGCGTGGTGCGCTGGTGATGGGTGTTGAGCCGGTGCTGAAGTTCCAGTCCGCCGAGGAGCGGGCGAAGGGGTTGCCGCTTCAGCAGGAGACGGACAAGGAGACCGGGCTGTTGGTGTGGTCGGTCCTCGTGATCGACCAGGCTGCGGAGCGCAAGGCCGATGCGGTGGTGACGGTCAAGATCGCTGCACCTCACCAGCCGGTTCCGCCCGAGGCGATTCCGGGGACGGACGTGCGGCCGGTGGTGTTCGAAGGGCTGACGGTGACGCCCTGGATCGACGACAAGGCGCGCCGGGGCAGCCACGGGGGTGAGCGGCACCGGTGCCGGGCCAAGCTCGGGTACAGCCTGCGGGCGTCGAGCATGAAGCCGGTCGTTGCCAAGAGCACGTCCAAGGCCGCGTGACCGCGTGGTGGCGGACATGGTGCGGCTGCACGTGACGGCTGACCTGCCGATTCGGCCGGTACCGCTGAAGTACGCGGACCGGGTGGAGATCCGCTTCGGTAAGGCGTTCCCGGCCGTGCTGGTCATCGACTTGGCGGCCTTGGGGCGGTTGCGGCTCGCGTTGGACCAGGCGGCGGCTGCGCTGGCTGAGGGTGGTGACCAGGGATGAGCGTGAACATGGTCGCTACGCCGGGGCACGCGGCGGCGGCTTGCCTGGTGATGGCGAACGGGCTGCCGACGCTAGGGGTCTACCTCGACCCGGTGAACCTGACGGTGCAGGTTCCGCCGTTCCCCGGTGGGCGAGAAGCCCTGGCGCGGTTCTGCCGGGAGCTGTCCCGCGAGGCGTGGAAGGTGGCCGATCGGTTGGAGTTGGCTGGTGGGCGTCACGCGCTGGCGGAGGGGGCGGGTGATGGCACAGCGGAAGAAGCCTGACGCCTGGGAGGTGGCACGGGCGGCGCGGACGCTGAAGGAAGCGCATGAGGCGTTGGGGAAGCTGATGCCTAACCCAGACGCGGCGCTGTCGCGGTGGCGGGTCTTCTACCTGCGGTCGGCGGAGGTCTATCGGCAGGTTGCCGAGATCGACCGGGGGCACCACCACGAGGCGTTGTACTGGGCAAAGCGTGAGCGTGAGAAAGGGGAAGCGCTCGCGGCTGAGTGACGTCCTCTAGTCCTGTTTAGACAGGGCGCGTGATCTTGCTAGGTCACGTGGCAATGCCGCACGTCTTGTTGCGGCGCAATGATTTCGTGAGGCGCAGGAGCGGACACCGGCTACCAACCTTGCCGCTCCTGCGTTGTCCACGCCGACTCGGAGTGAACAGCGATGACGGTAAAGCATGGGCGCAAGCGTGCGCCAGAGTGGGTCACCCGGACGCGCTGTGCGAAGTGCAAGAGGTTCGCGCGGTTGCTGGTGGGGCAGACGGAGTGCAACCGCTGTTGCGGGGCGCTGGAGCTGGACTTCGGCGGCGTCCGATGAACGGCGGGAAGTGGGTTGATCCGGCTCCGTTCGAGGGTGTTCGGCCTCGGGTGCCGTGGTGGATGTTGTTGCCGGGCAGGGTGAAGTGGCTCGCAGGTGTCCTGGCGCTGGTGTGGCTGGCCGTTGTGTTGGTCGTGCGCCTGGTGCTCGCTGTCGTCCGGTATCCGGTGGCCACGTTGGTGCCGGGAGTGGCGGCCTGGTGCTGGTTGCGGTTCGGGCTCTCGCCGCTGGTGCTGGCGTTGTTGTCGTTGGTCTGTGCCTTGACGGTCTGGTACGGGCTGGCGCGGGAGTCGTTCTTGCGGCACTGCTGGTACCGGCTGCTAACGGAGTGGCGGCGGGCGACGGTGTACGTGCCTCGGTGGCGCACGGTGGTGCGGCTGGCTGAGCTGTCCAAGGAGGGCCGGGGTCGTGAGCACCGCCCCCGGTTGCGGCGGGTGCGGTCGGAGGGCTGGCGGGACCGGGTTCGAGTGCGGATGATTCCGGCCCAGTCGCCGGAAGCGTGGGAGCTGCGGCGCGAGGGGTTGGCGCACTCGTTCGGTGCTCGGTCGTGTCGGGTGCGGGTGCTGCGTCCGAGGGTCGTTGAGTTGGACTTCGTGCACCGTGACCCGCTGCTGCGGCCGTTGACGGTCCCGGCCTTGGTGGACTCGGCGGAGGTGGACCTGCGGCGGGTGACGGTCGGCCGGACGGAGAACGGCAAGCCCTGGCGGCTGCGGTTGCTCGGGTCGCAGGTGCTCGTGGTCGGTGTGCCGGGTGCGGGTAAGGGGTCGGTGTTGTGGTCGCTGGTGTGGCAGCTCGCGCCGGCGGTTCGGGCGGGCCTGGTGCGCCTGGTGGGCATCGACCCGAAGGGCGGGATGGAGCTGGGCCAGTGCCCGGACGCTTTCGACCGGGTCGTCTACGACAACGGCCCGGAGGCGGTGGCGCTGCTGGAGGAGATCGCCGCTGAGGTCAAGGAGCGGGCCACGCGGTACCGGGGCATCCGGCGGCTGTGGGCTCGGTCCACGGGTGAGCCGTTCACGGTGCTGGTGGTGGACGAGCTGGCGGACCTGATCGCCTACCAGCCCGACAAGCAGCTCCGGGAGCGGGCGGCGCGAGCTATCCAGACGATCACCTCCCAGGGCCGCGCACCGGGGTACGCGGTCGTGGGCCTGGTGCAGGACCCGCGCAAGGAGGTCGTGAGCTTCCGGCACCTGTTCACCACGCGGGTGGCGCTGCGGTTGGACGAGCCGCAACAGGTGGACATGGTCCTCGGGGACGGTGTTCGGCAGCGCGGGGCGGCGGCGCACGAGATCAGCGAGAACACGCCTGGCGTGGCGTGGGTGAAGGTGGATGGGCAGCGGGAGCCGGATCGGGCTCGGGCCTTCCACGTCACGGACGCGGACTTGGTCGAGCTGGGTGTTTTCCTCGCCCCGGCCACCGTGCACGAATTCCCGACTCGGCCGGACGGCGCGGGGGAGGCGGCGGCATGAGCGAGTACCTGACTCGTGCCGACCGGATGAAGCAGCCGGCGGCGCTGGATGTGGCTCGGGCGGTGGCTGAGGAGCACGGCGTGTGTGTCCGGCCGTTGGCCAAGGAGCGCGTTGACCTGGACACCGGGCGGGTGGACATCGTGCCCGTGGCGTGTGGCTCGACCGTGGCCAGCGTGTGTCCCACGTGTGCGGAGAAGAACCGGCGGCTGCGGATGGCGCAGTGCCGGGAGGGCTGGCACCTGACGGAGGAGCCGGACTTCACGTCGGATGCTCCGAGCGAGGATCAGCGGGCGTTGGCGGCTTACCGGGCGGACTTGGTCAAGGCGTACCGCCAGGCCGTTGAGGAGGAGGACGAGGTCGGGGCGGAGGAGGTTCGGGAGGAGGTCGCCGGGGTTGATGCTGAGCTGCGGCTGATGGGAGTCCGCGGGAAGCTTCCGGCGCTGGATGCTCGGCCTCGGGCTGTTCGGAAGCGGTCTACTCGGCGGCGGCAGGATGCGCCGAACCTGCCTCGGCGGCCGGTGCAGAAGCGCACGGTCGGGCGGGTGTTCGGGGGCAAGTACCAGCCCTCGACCTTCCTCACGCTGACGCTCGACAGCTACGGCAAGGTGCGCAGTGACGGCACGCCGGTTGACCCGAAGACCTACGACTACCGGCGGGCGGCTCGGGACGCGGTGCACTTCGCCGCGCTGCTGGACCGGTTCGTGCAGAACCTGCGGCGGTGTGTCGGGTGGGATGTGCAGTATTTCTCCACCGTTGAACCCCAGCGTCGGCTGGCGCCGCACTGGCACGCGGCGATCCGAGGGTCCATCTCACGGGCGGAGCTGCGGGCGGTCGCTGAGGCCACGTACCACCAGGTGTGGTGGCCCAGCCATGACGAGATGAAGTACGGCGGTGACCGGCTGCCGGTGTGGGATGCGCGGGTCAAGGGGTTCGTGGACCCGACCACGCGGGAGGCATTGCCTACCTGGGAGCAGGCGTTGGACCAGGTGGACGCGCCCGCGCACGTTGCGCGGTTCGGGGTGCAGGTGCACTCCAAGGGCATCCTCGGCGGGACGGAAGAGGCTGGCCGGCACATCGGGTATCTGACGAAGTACCTGACCAAGAGCATCGGCGAGTGCTTCGACGCCCAGACGGCCCGCCAGGAGGAGCACGCCGAGAGGCTGTGTGCGGAACTGGCTGTCACGCCCTGCTCGCCGCAGTGCCCGGTGTGGCTGCTCTACGGGGTCCAGCCGCGTGGGGCTCGGGTCTCGATGGAGCCGGGGAAGTGCAAGGGCAAGGCGCACAAGCGGTCCACGCTCGGCGTCGCGGGGCGGCGGGTGTTGGTGTCGCGGAAGTGGTCGGGCAAGTCGCTCGCGGACCACAAGCACGACCGCAAGGAATTCGTTCGGCAACTGCTCGCCGACGTGGGGATCACCGGCGACGACCAGCCCAAGAGGGTCGTCTGGAACAACGTGCAGCCCGGTGACCCGAACGTGCCCCCAAGGCCACACCTGCTGTTGCGGGCGGTCGCGGAGAGGCGTCGATGGAAGGCCGAATACACGGCGGCACTGCTCGCCTCGGCCAGTCCTCCAAACCATTCGGCAACTCCGCAAGCTGCGTAAATAGGGGGATGGGATGAACGGCAAGGGGCGTGAGCTGGGGCAGCTGATGACCGTTCCGGAGATGTTGGAGGCCCTGGGCGGGGTCTCGCGGGACACGTTCTACAAGTGGCGGCAGACGGGGAAGGGGCCGCGCTGCTTCTCGCTTCCGAACGGGGAGCTGCGGTGCCGGCGGGTGGACTTCGTGGTCTGGCTGGAGTCGTTGTACGGGGCGGCGGCATGAGTACCACGTTCAAGGTCAAGTTCTGGGAGATCAAGAAGCGGGCTGGGCGTAAGCGGCCGTGGGCGGTCCGGTGGCTGACGGACAAGAAGGAGCACTCGGAGTGGTACGCCAACAAGCCGTTGGCCACTGGGCGACTGTCCGAGCTGATGCAGGCGGTCCGGGATGGTCAGCCGTTCGATGTGGAGACAGGGCTTCCCGTCTCGGAGCTTCGACGGCGAAACTCGTTGTCGTTCCTGGAGTTCTCACAGTCCTACATGGATCTGAAGTGGCCAGACGCTGCCGCTACGACTCGAGGTAGCACCGTGGAAGCGCTGGCGACTGCGGCTGCTGCGTTCGTCAAGGACGGCGTCGGGCGTCCTGCGGTCACCGAGCTGCGGGGCGTGCTGTCGCGGAACCTGCTGCCTCCGACGACTCGTGATCTTGAGCTGTCGGGGGAGGAGCGGGAGGTCGTTGACTGGCTCGTGCGGAACTCGCGGCCGTTGTTCGAGGTGACGGACGCTGTCCTGCTGCGGGGACTGCTGGATGCACTGGCAGCCAAGTTGGACGGGAAGGCCGCTGCGGCCACGGTCTACCAGCGGAAACGGGCAGTGCTGTTCAACCTGCTGTCCTACGCGGTCGAGCGCGAGTTGATCCCGGACAACCCGCTGACCAGGGTGAAGCGGAAGGCCGCGAAGGTGGTCGAGCAGGTTGACCCGCGAGTGGTGGCCAACCCCGGTCAGGTGGCTCGGCTGCTGACGGCGGTGACCTACGTCGGGCGGCGGAACCTCGATCGTGGTGCGCACCTGGCGGCGTTCTTCGCCACCGGCTACTACGCGGCTGCTCGGCCCGCTGAGGGCCTGGCGCTCCGAGAGGATGACTGCGCCCTGCCGGAGGAGGGGCGGGGCCTCCTGATGCTCGGTGAATCGCGGCCGGCGGCTGGGAAGCGGTGGACGGACTCCGGAGAGGTTCACGACCGGCGTGGGCTGAAGCACCGGGGGAGGAAGGAGGTGCGGCCGGTTCCGATCCCACCGGTTCTCGTCCGCATCCTGCGTGATCACCTCGACCGGTATGGGGTCGGGCCGGACGGGCGGCTGTTCCGGTCACTGGGTGGCGGGGTGGTGTCGTCGTCCACCTACTACCGGGTGTGGGAGGAGGCCCGTCAGTACGCGCTGACGCCTACTCAGGTGGCGTCTCCGCTGGCAGCACGGCCGTACGACCTGAGGCACGCCGCAGTGTCGCTCTGGCTGAACGGAGGCGTCCCGGCTACCGAAGTCGCGGAGCGTGCCGGTCACTCGGTGGACGTGCTCCTGAAGGTCTACGCGAAGTGCATCGATGGGCAGCGGGAGACCGTGAACAAGACCATCGAAGGTCTGTTCGAAGCGTGACGCGCGACTCAGGCGGAAGGCCCTCGGGGACCACCTCGGGGGCCTTCGCCGTGTTCAAGATCAGTCCGTGGTGAGTCCGTGGACGGCGGCAAACAGGGGCAGATTCCCGCTGACGGCGACTGACGGAAAAGATCAAGCCCCAAGCGCGTTGCCGCTGCTCAGGGCTTGATTCACCCGGCGAAAGGTGAGTGCCCCCGGCAGGATTCGAACCTGCGACACACGGTTTAGGAAACCGATGCTCTATCCCCTGAGCTACGAGGGCGCACGGGGCAGCGTACCGGGTCGTCACCACCGGGGTCGGAGGTGGGGCGTCACCCGGGTGGACACGTGGGTCGGGTGAGTGTGCACCGCGGGTGACCGGGGCCGAAGGGGTGTGGTGGGCTGTTGGGGGGAAGTGGGGGTGGGTGGCTTCTCCTTCCGGGGTTGGTCGGGTAGTCAGGGGGCGGTTGTGGTGGCTCGTGGGAGTGGACGCTGATGAGTGGTAGACCTTGGCCCGACTTCCGGCCCGGGCCCCTCGGGGCCGTGGGGGCCTGGTGGCGGCGGCGGCAGGAGCGGCGGGGGGAGGACTTCACGTTCGTCCCGCCTTCCTCCTCGCACCAGCACGTCTTCGAGACGCCGTTGCCCAGTGCCGTCTACGGGTTGGACTTCCGGGCGAAGTTCACCGTGCACTGGCGCCTCGACCTGACCACCGGGGCCCGGCACAACTCGCCGCGCAGCGCCGCGATCAACGACATCGTCAAGCGCGCCCGGCAGATCACCGAGCGCGCCATGCTGGTGCACCACGCCCCCCTCCAGTTCCAGCTCGGGGACGAACTCGCCGCCGAACGGCAGGTCGAGGGCACGCACGTCTGGGCCCGCGCCGAAGGCGTCGAGCTGACCGTGGACGAAGGCGACCTCGAATCCGCGCGCAAGCACATCGAGCTGCTGCGCTCGACCACGGTCCGCCAAGCCGAGCGGGACGCCGAACGGGCCGAGATCCGGTACCTGCGTGACGAAGTCCTCACCGACCTGTCCACCGCGACCATCTGGTGGCTGCACCGCAACGGCTACCAGGTCGAGCAGGCCGTCGCCCTCTCGCAGCACCTCGGCGAACTGGTCCGGATCGCCGCCCAACGCCGCGACCAGCACTGGGCCGACACCCTCGTCACCAGCTTCGAGACCGCCCTGCCCCGCCTGTCCGACGGCCACCGCACCGAGCTCAAGCAGCACCTCGCCAAGGCCCTGGGCATCTACGGCGGCACGACGGTCGCCGAGGAGTTCGCCGAGCAGGTCGGGCTGCCCCACCACAACACCCCCGAACTGCCCCACCACGACGCCCCCGAACTGCCCCACCACGGCCTGACCCAGAACAACGGGGCCAAACCGCTGCCCTGATTTCTCTACTGTGGTTCCCGTGAACCACAACCTGACCGAGGCGCGCGGCGCGGCGGTGGCGGGCGCGTTGCGCGTGCTCGCCCGTGTCACGCCGTTCGTCGAGCCCGAGCTGATCGGCCTGCGCGACATCGTCAAGCCCGGCGACACGTGCCTCGACATCGGCGCCGCCCTGGGCCTCTACACGGTGTCGCTGTCCCGCCTCGTCGGTCCACAAGGGACAGTCCACAGCGTCGAGCCGCTGGTCTTCGCGCACCCCGCGCTGTCGTACCTGCTGCGCCCGCGCGAGGGCCGCAACATCGTCCGGCACTCGGTGGCGCTGGGCACCCGCGAGGGCAAGGACGTGATGAGCGTCCCGGTGCGCCACGGCCTCCCCGTCACCGGTCGGTCGTTCCTCACCGCGGGCGCGGACGGGCTCGGGTCCAACGCCGAGTTCGCCGAGCACCTGGAGGTCGTCGTCCGCACCGACACCCTCGACCGGTTCGTCGCGGCCAACGGCATTGACCGGCTGGATTTCGTCAAGGCCGACGTGGAAGGCGCCGAACTGCGCGTCCTGCAAGGCGGGACCGAGACCATCGAGAAGTTTCGACCAAAACTTCTCCTGGAGATCGAAGAACGGCACGTGGAACGGTTCGGATACCGCGCGGAGGATGTCGCGGACTGGCTCGCGGAACGCGGCTACCGCATGCGCACCTGGCAGCGCGGCGCCTGGCGACAGGTCCACCGCATCCGCCCTGACCTGCGAAATTACCTGTTCACGGCCCAGTGAAAGGCGGAAGACCCCGGTCCCTGGGGGTGGACCGGGGTCTTCCTGCGGACCGGTCTACGTGCCGTAGACCTCAAGTTCGTACAGTGAGTATCCGTAACCCGTGGCGCGTTGGATACCGGTCATTCGTACGAATCGTGCGGCAGTTGGAGTGAACGACACCACGTCCTGTCCACCGTTTCCCGCACTTGTCGTGAATACCTCGCGCCAGTTGGTGCCATCGGGTGACACGTCGATTCGGTACGACCTGGCGTGCGCCGCCTCCCAGGACAGCACGACCCGCCCGACCACGCGCGAGGAACCCAGGTCCACCCGCAGCCACTGGTCGTCGCTCCAGTCGCTGGCCCACCGCGTGTCCGGCTTGCCGTCGACGGCGTGCGCCGGCGGCGAGTGGTACCAGCCGCGCTCGTAGCTGCTCGCCGCCGCCGAGGACCCCGCGGCCAGGTTGGTCACCGCCGCGCCCCGCCGCGCGGGGAACTGCACGACCTGCTGGTACGTCGGCCGGTTCTGCCAGTGGATCTTGTCGTGGGTGATGCCGCCCATCGCCCGGTGGATGATGGTGTCGGCGCACCACTGGTCGCCCGCCGCGCAGTCGCCGTCCGCGGGGTACACCGCGGCCGCCGGCACCGCCACGGCCTGCGCCAACGAGTCCAGCAGCACCTCCCGGCACGTCGCCAGGACCCCGCCGCCGCAGTACTTCGCGCCCAGCGGACCGGCCACGCCGTCACCCAGCACCGCCCGCAGGTCCTTGTCCACGTAGCTCCACCAGCCGTACTGGAACGCCGAACCCTTGTGCGGCGCGGCCCCGTGCTTGTCCGACGGCGGCTCGTCCACCGAGATCGCCCGGGTGAGCTGCGCGTAGAGCGGTTCACCGAGCCCCGGCTGGAACTCCGCCTTCACCAGCAACGGCCACCACGCGTCCAGGATGCGGATCGCCTCGGCGTGCGCGTAGGTCTTGCTGCCGCGCGCGGTCTCCTTGCGCAGCGACCCGGACCGCTGCCAGTCCCGGAGTTTCGTCACGGCGGACGCCAGCGCCGGGTCGGTGATCGCGGCGGTGTCGAGGACCCGCAGGACGTCCGGCAGCACCTGCTCGGCCCGCAGGTCCGCCACGCCCGCCTCGGCCATCGCCCGGGTCAACGACGTCCGCGTCACCTTGCGCCCGCTCGACAGCAGCGCCTTCACCCGGTCGTCGAGCAGGTCGCCGCGGTGCACGGACCCGTTGCCGTAGCCCGAAGCCGAGTAGTCCAGCGCCTGCTTGTTGTTCCACGAGATGTAGTAGTCCTGGTTGACCGAGTTCGGGTGCTGCGCGAACGGCGTGTAGGCGGCCGTGTTGCGGTCGGGGTCCCAGCCCTCCCACTCGTTGGCCTGCACCGCGTGCACCGGCAGGTGCGGGTCCACGTGGGCCTTGCGCACCGGGTTCGCGCCGGAGTTGAAGTACGCCGTGTCCCGCGCGTCCACGTAGAACCAGTTGAACGCGTACCCGATGTGCTCGGCGGCGCGCTGGAAGTCCTGCGCCGACCGCACCGCGCCCGGGTCGTTGAACTCCTGGAACCCGATGATCGAGTCCACCTCGTGCAGGTACGTCGAGCGCAGCGACGTGTACGCCACGTGCTTGCCGCCGACCTGCGCCCGGCTCTGCACCAGCCCGTACTTCGTGCGGTACATGACCAGCGTGTACGAGCCCGCCGGCGTCGGGTCGGCGACCGTGGACTTCCACGAGTTCTTGCGCTCGATGCGCTCCATGGGCAGGCACTCCGCCCGGAACCGGTAGTGCAGCGACGCCGCCGACGCCGGCCGCCCGTCGGGTTCGCACAGCTCCACGGCGTAGGTGTCGGTGATGTCCTGGCCCGCCGAAGTCGCGCTCCACGAGTAGTCGATGCCGCGCCCGAGCTGCACGTACATGCTCACGCCCGCGAACGACACACCCCGCGCCCGCAGGCCCGGCCCGTTCAGCTCCTGCAGCATCAGCAACTGCGGCGCGAAGTACCCGGTCTGCGGCCCCCACACGGCGATCGGGTTGCCGGTGTCGGTGTGCGCGCCGGACACCGCCAGGGCGTTGGACATGCCCTGCTTCCTGCTCAACAGGTCCTTGGGCAGCACGCCGTCCTTGAAGATGCCCCGCACGGCCTGCAACTCGGCCGGGACCTCCACAGTGGACTGCGCGGAAACGGCCTGGTCGTACACCATCCGCTCCGGCGTCACGACCCCGCCGTCCGGCAGCGCCACGCCCTGCGGTGCGGAAGGCGTTGTGGCGTAGGGGAACCGCTGCCCGTCGTGCAGGGTCAGCACCGACTCCGGGTCGTTCTGCTCGCGGAACGACCGCCAGACCCGGTCGCCCGCGGCCGCGCCGTAACGGTTCTGCGCGGCCAGCTTGACCAGGGCGTTCTGCACCTCGCCACCCCCGCCCGCGCCGAACAGGCCGCCCACCACGGCCGCGATGGCGACCAGGTCGGTCGGCTGGAACGGTCGGATGTCGTTCCAGTTGGTGATGGCGTCGGCGTGCCCGGTCAGGACGTACTCGCCCGGGAAGTACCGGCCGTTGACCGACGCCGTGATGTAGGCGTTGATGCCGGCCACGTAGTCCTTGACGTCCTGCAACGCCTGCTGCCCGCGCGGACCCCGCGCCGCCACCTGGTCGATCTGCCGCTGGAGGTCGGCCTCGGTGTACGGGATCTGGTTGAAGAAGCTCTGCTCCAGCGCCCGGTTGCCCTCGGCGCCGCCGGCGAACCCGGTCAGCTGCCCGCGCCCGAGGTGGCGGAACAGGTCCATCAGCCACAGCCGGTCCTGCGCGGCGGCGTAGCCCGCGCCGAACTCCGTGCCGGACCGGGTGGTGCCGTAGATGTGCGGCATCCCGATGCGCTTGTCGCGGATGATCGTGACGTCCGCGCGCGGCTTGATCGTGCTCGCGACCTGGTCGGCCGGCACGCCGAAGGAGGCGTCGTTGAAGAAGGTGGCGAGCTGGTCGTTGGTCAGGCCGGCGTAGCCGGAGACCAGCGCGTCGTACTTTCCGAGCTGGTCGGCGGAGTGCGCGGGCCGGGTGCCCAGCGCCTTGTGGGCCAGGATCTCGGCGAGGGTGGCGTTGCCGTTCTGGCCGGGCGGTAAGACGTCGTGGCACTGGCCCAGGCAGTAGTCGTCCGGGGCGAACGCGGTGGTGCGAGGCGAGGCCTCGGCGGCGGGGACGGTGACGGCCGTGGCGAGGAGTGCGACCACGGCCAGGGATCGGGCGGCTCTCCGCATGGCGCGAAGCTCCTTCCAGGCAGGGTTCGTGTGACGCACGTTACTCACAAGTAAAGATTCGCGAAAGTGCTTCGCGTTTACCCGTCACTCCATCGAACGGGTGTCGGTCGTTGCCAAGAAGTCCCGACAATGGGAAAACGTTCCACGTGATGCGTCGACGAACCCTGCTCGCCGGCGTCGTCGGCGCCGGCTTCCTGACCGCCACCCCGGCGCACGCGACGCCCGTCCTGCCCATCCGGAGTTGCGCCGACTGGTCGGCCCGGCCACCCGCCGCCGCGCCGACCGTGCTCGCCCAGCGCCCGGTCCGCATCCTCGTCCACCACACCGCCACCGAGAACACCCCCGACGTCAGCCAGGAGCACGCCTACGCCCACGCCCGGTGGATCCAGGACCTGCACATGGACACCAACGGCTGGATCGACTCGGGGCAGCACTTCACCAACAGCCGCGGCGGTTTCCTGATGGAGGGCAGGCACGGCAGCCTGGCCGCGCTGCGGTCCGGCGACCGCGTCGTCGTCGGCGCGCACTGCCCCGGCCAGAACAGCGCGGCCATCGGCATCGAGAACGAGGGCAATTACATGGCGGTCGAGCCGCCGGTCCTGCTGTGGGACTCGCTGGTCTCGTTCTGCGTCCACACGTGTGAGCAGTACGCCATCCCGCCCAGTGAGATCTTCGGCCACCGCGACTACCGCGACACGCTCTGCCCGGGCGACAAGCTCTACGCCCTCCTGCCACGTCTGCGCCAGGAAGTTGCGCGCGTTCTCGGCTGATCTCCGGTATTTCCTGGCAACTGTGAACAGGCTGTTCCGAGGGTCATCCGTGGTGAGATAACGGTGAATTAACGTCAGCTTGCGTGTTCGTGCGCGAGGCTGAGCGAGTACGAACACGAAACGCCAACGCGGGGAGGCGTCGTGATCAAGGTGATGCTGGCCGATGACGAAGACCTCGTCCGGTCCGGCCTTCGCATGATCCTCAACAGCGCAGGCGACATCGAGGTCGTGGCTGAGTGCGACGACGGGCACCTGGTGGCCGACCTGGCCCGCCAGCACCGCCCGCACGTCGTGCTGCTCGACATCCGGATGCGGTCCTCGGACGGCCTGACCGCCCTGCGGCGGTTGCGCTCGATCCCGGACGCGCCCCGGATCGCCATGCTGACCACGTTCGACGTGGACGAGTACGTGTCCGAGGCGCTGCGGTTGGGCGCGTCGGGCTTCCTGCTCAAGGACACCGAACCCGAGCAACTGGTCCGCGCGGTCCGCGACCTGGCCTCGGGCGGCGCGGTCCTGGACCCCGGCGTGGCGGCCAGGGTCCTGGCGGCGGTGGCCGACGGTGAACGGGCCGCCGAGCCCGCGCGCCGCCTGCTCGCGTCGCTGTCGGAGCGGGAGCGCGAGGTGCTCGTCCTGATCGGGCAGGGCATGTCCAACGCGGAGATCGGCGGGACGCTGCACCTGTCCGAGGCGACCGTGAAGGGGTACGTGTCCTCGGTCCTGGGCAAGATCGGCGCGGTGAACCGGGTGCAGGCCGCTCTGGTCGCGTTCCGGGGCGGGCTGATCGCCTAGCGCTCCTCGAAGAGCCGGTGTTTCTCCGCGGTGTGGGGCCGCGGGGGAGTACCGGCTTTTTGCCGCCGTCGCGCGCCTGCCGACGTCAGGTGCCGCCGACGATCTCGGCGACGCTGGGTTCCACCTCGACCCGGTTGCGCCCGTGGCGCTTGGCCCGGTAGAGCGCCATGTCGGCGGCGGCGAAGAGCTGGTCCAGCTTGGCCGGCCCGGCGGCGACGCCGATGCTGACCGTCGGGCGGCGGGTCGTGCCCAGGACCATCGTCCAGTCGTGGCAGTCCACGGCCGCCCGGATCCGCTCGGCCACCACCGGTCCCACGTCGCGGGCGTTGCTGTCCGTGTCGCCCAGCAGCACCACGAACTCGTCGCCGGCCCACCGGGCGACCAGGTCGTCCGCCCGGCACTCGCGCCTGAGGAGCTGGGCGATCTCCCGGAGGGCCGCGTCCCCGGCGGCGTGGCCGGCGTCGTCGTTCACGCCCTTGAACCAGTCCACGTCGACCAGCACCAGCCAGGGCACCCGGCCCCGGGCGGCGGTCGATTCGAGCAGGCCCGCCGCGGCGCGCTCCAGGCCGAGGCGGTTGGCGAGCCCGGTCAGGGGGTCGCGGGCCGCCGCTTCCTGGGCCGCCACGGCCAGCCGTTGCGCCTGCACCGCCACGCGCCGCTGCTCCAGCGCCTGGGCGAGGCCTTCCTGCAACGTCTCCGTCGCGGTCTTGCTCGCCGCGACCGAGCAGCGCAGGGCCGCGGCCTCGCCCACGTGGTCGTTCATCTGCGCGCAGATGTCGGCCAGGTCCAGGGAGAACCTGAGCAGCAGGGACGCGTCGTTGATCGCCTCGGCCGCCGCCACCGCCCGGCTGGCCAGGGTGCGGGCCTCGACCAGGTCGTCCTGGTCGCGGCGCACGACCGCGAGGACCCAGTTGGCCACCGCCTGGGACCAGCGGTCGCCCGCCTCGGTGGCTTGGCGCAGGGTCTCCCGGGCCGCCTGCTCGGCCTCGAACAGCTCGCCGACGCCGGCCAGCGACCGGCTGTAGGCCCCGAGGAGGGCGCGGCGCATCTGCTCGTCGGTGGTCAGCTCCAGGCCTTCGCGCAGGTGCTCGCGGGCCTCGGCGAAGATCGCCGGGGCGCGGTCGGGCGGGGAGGAGATGGCGCGGAAGTTCAGCGTGCCGCCCAGGCCCTGGAGGCAGTGGCCGAGCACCTCGGGGACCTCCGCCCGGCGCGCCACCTGCACGGACAGCCGCAGCATGTCCACCGCCGCCCGCCGGTTGCCGATGCCCTCCAGCAGGTAGGCCAGGGCGTGCATGGCCTGCGCGGCGGCGGGGTTGTCGGCGTTCTCGCCGTCCAGGTCGGTCCAGCCCTCGGCGGCCAGCTCCAGGGCCAGCGGGATGCGGCCCAGCCGCCACGCCAGCTTCGCCCGGTTGACCAGCACGGCCGAGCGCGTCCACCGGTCGGCGCCCGGCGGGATGCGGCTGACGACCTGGTCGAACAGCGTGTTGGCCTCCGGCAGGCGGCCAGCGTTCAACAACGCCTTGACCTCAAGGTCCAGCTGTGGCACCGCTACCAGCGGATCTCGCTGCTCCACCCGTGTCGACACTCCATTCCGGCTCGGTGGGCGGGTACGCGGGACCGCCCACCAGCGGTACGGCTTAGACAGGCTACCGGGACGGACGCCGTGTGTACCGCTCCTGGTGCAGGACGTCGTCCAGCGGCAGCCGGTTCCGCCACCCGTGGCGCTCCAGGTCGGGGGTGTCGGGCAGGCACGCGACCGGGCCGACGCACAGCCACGCGACCGGGCGGACGGTGGCCGGGATGTCCAGCAGGCGGCGCAGCTCGTCCTCGCGGTAGAAGCTCACCCAGCCCACGCCCAGCCCCTCGGCGGTCGCGGCGAGCCACAGGTTCTGGATGGCCAGGCACACCGAGTACAGCCCGGCGTCGGCGATGGCGTGCCGGCCCAGGACGGCGGGCGACCCGCGCTCGGGGTCGTAGGTGACGACGATGCCGAGGGTGGACTCCATGATCCCCTCGACCTTGATCCGCGCGAACGTCTCGGCCCGCTCGCCGTCGAGTTCGGTGGCGAACACGCTGCGCTCGGCCTGGACGTGGTCGCGGAACGCCCGCCGCGTGTCCCGGTCGCGCACGACGATGAAGTCCCACGGCTGCGACAGGCCCACGCTCGGCGCCGCGTGGGCGGCCGTGAGCACCCGGCGCAGCACGTCGTCCGGGATGGGGGCGCCGGTGAACTCGCCCCTGGTGTCCCGGCGGCGGTGCAGTACGTCGTAGAAGCTCATTCGGAGGATCGTGCCTCACGCGATCAGGCGAACCGCACGTTGAGGCGGTGGCGTGCGTCTCACGTGCGTGCCGACGCGGGGTTCGCTGCCGAGCGGCTGCTCGGCCGGCTGTCGTACCCGCGTGCGAAAATGGTGTCGGGGGCCGGAGGCCGCACCCCCACAAAACGTCCGCCGCCGCCGAGCCGCCGCCGCCGAGCCGCCGCCGCCGAGCCGCCGCCTGCCAATCGCCGCCGACGCCGCCTACCGCCGACCCCGCCACCACCGCCGGCTGGACCGCGCAGCCCCGGCCCCGGCCCCGCACCCTGCCGGTTCGCCCCACTCGGTCGGCGGAACCTGTCCACGCGATCAGGTGAACTCCGCCGTCGTGCGGTGGCGGGTGTCTCCATCGCGCGTTGAATGGCGGGTCATGCCGAGGATCGGAAGCGCACCCGGGTCCGCGCTGGGCTTCGCCGGCGGTGTCGTCGCGACCGTCGTCGCGGGCAACTGGCCGCTGCCGGCGCTGGTCGCGCTGGTGGCCGTGGTGGTGGCGGTGTCGTTGGTGACCACGCCGTTGGGCGCGGCGTTGACCGCCCTCCAGTGCTGGGGCCTGTACGGGAGCTTCGTCGTCGGCGCCGAGGGGCACTTCGCGCCCGACTGGCCCGCGTTGGCGGTGCTGGCGGCGGCCGGCACCGCCTCGCTCAGCGGCCTTGCGAGGGGTAGGGCAGCAGTGCCATCTCCCGCGCGTTCTTGATCGCCGTCGCGACCTGGCGCTGTTGCTGCGGCGTCAACCCGGTCACGCGGCGCGAGCGGATCTTGCCGCGGTCGGAGATGAACTTGCGCAGCAGCGCGACGTCCTTCCAGTCGACGGTGGTCACGCCCTCCTTGCGCAGGAGGTTGACCCGCTTCTTGGGCGTGCGTTCGGTCCTGGGCACGTGCGTCCTCCCCTACCAGCTCGACTTGGTGACACCCGGTAGCTCACCTTTGTGCGCCATCTCCCGCAACCGGAGGCGGGACAGCCCGAACGCCCGGAAGTAGGCGCGCGGCCGGCCGTCCACGGTGTCGCGGTTGCGCAGCCGGGTCGGGCTGGCGTCGCGGGGCAGGCGTTGGAGCGCGAGCTGCGCCTCGGCGCGCCGCGCGGGGTCGGTGCGCACGACCTCCTTGAGCTGCGCCCGCCGCTCGGCGTGCCGGGCGACGACCTCGCGGCGCTGCCGGTCGCGGGCGATCTTGGACTTCTTCGCCATCAGCGCTCCTCCTTGAAGTCGACGTGCCGGCGCACCACCGGGTCGAACTTGCGCAGCACCAGCCGGTCCGGGTCGTTGCGGCGGTTCTTGCGGGTGACGTAGGTGTAGCCGGTGCCGGCGGTGGAGCGGAGCTTGATGATGGGCCGGACGTCGGTGCTCTTGGCCATCAGACCTTCTCCCCCCGGGCGCGCAGCTCGGCCACCACGGACTCGATGCCGCGCCGGTCGACGGTCTTGATCCCCTTCGCCGACAGCGTCAGCACGACGAACCGGTTCTCGCTGGGCAGGAAGTACCGGCGGCGCTGGGTGTTGGGCAGCCAGCGGCGGTTCGTGCGCCGGTGCGAGTGGGAGACCTGCTTGCCGTAACCGGGTTTGCGCCCGGTCAACTGGCAGTGGCGGTGGGACACGCGGCACCTCTCTTTGAAACGACAACGGTTTTCATCTACTGTAGCGCAAATGGAAACCGTTGTCGTTCTGGTGGCCGGCGGGCACGGCGTGGCCACGTCCCTGTGGTGCGCCTCGCCGGGCGCCGTGCTCGTCCGGTACGACCTGGCGGGCCTGCGCTCGGGCGTCGTGCGGCGGTGGGTGGACGGGTCGCTGGAAGTCCTGGAGCTGGAGCACGGCTGCGTGTCCTGCACCCTGCGCCACGACCTGCTGCCGCTGCTGGACGCGCTGGGCGGGCACGTGGTCGTGGACCTCGACCCCGCGCTGGAACCGGAGGCGGTCTGCCTGGCGCTGGCCGACCGCCCGGTGCGGGTGGCGGCCGTGGTGACGGCGGTGGACGCGGCGACCTGGTTGGCGGAGGCGACCGGGGACGAGGAGCTGGTGTCCGACGTGCCGGGCGACGAGCGGACGTTGGCGCAGGTCGTGGTGGGCCGGACCGAGTTCGCGGACGTGCTGGTCGTGGTCGGCGAGCCGGACCCCGCGCTGGACGCGGTGCTGGACCGGCTCTCGCCCGGCGTGCCGCGGGTGTCCCTCGCGGACCTGCCCGCCGCCGTGGCCGGGTTGCGGCGGGTGCCCCGGTTCGACCAGGTCACGGGGTCCCTGCTGCGCGGCGCGCCGCTGGACCCGGCCGGGGACGTCGGGGTCGTGCACTTCGTGGCGTCACGGCCGTTCCACCCGATGCGGCTGCACATCGCGCTGGACGTGCTGCTGGACGGCGTCGTGCGCGGTCGGGGCCGGTTGTGGCTGGTGAGCCAGCCGGACGCGCTGCTGTGGCTGGAGTCCGCGGGTGGCGGCCTGCACATGGGCGAGATCGGGCGGCGGACCGGTGGCGTGCAGGAGATCGTCGCCATCACGTGGAAGGCGGCCGAGTTCGAGATCGTGTCGGCCCTGCGCGAGGCGCTGGTGACCGACGAGGAGTGGGCGTTGGCGGACGAACTGGACTTCGTGGACCCGTTCGCCGAGCACGAGATGGAGGAGCTGCAGTGAAGAAGGGCATCCACCCGGACTACCACCCCGTGGTGTTCCAGGACTCGGGCACGGGCAAGGCGTTCCTGACCCGTTCGACGGCCACGTCGTCGCGGACGGTGGAGTGGGAGGACGGCCGCACGTACCCGTTGATCGTCGTGGACGTGACGTCGGACTCGCACCCGTTCTGGACGGGCTCGCAGCGGGTCGTGGACACGGCGGGGCGCGTGGAGAAGTTCAACCGGCGGTACGGGAAGAGGGCGCGCTGATGGCGGTTCCGAAGCGGAAGACCTCGCGGAGCAACACCCGGCACCGGCGTGCCCAGTGGAAGGCGGCGGCGCCCGACCTCGTGCCGGTGAAGACGCTCGACGGGCGGGAGTTGCTGGTGCCCCGGCGACTGGTCGCGGCCTACCGGCGCGGACTCCTCTGACCCCGGAGCTGGGTCTCACCGTCCGGGGAGTCGCGCCACTGCGCGAAGGCGCGGTCCAGGGTCCACCCGCCGTCGTGGGTCAGGACCCGGTGTTCGCAGGTCTCCAGGTTGGACAGGGATTCGAACAGCTCGACGCTCCAGCCGAACAGCCGCCGGCACAGGAGCCGGATCGTCAGGCCGTGCGAGACGATCAGGGCCGTGTCAGGGTGGTCCGGGTGGGCCATGCGCGCCTCCAGGTCCACCAGGAACGCGGCCAGCCGGTCGTCCACGTCCGCGCCGGACTCGCCGTTGGGCAGGCGGAAGAAGAAGTGGCCGAAGGCGTGGCGCTGGTGCTTCAAGACCTCCTGTTGCACGGGGTCCTGGAGGTTGCCCCAGTCCTGTTCGCGCAGGCGGGGTTCGGCGACCACGCGTTCGGCCTGCTCGCCGAGGGCCAGGCCGCGCAGGGTGGCCCGGGTGCGGACGTACGGGCTGACGTAGACGGCCACTGGCGCGCCGGCCAGCAGTTCCTTGATCCTGGGACCGGCCTCCACCGCCTCCCGCTCGCCCCGCGGGGTGAGCGGGAGGGCGTGGTCGGGTATACGGCAGTACGCCAGTTCGTCGACGTTGCCCAGGCTCTGCCCATGGCGCAGCAGGATGATCCGCACCCCGCCATCGTGCCGGTGTTACAGTCCGGCGGCGAAACCGGACGGAAGGTGTCACATGATCAAGTACATCGCGCTGTACCGGAAACCCTCGGACCCCGAGTCCTTCGACGAGGCCTACTTCGCCTCCCACCTGCCGCTGGTGCGCAAGACTCCCGGCCTGCTCAAGGCCGAGGTCGCCAAGGTCGGCCGCGTGTTCGTGCCCGGCTTCCTCGGCGAGCGGGAGCCGCACCTGGTGGCCGAGATGTACTTCGCGTCCGAGCAGGACATGAAGGCCGCGTTCAAGTCGCCCGAGTGGCAGGCCTCCGGGGCCAACCTGACCGAGATCGGCGGGATGGAACTGGTCGCCATGTTCGCGGCGGAGGTCGTCGAAGCATGATCGCGGTGGTGATCGGTGGCGGCACGATGGGCGCGGGGATCGCGCACCTGCTGCTCGCGGGCGGGCACGAGGTGGTGCTCGCCGAGTCGTCCGCGGACCGGGTGGTGACCGCGCGGTCGGCCGTCGCGGCGTCGCTGGCCAAGGCGGCCGACCGGGGCAAGCTGGCGACCTCGCCCGACGAGCTGCTCAAGAACCTGACCGTGGTCGAGCAGTTGGCCGCCGTGCCGGCCGACCTGGTCGTGGAGGCCGTGCCCGAGGACGTCGAGCTGAAGCGGCGCGTGCTGGGCATCGCCGCAAACGCTTGCCCCGACGCGGTCCTGGCCTCCAACACGTCCTCGCTGTCCATCACGGCGCTCGCGCAGGGCCTGCCCGCCGAACGCGTGATCGGCATGCACTTCTTCAACCCGGTGCCCGTGCAGCAACTCGTGGAACTGGTCGTGCACGACGCCGTCGCGCCCTCGACCGTCGAAAGCGCCCGCAAGTGGGCCGAGGAGCTGGGCAAGACGGTCATCGAGGTCCGCGACGCGCCCGGTTTCGCCACCTCGCGCCTCGGCGTGGCCGTCGGCATGGAAGCCATCCGCATGCTGGAGGAGGGCGTCGCCAGCGCGGAGGACATCGACACCGGCATGCGCCTGGGCTACGGCTGGCCGATGGGTCCGCTCAAGCTCACCGACCTGGTCGGGCTGGACGTCCGCCTGGCCATCGCCGAGCACCTGGCCGCCGAGCTGGGACCGCGCTTCGAGCCCCCGGCGCTGCTGCGCGAGAAGGTCGCGCGCGGCGAGCTGGGTCGCAAGACCGGGCAGGGCTTCTTCACCTGGTAAGCAGGACGGTGTGCTGATCCGAGAGCTCACCGGGGCCGACGCCGACGAGGTCCGCCGACTGCGCAAGGTCGCCTTCGGCGCCACGTCCGAGGAGGACCCGGTCCGCCCCGGCCGGCGCGGGCTGCTGGCCGAGGTGGACGGCCGGCCCGCGGCGGTGCTCACGATCACCGGGTTCCACCAGTTCTTCGGCGGCGCGCCGGTGCCCATGGGCGGCATCGGCGGCGTCGCCGTCGACCCGTCGGCGCGCGGCCGGGGCGTGGCGAGCGGACTGCTCGACCGGACCCTGGCCGACCTGCGCGAGCACGGGCAGCCGCTGTCCGTCCTGTACGCGACGGTGCCCGCGCTGTACCGGTCGCGCGGCTGGGAGCGGGCGGGTGTGTTCGAGTGGATCGACTTCCCGATCGACCGCCTGCCCACCGGCCCGGCGGCGGCGACCCGGCCCGCGACCGAGGCCGACCTGGACGCGCTGCACGCCTGCTACGTCGATCTGGCGTCCACGGTGAACGGCCTGGTGGACCGCTCGAAGCCGGGCGTGGACGTGGCCGACGTGCTCACCCTCGACGTGGTCACGGTGGTGCCCGGCCACGACGGCGAGGTGCGCGGCTTCCTCACCGCCGAGCGCAACCGCGAGGGCCTGCGCGTGTTCGACCTGGTCGGCCGGGACCGCGACACCCAGCTCGGGCTGCTGCGCGCGCTGGGGAGCTGGGCGGGCCTGCTGGACCAGGTGTCCCTGCGGGTGACCGACCCGGCCGTCCCGGGCCTGCTCACCAACCAGGCCATCCGGTACACGGTGACCACCTCGGCGTGGCTGCTGCGGGTCGTGGACCTGCCCGCCGCCGTCGCCGCCCGGGGCTGGCCCGCCGCGGCGGCGTTGCGGGACGCGGCCGTGGACCTGGAGGTCGTGGACGACCACGCGCCCTGGCACGCCGGCCGGCAGCGGCTCGTGGTGGAGGACGGCGCGGTCCGGGTCGAGCCGGGCGGCGCCGGCGCGGTGCGGCTGCACGCCCGCGCGCTGGGGCCGTGGTTCAGCGGCATGCAGGACACCCACGCCCTGCGCCGCGCCGGCCTGCTCGACGGCGGCGGCGACGCGGCCCTGCTGGACCGCCTGGCCGGCGCGCCCGGCGTGCCCCGGCTCGCCGACTTCTTCTAGGAGCCTCCGATGTGACCGGACGCGGGGGTGTCGCCTAGCCTCCACCGGTGCTGACCGCGCTGGAGCTGATCGGGATCGCCGCGTTCGCCGCCTCGGGCGCGCTGGCCGCGGTGCGGTCCCGGTTGGACGTGTTCGGGGTCATCGTGCTCGCCCTGACCACCGCGTTGGGCGGCGGGACCATCCGGGACGTGCTGCTGGACGTCACCCCGCCCACCGCCCTGGTGACGTGGCCGTACCTGGCGGTCGCGGGCGGCACGGGACTCGTCGTGTTCCTGTTTCACCCGACGGTGGCGAAACTTCGCCGATCCGTGTTGGTGCTGGACGCCGTGGGCCTGGGCTTGTTCGTCACTTCGGGCACCTCGACGGCCCTCGCGTTGGGCGCTCCTCCCTACGCCGCGTGCCTGGTCGGGATGACCACGGGCATCGGCGGGGGCGCTCTGCGGGACGTGTTGCTGCGCGAGATCCCCCTGGTCCTGCGCCGCGAGATCTACGCCGTGGCCGCCCTGGCCGGCGCGGTGATCGTCGCGCTGGGTGACTACGCGGGCCTCCCGGCGGAGGCAGTGACGATCACCGGATCGGTGGTCATCATGGGGTTGCGCATACTGGCTCTCTGGCGCGGGTGGAACGCCCCGACCGCGCCAAAACTTGACGGTGTTTGATGGCCGCGCCTTCGGCACGGCGGTCAAGTCGCCTGGCGGCCGGTCGTCCGCGGCTGATCCCGTGCCGATCGGAAGAGCGCTGATCGGCACGGGGTCAACCCCGGACGACCGGCGCGACTTGACGGTTAGCTCACATGCCCTTCTCAGGCCGCTCTCAGGACGAGAGGCAAAACTGATCCCATGCGCATCCTCGTTGTCGACGACGACCGGGCCGTGCGTGAGTCGCTCCGCCGCTCACTGCAGTTCAACGGCTACCAGGTGGACCTGGCCGGTGACGGTCAGCAGGCCCTGGAAGCGGTCGTCGCGCAGCGTCCCGATGCGATGGTCCTGGACGTCATGATGCCCAGGCTGGACGGGCTGGAGGTGTGCCGCCGGCTGCGCAGCACCGGTGACGACCTGCCGATCCTCGTCCTCACCGCGCGCGACGCCGTGTCCGACCGGGTGTCCGGCCTCGACGCCGGCGCCGACGACTACCTGCCCAAACCGTTCGCGCTCGAAGAGCTGCTCGCCCGGCTGCGGGCGCTGTTGCGCCGGGCCGCCGCCGACGCCGCCGAACCCGCGGGCACCGTGCTCAGGTTCGGCGACCTCGAACTGGACCCCAACACGCGCGACGTGCGGCGCGGGGACCGGCCGATCAGCCTCACCCGCACCGAGTTCGCCCTCCTGGAGCTGTTCCTCGCCCACCCCAAGCAGGTGCTGACCCGCGGCCGCATCCTGGAGGACGTCTGGGGCTACGACTTCCCCACCTCCGGCAACGCCCTGGAGGTCTACGTCGGCTACCTGCGCCGCAAGACCGAGGCGGACGGCGAGCCCCGCCTCCTGCACACCGTGCGCGGCGTCGGGTACGTGCTGCGGGAGACCCCTCCGTGATCGGTACCGCCAACGGGCGGTTCCAGCGGGTGTCGCTGCGCGCCCGGGTGACCCTGCTGGCGGCGTTCTGCGTGGCGGGCGTGGTGGCCGTGGTGTCGCTGGGCGCGTACATGACCGTCAGCACGAACCTCGACGAGCAGCTGGACGACAACCTGCGCCAACGCGCCCGCGCCGCCGTCACCGCGCCCCGCGTCAACACCGACGTCACCGAGCTGCCCGGCGCGTTCCTCGCGGCGGGCGACGTGCGCATCGGCCTGCTCGGCGTGGACGGCCGCATGCTCTACCCGACCGGCACCATCGCGCCGCCGACCAGCTCCGGCGACCTGGAGGTGGCCAAGGGCACCCGGCTGGAGAACATGTGGGACGACCACCGGACCGGGTTCCGGGTCATCTCCGTGCCCTACGAGGACGGCCGGGCGATGGTGATCGCCCAGTCGATGGCCCCGCTCAACCAGACCCTGGGCAAGCTGTCCGTGGTCCTGTTCGTGATCAGCGGCATCGGCGTGCTCGTGGCGGCGGCGGCCGGCACCGCCGTGGCCCGCACCGGCCTGCGCCCGGTGCAACGCCTGACCGAGGCCACCGAGCGCGTCGCGATGACCGGTGACCTGCGGCCGATCCCGGTGACCGGCGACGACGAGCTGGCCCGCCTCACCCAGCGGTTCAACGCGATGCTGGCCGCGGTGGCGGACTCGCAGGAGCGCCAGCGCCGGCTCGTCGCCGACGCCGGTCACGAGCTGCGCACCCCGCTGACGTCCATGCGCACCAACCTGGAACTGCTGCTGGCCTCCGAACGCCCGGACGCCCCCACCCTCTCCGACCAGGACAAGACCGAGATCCACGCCGACGTCCGCGCCCAGCTCGACGAGCTGACCACCCTCATCGGCGACCTGGTCGAACTGGCCCGCGAGGACGCCCCGCAGGTGGTCCACGAGCCGGTGGACCTGGTGGAGGTTGTGGAGCGCGCCCTGGACCGGGCCCGCCGCCGCGCCGCCTCGGACGTCCACTTCGACGTGCGTCTCCAACCGTGGACGCTCCTGGGCGACTCCAGCGCGCTGGAACGGGCCGTGCTCAACCTCCTGGACAACGCGGTGAAGTTCAGCCCGTCCGGCGGGGTCGTGCGGCTGGAGCTGCGGCAGGTGGGCGACGGCAGCGTGGCGCTGGAGGTGGCCGACTCGGGCCCGGGCATCGCGGACGCCGACCTGCCGCACGTCTTCGAGCGCTTCTACCGCTCGTCGGAGGCCCGCACCCTGCCCGGGTCGGGCCTGGGCCTGGCGATCGTGAAGCAGGCGGCCGAACGGCACGGCGGCGCGGCCTACGCGGGCCGGGCCCCCGAGGGCGGCGCGCTGTTCACCCTGAGACTGCCCGGTCGCCCGTGACGGCGTAGCGGGCGACGATCGCGGCGGCGCGGTCGTGCAGGTAGGCGCGCAACCACTGCGGTTCCAGGGCCTCGGCCTGACCGGAGAGCTGCCACAGCGCCCACTGGGCGTGCCGCCGGTCCTGGAAGGTCACCTCCACCCGCAGCCGGCCGTCCGCCTCGACCTGTTCGGAGAGCACGGCCAACGCGGTGCCCACCAGGTCCTCCCGCCGGGCCGGGTCGAGCCGCACCAGCACGGCGACCTGGTCACCGCCGGTCCGGAACCGCGTGCCGCGCTCCCGCCACGCCCGGTCGAGGTCCACCCGCTCGGGCCGGCGCGCCGGTTCGGGCAGCTCCTCGGCGGCCGACACCCGGGACAGCCGGTAGGTGCGGTCCGCGCCGTCCCGCGTGGCCAGCAGGTAGCCCTGGTCCCGCACGGTGACCAGGCCGATCGGGTCCACCGTGCGCCACCGCGGCGCGTCGCCCGCCGCCGCGTACCGGATGCGCAGCCGGTTCCCGGCCAGCACCGCACGCCGGACCTGCGCCACCACCGCGTCCGGCACCTCGTCGGCGACCACGCGGCGGGACAGCAGGTCGGTCTCGGGGTCGATCAACAGCCGCTCGGCCACGCCGGCGGCGGTGTCCCGGTGGCTCTCGGGCAGCGCGTCGACCACCTTGAGCACGGCCGACGCCAGCGCCGAGCCGAGCCCGAACACCTGCGCGCCCCGGCGGGACCCGGCGACCAGCAGGGCGAGCGCCTCGTCGTGGTTGAGCCCGGTGAGCCGCGTCTGGAACCCCGGCAGCAACGCGAACCCGCCGTTGCGCCCGCGCTCGGCGTACACCGGGACGCCCGCGGCGGACAGCGCCTCGATGTCGCGCAGCACGGTCCGGGTGGACACCTCCAGCTCCCGGGCCAGCGTCGTCGCGGACAGCCGGCCGCGCTGGCGCAGCAGCAGCACCAGCGACACCAGGCGGTCCGCACGCACGGGAAAACCCTAACCAATACCCGACACAGGGTGTCGTGATTCGTTGCGAGGCTTGGCGCAGTCGATGAACCGAATGGAGATGTCGTGGCAGTGCAGCGAACGGCGGTCAACCCGTGGGACTGGTCGGTGGCGATGGGGTTCAACCAGGGCGAGGTCGTCACCGGCCAGACCCGCACCCTGTACTGCTCCGGGCAGACCGCGATGAACGCCGAGGGGAAGCCCGAGCACGCCGGTGACCTGGCGGCGCAGCTCGCGCTGAGCCTGGACAACCTGGAGGCGGTGCTCGCCGAGGCGGGCATGTCCCTGGCGAACCTGGTCCGGCTCAACGTCTACACCACCGACGTGGACCTGCTCTTCCAGCACTACGGCGTGCTGGCGGCCCGCTTGGGCGCGGCGCGGGTGGCCCCGACCACCACGATGCTCGGCGTGACGCGGCTGGCGGTCCCCGACCTGGTGGTCGAACTGGAGGGGACCGCCGTCGCGTGACGGGCCCGGGGAGCGGGTCCCGCCCGCTCCCCGGCTAGCTCTCCACGAACCGCTCGGGCACCGGCTCGGCCAACACCCGCCGGGTCGTGTCGAGCCCCCAGGCGTCCAGGCGGTCCAGCCCGTCCGACGACCCGCGCAGCCCGCCGTACGCCGACACGTGCCCGGCCCACTCCTCCCGCCGCTCGACCTCGGGCCGCGCGATCAGGCAGTCCGGGTCGTTGACCCAGAACCGCCCGTGCTGGAACGCCCGCGACACCCCGTTGAGCACCGCGCCGCGCTGCGACGGCTGGGCGACGTCGCCGTTGCCCGGCTCGTACTCGGGCGCGATGTCCGGGCTGACCCGCATCGCGTCCACCAACCCGATCGACGGCAACTGCGGCGCGCCGCACCCAAGCAGGTACGCGTCCCCGATGGCCGACCGGACCAGCTCGACACCGCGCCGGTAGGCCTCGATCGGCGACACGTCCTCGTGCCGGCGACCCGGCAGCGCGGCGGCGTACAGGAAGTCGATCTTGTGGAACGAGACGCCCCACGACCGGAACGCCGTGAACACCTCCCGCAGGTGCTCGATCGCCCCGGGATGCGTGGTGTCCAACGCGTACAACGGCTGGTTCCAGTTCCGCCCGGCCGACACGAACGACCCGTCACCCGCCCGCACCAGCCACTCCGGGTGCTCCGCGAAGAGCCGCGACCGCCGCCCGACCAGGAACGGCGCGGTCCAGATCCCGGCCCGCCGCCCGGTCCCGGTGATCCGCTCGAAGACGGCGGGAACATCGGCGAACCGCCCGGACGGCGCCAGCCAGTCGCCGATCTCCGCCTGGTACCCGTCGTCCACCTGCACCACGTCCACCGGCAGGTCCAGCGCGTCCAGCAACGCCAGGTTCCGGTCCACGTCGGACTCCGTCACCTCGGTGAAGTACTGGTACCACGAGCACCAGATCGTCGGCGCGGGCCGCGGAGCGCCCAACCCCAACGCCTTGACCACGTCGTCGGCCCACCGCGCGAACGCCCGCGGCACCGACGCGGCCTCCACCCGCACCTCCACCGGCCCGTCCGCGTACACGACCACGCGCTGGTCCACGTAGGTGGCCTTGATCGACGGCACCGCCTCGGTGGGCGACGCGGCGGCCACCACGGTCACCGGAGCGCCGTCGCCCGGGTCCACCGCCAGCAGCCCCTCGCCCCAGAACCCGGCCGGGAACGACTCGGCCCGGTAGTTGCCGATGCGGTGCTCCGGCGCGACCCAGCGGTGCGGCGCCTGGGTCAGGGAGTACCCGGTGGACGGGGACCACGACTGCCACCCCTGCTCGTGCACCCGCGCGCACCGGGGGTCCACCGGGATCTCGGCGACGATCCTCATGCCTACCCCTTCGTCGATCCGAGCGTGAGACCACCGATGAACTGCCGTTGCAGCACGAAGAACACCACCAGCGTCGGCAGGGCGACCAGCAGCGACCCGGCCGCCACCAGGTTGTTGTCGGTGAAGAACGTGCCCTTGAGGTTCTGCAGCGCCGAGGTGATGGGCATCTTGTCGCCGGTCTGGATCAGCACCAGCGCCCACAGGAAGTCGTTGTAGATCCAGGTGAACTCCAGCGTCGCCAACGCGGCCAGCGCGGGCCGGCACAGCGGCAGGACGACCTGCCAGTACTGCCGGAACACCCCGGCGCCGTCCACGCGGGCCGCCTCGCCCAGCTCGTGCGGGATCGTCTTCATGTAGTTGCTCAGCACGAACACGCAGAACCCGGACTGGAACGCCACGTGGATCAGCACCAGCCCGACCTGCGAGTCCAGCAGCAGCCCGGAGTCCGAGAGCCACTCCGGCACCTCGACCAGCAGGTACAGCCGGTACAGCGGGGTCACGACCACCTGTTGCGGCAACAGGTTGCCCGCCGTGAACAGCATCAGCAGCGCGATGTTGAACCTGAAGCTGAACCGCGAGACCCCGTACGCCACCATCGAGCTGAGCAGCAGCACGAACACCAGCGCGGGCACGGTGATCAGCAGCGTGTTGAGGTAGTAGTGCGGCAGGTCGGCCTGGGTCCAGGCGTCGCCGAAGTTGTCCAGCGTCAGGCTTTCCGCCCACGAGAAGTACCCGTTGCGGTTCGTGTCGTCGTAGGTGCGCAGCGACGCGTACAGCGCCCACAACAGCGGGGCGAGCGTCACCAGGCAGGTCAGCGCGAGGAAGACGTGCAGGGCCACCCGGCCGGGTCGGATCGTCACGCCCGCTCCTCCTTCCGGAACACCTGGAACAGGTAGGTGACGATGAACCCGAGCGAGATCAGCAGCAGGACCACCGCGAGCGCGGACCCCCACCCGATCCGGCTGGACTCGCCGATGATGTTGTCGGTCACCAGCACGGACAGCAGCTCCAACCCGTTGCGGCCCTTGTTGACCACGTAGACGATGTCGAACGCGCGCAGCGCCTCGATCACCGTCACCACCAGCACCACGATGTTCACCGGCTTGAGCACCGGGAACGTGACGCGGGTGAAGGTCTGGAACGCGTTCGCGCCGTCCAGCGCGGCGGCCTCCTTCAACGCCGGGTCCACCGACTTCAGCCCGGCCAGGTACAGCAGCATGATGTACCCGGTGTGCCGCCAGGCCGCGGCCACCAGCACCGCGTACAGGTTGATGTCCGGGTCGCCCAGCCAGTTGGTCGGGTTGTCGTCGGCGGTGCCCAGCAGGTTGTTCAGCAGTCCCTGCTCGGGCTGGTAGACGAGCTGCCAGATGAACCCGACCAGCGCCAGCGACAGCACCATCGGCAGGTACAGCGCGCTCTGGTAGAGCCGTCCGAAGCGGAGTTCCCGGTCCAGCAGCACCGCGAGGAACAGACCCGCGACGGTCGGCAGCACGAGCAGGAACGCCAACCAGATCAGGTTGTGCCGCAACGCGGGCCAGAACCGCGGGTACCGGGTGAAGATGTCGACGTAGTTCTGGAAGCCGATCCACTGGATGTCCTCGAACCCGCCGATGCCGTCCCACGAGCTGAACGACAGCGCGACGGACCCGAGCGCCGGCACCCACACGAACAGGACGTGCACCAGCGAGGGGATGCCGAGCATGAGTCCGAGGGCGAGCTTGTCCCCGGGCGGCAGCGCGGTCGCGCGCCTGGTCCGGCGGTGCGGCGGGGGAGAGGTCGCCGCCGCGCCGCCGGGGTCTGTGTGGTCGGGAGCCTGGTCCTGCACCGCGGTCACGCCGTTCACCCCGTGAAGATCGTCTTCGCCTGGTCGGCCATGCCCTTGAGGATCGAGTCGATGTCGTTCGGGTTCTGGATGAACGAGTTCAGCCCGTTGGTGGCCGCGTCGCTGGCGAAGCGCGGGTCGGTGTCGCGGTCGAGGAACTGCGTGATGTGCTTGGCTTCCTCGATGACCTGCGCGGCCTTCTTCTGCAGCGCGTTGTAGCCGGCCGTGTCGGCGTTGCCCGACGTGGCGATCGAGGTCGGGTCGGACTTGAGGTAGGCCAGCTGCGCGGCGGGCGAGGCCAGGTACTCCAGGAGCTTCTTCGCGCCGGCCTCGTTGGCGGGCTTGCGGGCCATCATGTACCCGTCGATGGGCGCCTCGACGGTGTCCCGGCCGTGGGCGGGGTTGATCTCGGGGAACGGGAAGAAGTCGAGGTCGTCGAGGTCGGGGCCCTTGAACTGCTGGGCGACGAACGAGCCGAGCAGGAACATGCCGGCCTTGCCCTGCCCGAGCGCCTGCGCGGCCTCCTGCCACTCGCGGCCCAGGGCGTTCTCCTGGTGGAACGGCAGCAGCCGCTTCCAGGTGTCGAACACCTCCTTGACCTTCGGGCTCTGCCAGTCCTCCTTGCCGGCCATGAGATCGACGTGGAACCGGTAGCCGTTGATGCGGAAGTTGAGCTGGTCGAACGTGCCCATGCCGGGCCAGCCCTGCTTCTGCGCGAACGCGATGGGCACGAGGCCCTCGGACTTCATCTTCGTGGCCAGCGCGACCATCTGGTCCAGCGTCCCGGGCACCTCGTACCCGCGCTGCTGCCAGACGCTCTTGCGGTAGAAGATGCCCCACGGGTACTGGGTGAACGGGATCAGGTACTGCTTGCCGTCCGACCCGGTGGAGGCCTCCTTCAGCGCGCCGGCGTAGCCGCCGCCGACCTTGCCCCACACGTCGGACAGGTCGCCGGTGAGGCCCTTGCCGGCGAAGAACCGCATCCGGTAGCCGGCGAACCACGCGAGCACGTCGTCCGGGCGGCCCTGCAGGTAGTTGTTGATCTGCTCCTGGTACTGCTCGTGCTGCTTGGTGTTGATGGCGACCTTGAGACCGGACTCCTTCTCGAAGCCCTGGAGCGCGGCGGTGATGGCGTCCTTCGGGACCTGGTCGGAGAGGTTGTTGCCGAACGACACGGTGTCGGTCGCGCCGCCGCCGTCCGAGCCGCCGCACGCGGCCAGGCCCGGGACGGCGGCGAGGCCCGCGCCCGCGATGAGCGCCTTCAGGAGGGCCCGGCGGCCCATGAGCGGGTGGGGGGTCTCAAACCTTGCCATCTTCGCTCCTTCGGGTGACACACGCCTACACGACCGAACACACGATTCAACAAAGTTGCGCACAATGTGGTCTGCGGCACACCGCCTGTCAAGCCCCGTTACAGAGCCGTTAACCCGCCTGTGCTGCGGATAGTCACGCTGAGCAGGGCGAAACGGCCAACCCGGTGATCGTCTACCGCCGAACAGACCTAAACGATCGCTTCTGTTCGCTTGTGTTGACGTTGTCGTGGTCCGTCGGTCAGGCTTGCCGCATGACCGATTGGCCGGTGGGGATGCCGGGGCTCGCCTGGGGCGCGGACTACAACCCCGAGCAGTGGCCCGAGCACGTGTGGGCCGAGGACGTGCGCCTCATGCGCGAGGCGGGCGTGAACCTGGTCAGCGTCGGCATCTTCTCGTGGGCGCTGCTGGAGCCCGCGGACGGCCGCTACGAGTTCGCCTGGCTGGACCGGGTGCTGGACCTGCTGCACGACGGCGGCGTCCGGGTGGACCTGGCGACCGCCACCGCGTCCCCGCCGCCGTGGCTGACCACCGCGCACCCGGAGATGCTGCCCGAACGCGCCGACGGCGTCCGGCTCTCCCACGGCTCGCGCCAGGAGTACTGCCCCAGCTCACCGGTGTACCGGCGCAAGGCCGTGGCGCTGGCCCGCGCCCTGGCCGAGCGCTACCGCGACCACCCGGCGCTCGCGGCGTGGCACGTCGGCAACGAGTACGGCTGCCACGTGTCCCGCTGCTACTGCGACCGCTGCGCGACCGCGTTCCGCGAGTGGCTCAAGGCCCGGCACGGTTCTTTGGACGCGCTCAACGAGGCGTGGGCGACGGCGTTCTGGAGCCAGCACCACACCGACTGGGACCAGGTCGTGCCCCCGCGCGCCACGCCGACCTACGGCAACCCCGGCCACCTGCTGGACTTCGACCGGTTCTCCTCCGACGCCCTGCTGGAGCTGTTCAAAGCCGAGCGGGACGTGCTGCGCGAGGTGACCCCGGGCGTGCCCGTCACCACGAACTTCATGGTCGGCTGGACGTTCTCCGCGCTGGACTACTGGGCGTGGGCGCGCGAGGTCGACTTCGTCTCCAACGACCACTACACCGCCGCCGAGGACGCCGAGCGGCACGTCGAGCTGGCGTTCGCCGCGGACCTGACCCGCGGGCTCGCGGCCGGGCGGCCATGGCTGCTGATGGAGCACTCGACGTCCGCGGTGAACTGGCAGCCGCGCAACATCGCCAAGCAGCCCGGTGAGCTGCGCCGCAACTCCTTCGCCCACCTGGCCCGCGGCGCGGACGGCACGCTGTTCTTCCAGTGGCGGCAGTCCCGCGCCGGCGCGGAACGCTACCACTCGGCGATGGTCCCGCACGCCGGCGCCGAGACCAAGGTGTTCCGCGAGGTGTGCCGGGTCGGCTCGGAGTACCAGGAGATCCGCGAGCTGATCGGGTCCACTGTGGACGCGCAGGTCGCGTTCGTCCACGACTGGCAGTCGCAGTGGGCCGTGGAGCAGCCGGCGCATCCGAACTCGGACTTCTCCTACCACGGGAACGCCCTCGCGCTGTACCGGGCGTTCTGGCGGGCCGGTGTGACGGTGGACTTCCTGCCGCCTGACGGCGACTTCTCGGGGTACCCCCTGGTCGTGGTGCCCGCGCTGTACGCCCTGGACTCCGCCGAGCCGTTCGAGCGGTACGTCGAGAACGGCGGCCGGCTGCTGGTCACCTACCTGTCCGGCATCACCGACACCCGCGGCCACGTCCACCTGGGCGGCTACCCGGGCGCGTTCCGGGAGCTGCTGGGCGTGCGCACCGAGGAGTTCTTCCCGCTGGGCCGGGGCGAGACGGCGACCCTGGACGACGGCGGCCCGGTGGCGCTGTGGACCGAGCTGCTGCACCTGGACGGCGCCAAGGCGGTCGCCTCCTACGCGGACGGGCCCCTGCCCGGCGTGCCCGCCGTGACCCGCGCCGAGCGCGGCGACGGCGCGGCCTGGTACCTGGCCTGCGGGCTGTCCGGGGAGGGCCTGGCCAAGCTGGTGGACGCCGTGCTGTTCGACGCCGGCGTGCCGCGCGGTCCGGAGGGCGTCGAGGTGGTGCGTCGCCGGGGTGCGCGCGCCGGTTCGCCCGTATCGTGGCTGGTCGCGATCAACCACGGGGGCGGCGACGTCGAGCTGCCCGCGGCGGGGGTGGAGCTGCTGTCCGGCACGCGCGTGACCGGCTCGCTCACCGTGCCCGCCGGAGGAGTGGTTGTCCTCAGGGAAGAGGTGTGACGTGCTGGCGCGGCAACGACAAGCGGTGATCCTGGAAGAGGTCAAGCGGACCGGCGCGGTGCGGGTGAGCGACCTCGTGGTGCGGCTGGGCGTCTCGGACATGACGGTCCGCCGCGACCTGGACGTGCTGGCCGCGCGCGGACTGGTGGAGAAGGTCTACGGCGGGGCGACCTCCGTGGTCGGGCGCAGCACCGACGAGCCCGGGTTCGAGGCCAAGTCGGTGCGGCAGCTGCCGGAGAAGGAGGCGATCGCCGCCGAGGCCGCGACCCTGGTCCGCCCCGGCACCGCGATCGGCCTGTCCGCGGGCACCACCACGTGGACGCTGGCCCGGTTCCTGGACGACATCCCGGACCTGACCGTGGTCACCAACTCCATCCGGGTCGCCGACGTGCTCCAGCAGAGCGGGCGCACCGACCGGACCGTCGTGCTGACCGGCGGCGTGCGGACCCCGTCGGACGCGCTGGTCGGCCCGGTCGCCGTGCAGGCGCTGCGGTCCCTGCACCTGGACGTGGTGTTCCTCGGCGTGCACGGCATGGCCGAGCGGTCCGGGTTCACCACCCCGAACCTCAACGAGAGCGAGACCGACCGCGCCCTGGTGGACGCGGCCGGCCGGGTCGTGGTGGTGGCCGACCACACCAAGTGGGGCACGGTCGGCATCTCCACCATCGCCGCGCTGGACGAGGCGGACGTGCTGGTGACCGACGAAGGACTGCCCGAGGCCGCGCGGGGCGTGCTCGGCGAGCAGGTGGGTGAGCTGGTCCTGGCGCACGTGCCGGGACGGGGAGAGGAAGAGTTCGCGTGAAGCGCACGGCGGGGAAACTTGCCGATGGTCGGGAGATCATCTACTTCGACGACAGCCCGGACGCGCCGCCGCGCGTGGCGGTGGACACCCGGGACCTCCCGCGGACGCGACCGCTGTCCGAGGTGCGTCGCGATCCCCTGACCGGCGAGTGGGTGGCGATGGCCGCCCACCGCCAGACCCGGACCTACAAGCCACCCGCCGACCTGTGCCCGTTGTGCCCCTCGACGCCGGACATGCCGACCGAGGTCCCCGAGGCCGACTACGACGTGGTCGTGTTCGAGAACCGGTTCCCGTCCTTCGCGCCGGACGTGCCCGCCCTTCCGTCCACTGTGGACGGCATGCCGATGGTGGCCCGGGCCGCCGGGCGCGGCCGGTGCGAGGTGGTGTGCTTCACCTCCGACCACACGACGTCGTTCGGCTCGCTGCCGGTGTCGCGGGTGCGCACCGTGGTGGACGCGTGGGCCGACCGCACGACCGCGTTGAACGCGGTTCCGGGGGTCGAGCAGGTCTTCCCGTTCGAGAACCGCGGCGAGGAGATCGGCGTCACCCTGCACCACCCGCACGGCCAGATCTACGGCTACCCGTTCGTGACCCCCAGGACCGAGCGCATGCTGGCCGTCGCCGCCGACCACCTGTCCGCCCACGGCACCCACCTGATGGGTGACGTGCTGGCCGCCGAACGCGCCGCCGGCACCCGGGTCGTGGGGTCGTCCGAACACTGGACGGCCTACGTGCCCGCCGCCGCCCGCTGGCCGGTCGAGGTGCACGTCGTGCCCCACCGCCGGGTCCCCGACCTGCCGGCGTTGACCGCCGCGGAACGCGACGACTTCGCGCACCTCTACCTGTCGGTGCTGCACCAGCTGGACGCCCTCTACCAGCGGCCCCTGCCCTACATCGCGGCGTGGCACCAGGCCCCGGCGCGCGTCGGCCGCGACCTGGCGTGGCTGCACCTGGAGGTCTTCTCCGTGCTGCGCACCGCCGACAAGCTGAAGTACCTGGCCGGCAGCGAGTCCGGCATGGGCGTCTGGGTGAACGACGCGACGCCGGAGCAGATCGCCGAGCGCCTGCGCGGGTGAAGTTCCGCCCTGAGGACTCACAACTGATGCCCAGGTCCGTTTAAGGCTCCTCTCAGGCGCACACCCCAGAGTGGTGGGCATGACCGAGAACGAGCCGCAGCAGCCGCGGAGCCCGTGGGCTTCCAGCGGCCCCGGTCGTGAAGACGCCGGTGACCGGCAGCAGGGTGCCGGGACGCCGGAGGACGGCGGCCCCGGAGCTGGGCAGGGCAGCTCCGTGCCGTCGAGCGAGACCGGTGCGGGCGGTGCTGTGCAGGGCAGCACCGCCGCGCCGGACCACGGCGGTGCGGGCGCTGTGCAGGGCAGCGCCACGCCGTCGGACACCGGTGACGCGGGTGCTTCGCAGGGGAGCACCCCGCCACCGCCCACCGGTGCCGCGGGTGCCCCTTTCGGGAGCACCCCGCCATCGGACGCCGGAACGCCGAGCGCCTCTTACGAGCGCGCCGCGTCCCCGGTTCCCGGGTTCCCGGTCATCGGGGGCCCGCTCGGCTCGCCGGGCGCTGTGCAGGGCAGCGCCGGGCAGCCGTCCACCGGCTGGGGGAGTGCCCAGCCGGGAGCACCCGGCGGGCCAGGCGTTCAGCAGGGGACGCCTGGTCAGCCGGGGCCCTACTACGCACCGCCCGGAGCCGTCGTCACCCAGGCGCCGCCACCGCGGAACCGGGGCCGCGGGAAGGTGGTCGCCGGTGTCACCGCGCTGGTCCTCGCCGTCGGGGGCGTGGCCGGCGGGGTCGGCGGCTACATCGGCTACCAGGCGGCGGACAGCTCCGGACCGGTGACCAACGCGCTGAACGCCCCGCCGCCCGCGCAGCAGACCGGCAGCGCACCCGCCGGTTCGATCGAGCAGGTGGCGCAGAAGGTGCTGCCGACGGTCGTGCAGGTGCAGGTCAGCGGCGGCGCCGGTTCGGGGATCGTGGTCAGCTCGGACGGCTTGGTGTTGACCAACAACCACGTGGTCGAGTCGGCGGCCGCCGGCGGGGCCATCCGGGTCCAGTTCCAGGACGGCAAGCGGGCGGCGGCCAAGATCGTCGGCCGGGACCCGACGTCCGACCTGGCGGTGCTGAAGGCGGACGGCGTGTCCGGCCTGCCGACCGCCGAACTGGGCAGCTCGGGCGACCTGCGCATCGGCCAGGACGTGGTCGCGGTCGGTTCGCCGTTCGACCTGAACGGCACGGTGACGTCGGGCATCGTCAGCTCCCTGAACCGCCCGGTGCGGGCCGGTGGCGAAGACGGCAGCCAGGCCACGGTGCTCAACGCCATCCAGACGGACGCGGCCATCAACCCGGGCAACTCCGGCGGCCCGCTGGTCGACATGCAGGGCCGGGTCGTGGGCGTGAACTCCGCGATCTACTCGCCCAACCGGCAGGGTTCGCAGGCGGGTTCGGTCGGCATCGGCTTCGCGATCCCGATCGACCAGGCCAAGCGGACGGCCAAGGAGCTGAGCGAGACCGGCAAGGCCACCCAGACGGTGCTGGGCGTGCAGGTGACCGACAACCAGGAGGGCGGCGCCCTGGTCCGCGAGGTCACGGCGGGCGGCGCGGCCGAGCAGGCGGGCCTGAAGCCGGGCGACGTGATCACCCGCCTGGGAGACCGCCCCATCGACTCGTCGGACGCCCTGGTCGCAGCGGTCCGCTCCCGCGCCCCGGGCGAGAAGGTGCAGCTCACGGTGGGCAGCCGAACCGTCGAGGTGACGCTGGGCAGCCAACCGGTGGAAACCAGGTAACGCCTGGTCCGAAGACTCCGGCTCACGTGCCCCGAGCCGGACGAAGGCCGCATACCGGCAGGTTCCCCTCACCTGCCGGGATGCGGTCTTTCAGCGTGTCCGGGGAATCACCCGATCGGGGACATACAGGATTCGAGCCGTTCGGCGCTCTCGCGCGTCCCGTAAACAAGGAGCGCGGGACAACGGCAGGCCCCCAGGCCCAGGCGGACCCCCGTGCGGAGGCCGGGCTGGGTGCGGTGGCCGGCCGAGCCGGGCTGGCTGGGCGCGGCGGTCGGGCGGGATGCGGCGGTCGGGCGGGGTGCGGCGGTCGGGCGGGGTGCGGCGGTCGGGCGGGGTGCGGCGGTCGGGCGGGGTGCGGCGGGTGGGGTGGCCGGCTGTGCGGGTCGGTCGGCCTGCGGCGTGCGGCGGGTGTCTTACGGGGCGGTGACGGTGTTCGTCGTGGCGGGGCTGCCGGGGTGGGCGGGTCGTACCTTGTGGGGGTGGGTGAGGTTGGGCGGGTTCTGGTTGTCGATGACGACGTGACCGTGCGGGATGTCGTTCGGCGGTACCTTGAGTTGGCCGGGCACCAGGTCGAGTTGGTCGGCGACGGCGAGCAGGCGTTGCGGCGGATCGCCGAGCGGGAGCCCGATCTCGTCGTGCTCGACCTGATGTTGCCCGGGATCGACGGGCTTGAGGTGTGCCGGCGGCTTCGCGGGCGCAGTGCGGTTCCGGTGGTCATGTTGACCGCGTTGGGGCAGGAGGAGGACCGCATCGCCGGGCTCACGCTCGGCGCGGACGACTACGTGACCAAGCCGTTCAGCCCTCGCGAACTGGCGTTGCGGGTGACCTCGGTGCTGCGGCGGTCGCGGGTGGCGGCGAGTGTGCCGCCGTCGGTGCTGGTCGACGGGGACCTGCGGGTGGACGTCGGCGCGCACACCGCGTGGCGGGACGGTGTCGAGTTGGCGTTGACCACGCGCGAGTTCGACCTGCTCGTGTTCTTCCTGACCCACCCCGGCACGGCGTTCTCGCGCGCCGAGCTGCTGGCGCGCGTGTGGGGGTGGGAGTTCGGCGACCAGTCCACCGTGACCGTCCACGTGCGACGGCTGCGCGAGAAGGTCGAAACCGACGCGGCCCGGCCGGTGCGCATCGCCACCGTGTGGGGCGTCGGGTACCGGTGGGACAGGAGCGCCTGAATGCTCGTCGAGATCTCGCACATCCTCCCCTACGCGGTGCTGTTCTCGTTGCCGCTGGCGGTGTTGGGGGCGCTGCTGTTGCGGCGGTTCGTGCGCGGGTCGTTGACCGCGGCCCTGACGGTGCTGGCGATCGTGCCGGTGGTCGCGACGATCGGCGGCGTCCTCGCGGTCTCCGGGTTCATGTTCACGTCCATGCTGGTCACGACCGTGCTGGTGTGCGTGCTGGTGGCGCTGGTGACGGTGCCGGCGGCGGTGGTGCTGGGGCGGTCCGTCGCGCGGCGCAGCGTGTGGGAGCGGGAGGCGCGGGCTCGGGAGCGGGCGGCGGAGGCGTCGCGGCGCGAGTTGGTCGCGTGGATCAGCCACGACCTGCGCACGCCGTTGGCCGGCATCCGGGCGATGGCGGAGGCGTTGGCGGACGGCGTCGTGACGCAGCCCGCCGAGGTCGCCGACTACGCGGGGCGGATCTCCGCCGAGGCGCGGCAGCTGTCCGGGATGGTGGACGACCTGTTCGAGCTGTCCCGGATCACCGCGGGCGCGCTGCGGTTGACGTTGTCCGAAGTGCCCTTGGCGGACGTGGTGAGCGACGTCGTGGCGGCGGAACGGGCCGTCGCGGCGCGCAAGGGCGTGGAGCTGCGGGCGGACGCCGTGACCTGGCCGGTCGTGCTCGGCTCGGACCCCGAGCTGGCGCGAGTGGTGCGCAACCTGCTGGCCAACGCGATCCGCCACACCCCGCCGGACGGGACGGTCGCCGTCCAGGTGGACGTCGAGGGTTCGGAGGCGTTGCTGCGCGTGGACGACGCGTGCGGCGGCATCCCGGAGGCGGACCTGCCGCGGGTGTTCGAGGTGGCGTTCCGCGGCACGCCCAGCCGCCAGCCGGTGGGCGGCGGGTTGGGCCTGGCCATCGCGCGCGGCCTGGTCGAGGCGCACCGGGGCACCATCGACGCCCGCAACCACGGCGCGGGCTGCCGGTTCGAAGTCCGCCTGCCGTTGCGCACCGCGTGACGCCGTGTCCGCGGAACCGCTTCGCCCGTCACTGGGTACGGTGATCCGCATGGAACGCAGCGCTCAGCGCCTGGGACGTGCCCTGGTCGTGATCGTGGACGACCGGGTAGCGCACGGTGAGCACGAGGACAGCACGGGGCCGCTGGTCACCGAGCTGCTGGAGGAAGCGGGATTCATCGTCGACGGCACCGTCGCGGTGGAGGGCGAGGTCGTGGGCATCCGCGCCGCGCTGAACACGGCCGTCATCGGTGGCGTCGACCTGGTCGTCACCGTGGGCGGCACCGGCGTGTCGCCGCGCGACGTCACACCCGACGCGACGCAGGGCGTGCTGGACCGGCCGATCGCGGGCATCGCGGAGGCCCTGCGGGCGTCCGGCCTGGCGGCGGGCGCGGTGGACGCGGGCATCTCGCGCGGCCTGGTGGGGATCTCGGGCAGCACCCTGGTCGTGAACCTGGCGGGTTCGCGGTCGGCGGTGCGCGACGGCATGGCGACCCTGTCGGCCCTGGTGCCGTACGTGATCGAGCAGCTTTCGGGTCTGGACGAGGCGTGACCGAGCCGGCCGACGACGCACCCGCCCCGGCGGCGGAGGCAGGAGCGGAAGCAGCCTCGGCTGCGACTGCGGCTGCCGCCGAGGCGGCGCGTCGTCGCCGGCTGGCGGAGGTCTTCGGCGACGTGCTGCCGGAGTCCCCCGACGAACCGACCCCCGCCGCCCGCGACGAGCAGTGGTACCGGGAGAACCGCCCACCGCACCACGAGTAGGCCGCGGAACCGGCCGCCTGCCCGCGCCGCCACTCGGCCGGGTTGCCGCGTGTGGCGGGCGGTGCCGCTGGTGGTGGCCCGGCTGCCGGGTTGGCGCGGCGGTGCCGCGGGGCCCGGTTGGCGCGGCGGTGCCGCTTGGCGGCTGCCGGGATGGCGCGGCGGTGCCGCTCGGCGGCTGCCGGGGTGGTGCAGCGGTGCCGCTCGGCGGGTTTCGGGGGCCGAGCGGCGGCTGGGTGGTGCCTCTCGGGTGCGCGGTGGGGGCGGCTCCCGTCAGTTCTGGTTCTGGCGTTGCTGTGCGGCCAGGAGGTCGCGGATCTCCTTCAGGAGTTCCACGTCCGTCGGCTCCGACGGGCCCGGCTCCTCGCCGCGCTTGCGGCGTTCCTTCAGCTTGTTCATCGGCATCACGAAGATGAAGTAGACGACCGCCGCCACGATCACGAAGTTGATCGCCGCGGTGATGATCGCGCCGAAGTCGATGATCGTCTTGTCGCTGCTGCCGAGCTGGACCGCCAGGCCGTTGACGTTGTTGCCGCCGAACAGCGCGACGATCGGGTTGATCAGGTTGTTCGTGAACGCCGTGACGATCGCGCCGAACGCCGCGCCGATGACGACGGCGACCGCGAGGTCGACCACGTTGCCGCGCATGAGGAAGTCTTTGAAGCCTTTGATCACGACCGGCTCCTCCATTCGGGGGGACACTTGGGGGCTAGCGGAGGGTAACCGGTTGCCCTCCTCCCCGTGACGCAGCGGGTACGTGTGTCGGACGGTGTCAGTCGGTGGGGGTGAGGGTCGGGGGCAGGCCGAGCAGGTCGAACAGGGCCGTGCCGAAGGTCGTGATCTCGGCGATGCGGTCGCCCTCGACGCGCAGGACGTCGAGCTTGAACGCGCGGAACAGGGTGTCGCCCGGGCGGCGCAGGTAGCTCGCCGCCGCCGGCATGCGGTTCGTGCTCGTCGGGAGCAGTCGCCAGTCACCCTCGCGGTCCGGGCCCAGGGCCCGTTCGAGCAGGGGCGCGATGGCGGCCAGGCCGTCGAAGCACAGCGGCAGCGGCGGCATGGTGACGCGCAGGTCCTCCGCCGCGATCGCCACCGCGGCGACGGCGTCGCAGCGTTCGTGCGCGTCGATGAACCGTTCGAGCAGCTCCCGTTCCGCCGGCCCCGGCTCGTGCGCCGACCAGTCGTTGCGGTGCGACGGCAGGTGCTGCCGCATCGTGGCGCGGGCGCGCTGGAGGGCGCTGTTGGTCGCGGCGACGCTCAGGTCCAGCAGGTCGGCGGTTTCCTTCGCCGACATGTCGAGCACCTCCTTGGCCAGCAGCGCGGCCCGTTGGCGCGGCGGCAGCACCTGGAGCGCGGCGAGGAAGGCCAGCTCGACCGTCTCCCTCGCCACCGCCACCACGTCCGGCTCGTCGTGCGCGGGGGCGAGCAGGGTGTCCGGGTACGGGGTCAGCCAGCTCACCTCCTGTTGGGCCGTCACCGGTCGGCGCGCCTTGGACCGGATCGCGTCGAGGCACGTCGTCGTCGCGATCCGGTACAGCCACGCCCGCACGTTGCCGCCGTCGAACGTGTCCCGGCCCTTCCACGCCCGCAGCAGCGTCTCCTGCACCGCGTCCTCGGCCTCGTCGTAGGAGGCGAGCATGCGGTAGCAGTGGACGTGCAGCTCCCGGCGGTGTCGCCGAAACGCCTCGTCGAGGTCGAGGTCGGGGTCGGGGTCGGCGGTGGGGTCGGCCGCTGGGGAGGAGCGGCCGGCCGGGTTGGGGTCGGGTGCCGGTGCCGGGTGTGGGCCGGCAGCCGGGGTGGGACCGGCGGCGGCCGGGGTGGGTGTCGGGTGTGGGCCGGTGGCCGGGGTGGGACCGGTCGCCTGGGGTGGGTCGGGGGCGAGGCCGGCGGCCGGGGTGGGATCGGCGGCGGCCGGGGTGGGTGTCGGGTCCGGGGTGGGGCTGGGGTGGGTGGGCATGGTCAGCGGACGGGCTTGGCGACCTGTTGGACGGCCCACGAGTTGCCGTCCGGGTCCTCGAAGAAGATGAAGCTGTTGTAGTCCGCCGACTGCGGGTCCGGGCCCGGTGTCATCGCCCCGTTCTCGAAGTGCTGGACGCCCGAGTGCTTGACCCCGGCCGCGTCCAACTGTGTCGCGGCGGCCTCGATGTCGGTGACCACCAGGTGGTTGCCCTTCAGCGAGCCCGGCTCCATGCCGCCGCCCAGGCCCTTGCCGAACACGATCGAGCAGCCCGACCCCGGCGGTGTCACCTGGACGACCCGGAACGCGTCGCCCGCGCTGTGGTCGGTGTCGACGGTGAAGCCCAGCTTCCCGGCGTAGAACTCCTTCGCCCGGTCCACGTCGGTCACGGGGACGATGACGACTTCCAGCTTCCAGTCCACGGTGCGCTCCTCCAGTCGGTGCGTGTGTTCTACATGCTGTGGAACGTCGGCACGCCCGAACACTCATCGGTCCGGCGATGAACTTTTCGGGCAGGGTGTCGGCGCAGGTCAGCGCAGGGTGAGGGCCACCGGTTGGGCCAGCGACTCGGACGCCACCCGGGTCGCCGCCGCCCGGTCGAGGTTCAGCACGGCCACCTCGCCGTCGCGCACCGCCACCACCGACGCCGACTCCGCCAGCACCCGGTCCTGGGCCACCACGTCGACCCGCGCCCCGGTTGTCAGCAGGCCGGCCACCGCCGGGTCGCCCAGCCGCACGGCCACCGACGCCGTGTCCGGGTTCGCCGCCGACAGCCGCAGGTCGGTCAGCGGCTCGCCGGCCCGCGCCGGCGACACCAGCGCCCGCCCGACGGCGCGCTCCACCGACACCGCTCCCCCTGGGGACAACTCTGGGGGTATTCGGTGGACAACCACATCACCGGGGGTCAACGGCACCCCCGCCGCCAGGTCGCGGGCCGCCACCGCGACCTCCACCCCGGCCGGGGTGGGCCACCCCGCCACACCGACCGCCACCAGCAGGAACAGGGCCGCCAAGATCTTCCGCGTCAGGTTCATGGGTTCGACGGTAGGGAAGGTTCAGGGGGCGGAAAAGCACGAACCCCCGAGCTGTGGACAACTCGGGGGCTGTGGACAACTTGGGGATACCGCGGACCGCCGAACCGGGCCGCGGCGAGGGAACGAGCGGACTTACGACGCCGCGGCGGAGGAACGAGCGGGCTTACGAAGCTGCGGCGGCCGGTGCCGAGGAGGACGACGAGGCCGCCGGCTTCGACTCGCTCTTCGACGACGAGTCGGAAGAGGAGGAAGAGGACGGGGAAGACGTCCGGTTGTCGGTCCGGTAGAAGCCGCTGCCCTTGAACACGACGCCCACGGCGCCGTAGAGCTTGCGCAGCTTGCCCTTGCACTCCGGGCACTCGGTCAGCGCCGAGTCGGAGAAGGACTGCACCGCTTCGAACCGGTGGTCGCACTCGGTGCATGCGTACTGGTAGGTCGGCACTGGTCGCCCCTCCACGGGTCCTGGTTGGCACTCAGACCGCCAGAGTGCCAACAACGATGATGCGCCGGCCGGCATATCCCGCGCAAACATCACAGGTCAACGTCACAGGGGCAGCTTGACCAAGCCCGCCGGCGTCAGCACCGCGTCCATCAGCACGTCGTGCGGCTCGGCGGGCAGCGAGGGCACGAACTCCGACTCCCGCACGACCGCCACCTTCGGCCCCCGGGCCAGCGGCAACGACCGGTCGTAGTGCCCGCCGCCGCGCCCCAGCCGGACCCCGCGGTGGTCCACCGCCAACGCCGGGACCAGCACCAACGCCGCCGACCCGAGCGCCGAAGGCCCCAACACCGCCCCGGCGGGCTCCCGCAGCCCGTACGGGCCGGGCCGCAACGCCCCGTCGTACTCCGCCCAGTCCAACGGCGCCGCCCCCACCACGACCGGCAGCAGCACCCGGTACCCCGCGTCCCGCAGCACGTCGAGCATCTCGACGGACCCCGGCTCGCCCCCCACCGCCAGGTACGCGCACACCGTCTGACCGGGCAACACGCCAAAAGCCTCCACAGCGGACAAGACGACCGACGTCAACGGCGCGGCCCCGGCCACCCGCCGCGCCGCCAGCAGCCGTGTGCGCTCCGTCGTCTTCCGGTTACGTTCATCGGACGTCATCGTGAACACCCCTGACCACGCCGTTACGCTCGCTGTCCATGAGCGCCTTCCAGACAGCAATCGTGCCCGCGGCGGGACTGGGCACGCGCTTCCTCCCCACCACCAAGGCGGTGCCCAAGGAGTTGCTGCCGGTCGTCGACACCCCCGGGATCGAACTGGTCGCCACCGAGGCGGCGCAAGCGGGGGCGACCAAGCTCGTGATCGTGACCTCACCCGGCAAGGACGCGGTGGCCGAGTACTTCCGGCCGCAGCCCGAGCTGGAGCAGACGCTCGAAGAACGCGGCAAGACCGACCTGGTCGAGAAGGTCCGGCGGGTGTCGAACCTGATCAAGGTCGAGACCGCGATCCAGGACAAGGCCCTGGGCCTCGGCCACGCCGTCGGCTGCGCCGAGGGCAACCTGACCGGCGAGGACGAGGCCGTCGCCGTCCTCCTGCCCGACGACCTCGTGCTGCCCACGGGCGTGCTCAGCCGCATGGCCGAGGCGCGCGAGCGGTTCGGCGGCAGCGTGCTGTGCGCGTTCGACATCCCCAAGGACCAGATCTCCGCGTACGGCGTGTTCGACGTCCGCGACACCGGCGACGACGACGTCAAGCGGGTCGTCGGCATGGTCGAGAAGCCCAAGCCGGAGGACGCCCCGTCCACGTTCGCGGCGGCCGGCCGGTACCTGCTCGACCGCGCGGTCTTCGACGCCCTCAAGCGCATCACCCCCGGCGCGGGCGGCGAGCTGCAGCTCACCGACGCCATCGCCCTGCTGATCAACGAGGGTCACCCGGTGCACGTCGTGGTCCACCGGGGTGGGCGACACGACCTGGGCAATCCGGCCGGTTTCCTCAAAGCTGCGGTTGACTTCGCACTTGAGCACCCGGACTACGGGCCCGAGCTGGGGGAGTGGTTGCGGGAACGCCTCGGCAACTCCTGAACGAGGGTCGGCACATGAGGTCAGTGGAAGAGCAGCTCGCCCGGGTGATCGCCGCCGCCGTGCGGCCCGCCCCGGTGCGCGTGGCGATCTCCGAGTCGCAGGGCCTGCTCTGCGCGGAGGAGGTCGTCGCGGAGCGCGCGTTGCCCGGGTTCGACCAGGCGGCGGTGGACGGCTACGCGGTGCGCAGCGTGGACGTGCAGGCCGCCGGCACCGAACCGGTGGTGTTGCCGGTGGTCGGCGAGATCGCCGCCGGCTCCCGCCAGCCCAGACGGCTGCAGCCGGGCCAGGCGGTCCGGGTCGCGACCGGCGCGCCGCTGCCGACGCTGGCCGACGCCGTCGTGCCCCTCGGGTTCACCGACGGGCACGCGGCGAAGGTGACCGTCCACCGGCCGGTGCCGTCCGCGGCGTTCGTGCGGCGCACCGGCGAGGACGTGCAGACCGGTGACGTCGCCGTGCGCCGCGGCGCGTCCATCGGGGCCGCCCAGGTCGGCCTGCTGGCCGCCGTCGGGCGCAACAAGGTCCTGGTCCACCCCCGGCCGCGGGTGTCGGTGATCTCCGTCGGCGAGGAGCTCGTCGACGTGGACCGCACCCCCGGCCAGGGCCAGGTCTACGACGTCAACTCCTACGCGCTGGCCGCCGCCGCGCGGGACGCGGGCGCCGAGGTCAGCCGGGTCGGCATCATGTCGGTCGACCCGCGCAAGCTGCGCGAAGTGGTCGAAGGGCGGCTGCTGCTGTCCGAGATCGTGGTCATCGCGGGCGGGGTCGGCGGGGTCGTGGGCGACGAGGTCCGCGCCGCGCTGGCCGACCTCGGGGACGTGGACTGCACGCGCGTGGCCATGCACCCCGGTTCGGTGCAGGGCTTCGGCCGGCTCGGGCCGGACGCGGTGCCCACGTTCCTGCTGCCCGCGAACCCGATGAGCGCCCTGGTCGTTTTCGAGGTGCTGGTCCGCCCGCTGATCCGGGCCGCGCTGGGCAAGCGCAACCCGTACCGGCGGGCGGTCGGCGCGCGGCTGCTGTCGCCGCTGACCTCCACGAAGGGGCGGCACGGCTTCCTGCGCGGCCAGTTGCTGCGGGACGCGGACAACGGCGAGTACCTCGTGCAGCCGTTGGGTACCTCCGGTGCGCACCTGCTGGCTTCGCTGGCCGAGGCGAACTGCTTGATCATGGTCGACGAGGACGTGACGGACGTGGCGGCGGGCGAGGAAGTGAAGGTCAGCTTCCTGGCCCAAAAGGGTTGAGCGGACGGAGGGGGATGGGCGCGGGTCTGGCGTGGGAAGGCGGCAGGCATCCCGGCTGGCCCGTGCGGCTCGGTCCGCTGCGGGTCGAGGCCGGTGTCGTCGCGCTGCGCCCGCCCAAGCTGCTCGACGCGTCCGCGTGGTCGCGGATCCGGATGCGCGACCAGGCCCACCTGGAGGAGTGGGAGCCCACCGCGGTCGACGGCTGGCCCGAGCGCAACGCCGCCATGTCCTGGCCCGCGCAGTGGTCGTCGCTCAAGGCCCTGGCCCGGCGCGGCCAGGCGCTGCCGTTCGTGATCACCGTGGACGGCGACCTGGCCGGGCAGATCACCGTGGGCAACATCGTGCGCGGGTCGCTGCGGTCGGCGTGGGTCGGGTACTGGGTCGCCGCCGACCGGGCCCGCGGCGGCGTGGCGACGGCGGCGCTGGCGCTGGTGGTGGACCACTGCTTCGGCGCGGCCGGGCTGCACCGGCTGGAGGCGACCGTGCGGCCGGAGAACAAGGCCAGCCTGCGCGTGCTCGCGAAGGCCGGTTTCCGCGAGGAGGGGCTGTTCCTGCGCTACCTCGACGTGGCCGGTGACTGGCGCGACCACCTGTGCTTCGCGATGACCGCGGAGGAAGCCTCGCCGGAAGGCCTGGTACGCCGATTGGTCGCAGCCGGGTTCGCCCGAACCGCCTGATCAGCGCGCCGAGCGGCTTATTCGGATCACCCGAAAGTGGGTGATAGACCACACTTTGGTACGTACGCCGGTCGGCGAGCCTCCGGCACAGGTGTGACTGTTGTGACTAACGTGGCGTACGAAGTCCGCGCGGGTAGGGGGAGGTGACGGGGGTGCCGAGTTCGCTGATCATCGTGGGACTGGTGGTGGCCTGGCTGGTCGTCCTCGTCCCGATGGTGGCGCGCAAGCGCGCCGACGCGCGGACCAGCATGGAGGAGGAGTACGACGCCATGCCCGACGCCGAGTACGACGAGTACGACGACTACGCCGACGCGGAGGCCGACGAGTTCGAGGAGGTCGCCCACCGGCCCTACCGGCCCGGCCGCGGCGGCTTCGACCCGGAGACCGCGGCGATCGTGGCGCAGGCGAAGTACGCGTTCCGGCGCCGGGTGGTCGGCACGCTGCTGCTGCTCGCCCTGGTCACCGGCGTGGTCGCGGGCGTGCTGTACCCGCTGGTGTGGTGGGGCCACGCGGCGGTCGACCTGACCCTGGTCGGCTACCTGGTGTACCTGCGCCGCCAGGTGCGCATCGAAGAGGACATCCGCGCCCGCCGACTGGCCCGCCTGGCCCAGTCCCGCCGCCGCCCGGCCCCGCGCCCGGCGGTCGTGGAGGAGCGCGAGGAGCAGGTGGAGGAGGAGCACGGCCTGGCCCCGCAGCCGCGCTTCGAGCACCACGTCCGCCCAGGCACGGTCGTGGTGGACGCCGACGACGAGGACCCGGTGTTCGTCGAGCTGGACGGCCCGGAGACGCTGCCGTACCGGCGGGCGGTGGGCGAGTAGAGGGGGGTGGCGAAACCACCCCCCGACGCCTGATATGCTTTCGCCGCACCACCGGGAACGACAACTGAACACGGGGCTGTAGCGCAGTTGGTAGCGCGACTCGTTCGCATCGAGTAGGTCAGGGGTTCGATTCCCCTCAGCTCCACAAACACCGAGGGCGGTACCGGGTGACCGGTGCCGCCCTTCGTTTCGCCCGAGGTCGGGCCACGGGCCGCGCCGATTCCCGGGCACACCACGCTTGACGACTCCCGAGTCCGCAATTCCCCGGAGAACACCGCCGCGCGGCTCGCCAGGATTCGGCGTGTGAGTGACGAAGACAACGTTCCCGAGGAACTCCGCCTGATCCCCGTCGAGAACTCCGTCGAGGGTGGCGCGTTCAAAGGGGTCCAGGCCGGGGTCATCCACGGTGGGGTGCACTTCGGGGTCGGGCGCGAGTCGAAGCTCGCCGTGTTGCGCGCTACCCGGGCGGAACTGGACGACGTGCGCGACCACTTCGTGCCGCCCGGCGGGTTCGGGGACGCCGCCCGGATACTGAAAGCGCAGCGCGTGGTCGTGTTGGCCGGTCCGGGCAGCGGGCGTTCGTACACGGCCCGCAGGCTGCTCGTGGACGTCGACGCGGAAGACGTCGTGGAGATCGGCCGCGAACGGCCGTTGGGCGCCTTCGAGGACCTGGAGGAGGACACCGGGTACGTCTGGGACGCCCGCGAAACCGCCCACACCCACTTCGGCGGGCTGGACTTCGAGCAGACCGCCCGGCTCGTGCGCGCCACGCGGAACTGCCACCTGGTGATCGTGGTGGACAGCGAGAACCAGGTCCCCGACACCGCCGCCGGCCACGTCGCCCGCCTGACCGCGCCGCCCGCCGAGGACGTCGCCCGGGTCGAGATCGCCCGCCGCCGGCTCGACGACCCGGACGCCCCGCTGGTGCTGCTCAAGGACGACCTGGCGGTGGAGCCCGGCGCGCCGCCGGAGAAGGCCGTGCGCGCGGTGGACCTCGCCGTCCGGGTCTGTGCCGGGGAACTGGGGTTGGACGCGGCGCTCGCGGAGTTGCGGGAGGACGTCGAGCAGGCCGTCGAACGGCACCTCGGCGGGCTGTCGGACCTGGAGCTGGCGCTGTCGTTCGCGATCGCCGTGCTGGAGCACCAGCCCTACGACGAGGTGGTGGCCTGCGCGGTCGAACTGGACGAGGCGCTGCGCAAGACGCACGTGCCGGAGGACGAGTTCTGCGCGCACCCACCGTTCTCGACGTCGAAGAACCGGCTGTTGGCCGCGGTGTCGGCCACGACGACCGTGCGCGACCACCCCGTGCACCACGGCCTGCGGGAGGAGACGGTCCACTTCACCCGCCAGGGCTGGGCCGGGGTCGTGCTGCGCCGCCTGTCGCGGGAGTACCCGTTGGCGCAGGACGAGTTGTGGCGGTGGATGTGCTCGCCGTCGGTGACGCGGCGCTTCCGCGAGGCCGTGCAGCGGGCGCTGATCACGATCGTCACGGAGATCCCGGCGCACGAACCGCTGCACCTGCTCGACCGCCTGGCCGGCAGCAGCGCCCTGAACCACCAGACGCTCGCCGCGGCCGTCGCGGCCCGCCTGGACGAGTCCTACGGCGAGCTGGTCTCGCAGACCGTGGACGCCTGGGTGGACGGCACCGCCTACCGGCAGGCCACCGCCGGGTGGTTCAGCCTGGCCCTGTCCGCCGCCCGGCCGCTGGACGAGTCGTTGCGGCGCTTGGAGGTCATCGCGCGCTCGTCGCGCCTGACGCCGCAGAACACCGTGGTGGCCGTGATGTTGTCGTTGCTGGACGACGAGGAGCACCGGGAGCCGGTGCTGGCGACCGTCCTGCGCTGGACCGGTGACCGCAAGCTGGCGCGGGTCGCGCTGCCGCTCGCGATGTGGATCACCGGCTACTACCCGTACTACCGCTCGGAGGAGCTGTTCGCCGCGCACCCCGAGCAGCTCACGACGTTGGCCGTGCGGGCGTTGACCGACCCGGAGACCAGCGACCTGGCGTTCGAGTGCCTGGAGGAGCTGGTCGGCGAGGCCAGGGTGAAACCGGCGTCGGAGAAGCGGTTGCGCGCGCTGACCCGGCACCTCGCGCCCAAGCCGACCTGGTTCGCCCGCACGCGGGCGGTCCGCGCGCTGGTCATGCTGCACCCCGGCAAGCGCGCGGCGCTCAACCGCATCCTGCGGCACGCGCACCGCCTGCAAACCACCGGCTAGCCGGGGTATCCGGCGCGGGTCGGGCGGCTCCTTCCCTTGTAGGGGAGGGATTCCATGACGACCACGGTGAGCTTCGTAGCCCATCCGGACGACGACCTGCTCTTCATGAACCCGGACATCCTGTCCGACGTGCAGGCCGGCCACGACGTGTGGGTGGTGTACCTGACCGCCGGGGACCTGCCGTGCGGCGAAGGGTTTCCGGCCTGCGGCATGGATTACGCGGACATGCGGATCCACGGCGTGCGCGCCGCGTACGCGCGGGCGGCGCACGCGGCCAACCAGTGGACGTTCGAGCCGTTGGGGCTGGCCGGTCACGAGGTCGCCACCAACACGCTCGACGGCACGCGGGTGCGGCTGTTGTTCACGTTCGTCCACGCGGCCGGCGGCAGCGACCAGACCGGGGACCTGGCGCGCATGGTGCTGGACGAGAGCTTCGTGGCGCACCCGATCGACGGGCGCGCCCCGTACACGCGGTCGTCGTTCGTCGCGATGCTGCACGACGTCCTGGCGGTCGCGCGGCCCGACTACGTGCGGACGTTGAGCACCGTCGGGCACCGCGAGACCGATCAGGACCACGTCGACCACGTGGCGGGCGCGATCCTGGCCGCGCTGGCCGATCTCGACGGCGCAGGGCGGACGTGGGTGCGGCGCGACGAGTACGACGCGTACGTGATCCGGCAGCGGCCGGAGAACTGGTGGGGCTACTGGCGGGACGAGAAGACCGCCGTGTGGCACGCGTACCGGCCGCACGACCCGATGCTCGGGCCGGGCATGTGGGACGAGGTGATGGGCCGCCAGTACCGGCAACGCGTGTTCGAGGTCGGCGACCCGTGGACCCCTCCGCCGGACTTCACCGGGTAGCCGTGCCACTACCATCCGCACGGTGCGATTCGTGGCCGATCTCCACATCCACTCCAAGTACTCGCGGGCGTGCAGCCGGGACTGCGACCTCGAACACCTGACCTGGTGGGCCCGCCGCAAGGGGATCACGCTGGTCGGCACCGGCGACTTCACCCACCCCGCCTGGCACGACCACCTGCGCGACGCGCTGGTGCCCGCCGAACCGGGCCTGTTCCGGTTGCGCGACGACCTGGACCGCGAGATCGACCGGACCCTGCCGCCGTCGCTGCGGGCGCGGACCGTGCGGTTCATGCTGTCCGTGGAGATCTCCACGATCTACAAGCGCGACGGCCGCACCCGCAAGGTCCACCACCTGGTCTATCTGCCGGACCTGGAGTCGGCGGCGGGGTTCAACCGGCGGTTGGCGCGCATCGGCAACATCGCCTCGGACGGGCGGCCCATCCTCGGCCTGGACTCGCGGGACCTGCTGGAGATCACGCTGGAGTGCGGCGGCTACCTGGTGCCCGCGCACGTGTGGACGCCGTGGTTCGCCGTGCTGGGCTCGAAATCGGGGTTCGACGCGGTCGCGGACTGCTACGCCGACCTGGCCGACCACGTGTTCGCGGTGGAGACCGGCCTGTCCAGCGACCCGGAGATGAACTGGCGGGTCTCGTCCCTGGACCGCTACCGCCTGGTCAGCAACTCCGACGCCCACTCGCCGCCCGCGCTGGGCCGGGAGGCGACGGTGTTCGACACCGACCTGGACTACCACTCGGTGCGGCGCGCGCTGGAGACCGGCGTCGGGCACGCGGGGTCCATCGAGTTCTTCCCGGAGGAGGGCAAGTACCACGTCGACGGGCACCGGAAGTGCGGTGTGCGGCTGGAACCCGCGGAAACGGCGGCGGTGGGCGGGATCTGCCCGGTGTGCGCGAAGCCGGTGACCGTGGGCGTGCTGAGCCGGGTCGAGGAGCTGGCGGACCGCGCCGCCGGGTTCCGGCCGGACGGGGTCGCGGGGTTCGTGAACCTGGTGCCGCTGCCGGAGATCGTCTCCGAGATCGTCGGGACCGGGCCGAAGAGCAAGAAGGTGCTGGCCGAGGTCGACCGGTTGGTGGCGGCGTTCGGGCCGGAGCTGGTGGTCCTGCAGGACGTTCCCGTGGACGAGTTGGCCGCGCAGTCCCCGTTGGTGGGGGAGGCGGTGGAGCGGCTGCGCCGGGGGCGGGTGGTGCGCGACGCCGGGTACGACGGGGAGTACGGCGTGATCCGGCTGTTCGAGCCGGGGGAGTTGGAGCGGCGCGGTTCCGCGCTGTCGCTGTTCGAGTTCGCGCCCCCGGCCAGGGCGGAGGTGCCCGCGCCGGTCGTGACACCCGCGCCGGCACCCGCTCCACGGGTGGCGGCGGCGCCCGCACCGCCCGACAACGGGCACGGCACGGGGTTGCTGGACAGCCTCGACCCGGATCAGCGGGCGGCGGCCGGGAGTGGTGGCGGGCCGTTGCTCATCATCGCCGGACCCGGCACGGGCAAGACACGCACGCTGACGCACCGGATCGCGCACCTGGTCACCGAGCGCGCGGTGCCCGCGGAAGAGTGCCTGGCCATCACGTTCACCCGACGCGCGGCCGAGGAGATGGCCGAGCGGCTGGAAGCGCTGGGCGTGCGGGTCACCGTGGCCACGTTCCACTCGTTGGGGGTGCGGATCCTGCGCGAGCACCACGCCCGGCTCGGGCTGTCCGCCTCCTTCGGCATCGCGGACCCCGAGCGGCAGGTCGAGGTCGCGCGCTCGGTGTGCGGGGACGACGGGGAGGCTCGGCGGCTGGTCGCCGAGGGGTCCGAGATCTACAAGAAGGCCCTGAGGGCACAGGACCTGGTCGACTTCGACGACCTGGTGGCGCTCCCGCTCGCCCTGCTGGAGGACGATCCCGCGCTGGTCGCCGCCTACCGTGACCGGTACAGGTGGATCTCCGTCGACGAGTACCAGGACGTGGACGAGCGGCAGTACCGGCTGCTCGGGCTGCTCGCCCCGCCCGACGGCAACCTCACCGCGATCGGCGACCCGGACCAGGCGATCTACCGCTTCCGGGGCGCGGACGTCGGGTTCTTCCTGCGGTTCCGGGAGGACTTCCCGGGCGCGCGGGTCGTGCACCTGACGCGCAACTACCGGTCCAGCGCGGCGGTGGTGCGGGGCGCCCTGGAAGTGATCACGCCCTCGACGCTGGTGCCCGGACGGGAACTCCACCCCGTCGGCGACCACGGGGACGCGTTGATCGCCGTGCACCACGCCGCGTCGGAGCAGGCCGAGGCGGCGTTCGTCGCCCGCACGATCGAGCAGGTGCTGGGCGGGGCGTCGTTCCACGCGTTCGACAGCGGGCGGGTGACCTCGGACGGCACGCAGGGGCTCGGGTTCTCCGACTTCGCCGTCCTCTACCGGACCGACCGGCGGTCCAGGGCGCTGGTGGACGCGTTGACGCAGTCCGGGTTGCCGTTCCAGAAGCGGTCCCACGACCGGTTGGCGGACCGGCCCGGCGTGGCGCGGATCGTGCGGGAACTCCCGTTCACCGCCGGTGGGTCCGTTGTGGACCGGGTGCGGGCGGCGGCCGGGGAGGACCACGTCGCGTACGAGTTGCTCAAGCCGTTGGCGGAGGAGTGCGGCACGGACTTCGAGCGGTTCCACACCACGCTGGCGCTCGGCGTCGAGGTGGACACCTGGGACCCGCGTGCGGACCGGATCTCACTGCTCACGCTGCACGCGTCCAAGGGCCTGGAGTTCCCGGTCGTGTTCATCGTCGGGTGCGAGGACGGCGTGCTGCCGCTGCGCCGGCCCGGTCAGGACGACGACACCGACGAGGAACGCCGCCTGCTGTTCGTCGGCATGACCCGCGCGGGGCGCCACCTGTTCCTCAGCCACACCGCGGCCCGACCGCGCTCGCCGTTCCTGGCCGACCTCGGCGAGTTCCGGCGGATCGGCGACGCGCAGCCGAAGCGGCGGCGCGGGGGCACGCAGGTCAGCCTGTTCTGAACAGGTGAGCCATGATCACGAATGGTATGGACCATAACGCGGTGTTATGACAGAACTGGAATATCCGCCGGGCCCCGCGGCCGGCTAGCGTCGACACCACGGCCCCGCATCCAGTGTCACCACCCCTGCAAGGAGACAGCGGATGACTCGACGCATCGCCGCCGCCGTCGCCGTGACGGTCCTGGGCGCTGCCGGTGTCGCAGCGGTCCTGACCAGCAGTGCGACCGCCGGCCCACCACCAGCGGAGAGCGGTGACCTCGTCGCCGCCCTCTCCCGCGACCTCGGCCTGACCCCTGACCAGGCCAAGTCGCGACTCGTCCGCGAAGCCCAGGCGACCCGGACCGACCACGACCTCAAGAACCGCCTCGGCGCGACCTACGCGGGCTCCTGGCTGGACAAGGACGCCACGACGCTGACCGTCGCCGTCACCAACGCGGCCCAGATCCAGGCCGTGAAGGACGCGGGGGCCACGCCCAAGGTCGTCAAGCACAGCCAGATCCAGCTCGACGCGCTCAAGGCCAAGCTCGACGCCAACAAGGACGTCCCCGAAGGCGTCCCCGCCTGGTACGTCGACGTGACCACGAACTCCGTGGTCGTCCTGGCCCGCGACCTCGGCAACGCCAAGGCGTTCGCCAAGGCCAGCGGCCTGGCCGAGGCCGACGTGCGGATCGAGCCGTCGAACGAGGACCCGCGCCCGCTGATCGACGTGATCGGCGGCAACGCCTACTACATGAGCGGCGGCGGGCGCTGCTCGGTCGGGTTCTCGGTCAACGGCGGCTTCGTCACCGCGGGCCACTGCGGCACCACCGGCCAGGGCACCACCCAGCCGACCGGGACGTTCGCCGGGTCCAGCTTCCCCGGCAACGACTACGCGTGGGTCCGCGTCGGCGCGGGCAACACCATGCGCGGCCTGGTGAACCGCTACCCCGGCACCGTGCCGGTGGCCGGTTCGACCGACGCGCCGGTGGGCGCCTCGGTGTGCCGCTCGGGCTCCACCACGCAGTGGCGCTGCGGCACCATCCAGCAGCGCAACACCTCCGTCACCTACCCCCAGGGCACCGTCTCCGGAGTGGTCCGCACCAGCGCCTGCGCCGAACCCGGCGACTCGGGCGGCTCGTGGCTCTCCGGTGACCAGGCCCAGGGCGTCACCTCCGGCGGATCCGGGAACTGTTCGTCCGGCGGCACCACGTACTTCCAGCCGGTGAACGAGATCCTCCAGGCCTACGGCCTCCAGCTGGTCACGAGCGGGGGCACGCCGACGACGTCGACGTCGCCGACCACCACGACCAGCAACCCCGGCCAGACGACCTGGCAACCGGGCGCCACGTACGCGATCGGCTCCCTCGTGACGTACAGCGGCGTCGGGTACCGGTGCTTGCAGGGGCACACAGCCCAAACCGGTTGGGAACCGCCCAACGTGCCCGCCCTGTGGGAGCGCGTGGGCTAGCGGCAAGCCACATGCGCGGGGGAGGGGTCCGGCGCCCGGCGTCGGACCCCCCTTTCCCGCGTAGCCGGGGGCGCGAGGCGACTGCGGAGACGCCTCCCCCCACCGGGACCGCACGGGCGTTTGCGGAGGCGCCCCCGGTCCCACCACCGGGTGGCGGGGCGTTTGCGGAGACGCCCCGCCCCCACTTACAGGTGCGCGCCCCCGGTCGCGTCGATCCACGCCCCGGTCACCCAGCGCGCGTCCTCGGAAGCCACGAACGACACGACGTCCGCGATGTCCCCCGGCTGCCCGACCCGCCCCAACGCCGTCCGAGCCGCCACGCTCGCCTCCGCCACGGGGTCGCCCCGCAGCCACCCGGCGTTGACGTCCGTGTCCACCACTCCCGGCGCGACCGTGTTGACCGTGATCCCGCGCGGCCCCAGGTGCAGTGCCAAGGTCCGCGTGAACGTGTCCAGCGCCCCCTTGGTCATCGAGTACGCGATCCCCTCCGGGAAGGCGATCCGCGTCACCCCCGACGAGATGTTCACGATCCGCCCGCCGTCGCGCAGCACCGGCAGCGCCCGCTGCACCACGAAGAACGGCGCCCGCACGTTCACCCCGAACACCTCGTCGAACTCGTCCGGCGTGACGTCCTCGATCGGCTTGGGCAGCCCGATCCCCGCGTTGTTCACCACGACGTCCAGCTCGGGCAGGTCCGCGAACAGCGCGTCCACCTCGTCCGGCAGCGACGCCCGCACCGCGAACGCCCCGCGGCCCGCCTGCGCCACGACCTCCTTCGCCGCCACCTCGTCCCGTGCGTAGTGCACCGCCACCCGCAGGCCGTCCGCCGCCAGGCGCAGCGCGATCGCCCGCCCGATGCCCCGGCTCGCCCCCGTCACCAGCGCTGTCCTCATGACCCCGCCAATCTGTAGTGACCATTACAGAAAGCCACTGTAGCGGTCGTTATAAAATGGCGGCGTGGCGGGGCGCAGGCGTGGGTTCGACCGGGAGGAAGTGCTCGACCAGGTGACGCGTGCCTTCTGGCGCGCCGGGTACGACGCGACGTCCGTCGCCGACCTCACCAAGCTCACCGGCGTCAACCCGCCGAGCCTCTACGCCGCGTTCGGCGACAAGAAAGCGCTGTTCACCGAGGTCGTCGAGCGGTACGCCCGCACGTACGGCGCGTTCACCACCCGGGCCATCGCCGAGGAGCCCACGGCGCGCCGGGCCGTCGAACGCGTCCTGCGGGAGGCCGCCGTCGAGTACACCGCCGCCGACCGGCCGCGCGGCTGCCTGATCCTCAGCGCCCCCGAACTCGGGCACCTGCGCGAGGCCGCCGTCGCCGCCGTCGAGGACAAGATCCGGCACGACGTCACCACCGGCGAACTGCCGACGAGCACCGACCCGCACGCCCTCGCCGTGTACGTCGCCGCCGTCGTGCGCGGCATGTCCGACCTCGCCCGCGACGGCGCGACGCGCGAAGAACTCCGCCATGTTGCGGAGGCGGCCATGTCGGCGTGGCCCTCACCCGTACCCTGAGAGGCGACGAGAAGGGGTGGTGGAGGGCGTGGAGCTGGCCAAGTCGCTGCTGGACTGGCTGCACGGCTTTACCGGCGTCCCCCTGTGCCCGGGCGACTGGGCGTGGACCACGACCGCGCTCGGCGCGCTGATCGGCGTCCTGCCGACCGTCGCCGCGCTGCTGTCGATCACGATCCGCCGGGTCGTCGGCAACTCCTACGGTCCGGTCACCGGGGCGATGTTCGCCGTGCTGGGCGTGACCAGCACGCTGGTGCTGCCGTGGGTGCTGTTCTCCGGCACCGCACAGGCCCTGCAACGCGGCGCGCTCTACGGCATGAGGTCGCTGGCGGAGTCGCCGTGCATGGCGTTCACCCAGGAGCGCTACCTGGTCGGCGCGCCGTCGATCATCACCGCGATCACCGGCCGGTCCGGGACGGTGTTCCTGATCGCGTCGTGCGTCACCGCCGTGCTCGCGCTGCTGTGCCTGGTGTTCGTGATGATGCAGGCCGGGTCGGCGTTCCGGCTCGGCCCCAACTGGCCGCGCCGGGTGTTCTGGCCGCCCTTCGTGGTGCTCCTGGTGGCCACGTCGGCACTGCCCGTGACGCTGGTGGGGCACCTGTTGCTCGGGTTCTTCCCGATTGCGCTGATCGGCTCACTCGTCGTGCGGATTTTCGGGTTGACTACCGCCATGCTCAACCGCCCCGGCCGCGACCGCGGTACCCCGGCCACGCCCCAGCCGGGCGCGTCGCCGGCGCGCTCCACCCCGCCGCAGCCGGCCGTGTCCGCGCGGCAGAACAACCCCCAGAACAACGCGCAGAACCCGCCGCCGTACCAGCCGGCCGGCAAGCCGCCGCCCTACCAGCCCGCGCACGTGCCGCCGTACCGGCCGGTCCCGCCGTACAACCCGACGCCGCCGGCCCCGAAGCCGGTCCCGCCGCGCCAGTACCCGCCGACGCGGGTCGCCGAGGTGCCGCCCGTGCCGGGCGCGGAGCCGCCGCGCCCGACGCGCGTGGAGCAGCAGCCCGCGCAGCTGGCCGACACGCCGGGCCCGCTGCCGTTCGGCCCGGGCGCGTCCTCGGGCCCGCCGACCCCCGCGCCGACCGCGGACTCGGGCAAGGTGTGGAACCCGGCGGGCGGCCGGTTCCGCCGCGTCCGCCAGCTCGGGCGGGGCGGGTTCGGCACCGTGTGGCTCGCGGTGGACACCCAGCTCGACCGCACGGTCGCGGTGAAGCTCGCGCACGCCCCGGACAACGACACCGAGCAGCGGATGCTGCGCGAGGCGCGGGCGTTGGCGGCGGTGCGGCACCCGAACTGCGTGCGCGTGTTCGACATCGTGCAGGACCCGGACGGCCTGGCCATCGTCATGGAGTACATCGACGGCCAGCCGCTGTCCGACGTCGTCCTGAAGAACGGCCTGCTCCAGGACACCCTCGCCGCCCGCCTGTGGGTGAACATGGCCGACGCGCTGGCCGCCGCCCACGAGCAGGGCGTGCTGCACCGGGACGTGAAGCCGTCGAACGTGATCGTGGACGGCAGCGGCACGGCGCACCTGATCGACTTCGGCATCGCCCGGTCCAAGGGCGACAGCACGCTGACCGCCACCGGCATGATGGTCGGCACCCCGGACTTCCTGGCCCCCGAGACCGCGCGCGGCGAGGCGGCCAGCCCGGCGTCGGACGCCTGGCAGCTCGCCGCCACGGTCAGCTACGCCCTGACCGGCCACCCGCCGCGCGGGTCGCGGGAGAACCCGATCTCGTCGCTGATGGCGGCGGCGCAGGGCGAGCCGTGCGTGAAGCTGCCGCAGCACAGCGCCCACACCCGGTTGCTGACCAACGCGCTGGACGCCGACCCGGCCAAGCGGCCGACGCTGTCGTCCATCCGGGCCGAGCTGGGCTCGTGGCTGTCCCAGGCGGGCGTCAGCAAGGAGGGCCCGGTGACGCGGCTGATCGACCGGCCGGAGCCGCCGACCAGGCCAGTGCGCTGACCGCGGCCGGCACCACCAGCCACCAGCCGGAGAACCCCAGCACCACCAGCGTGAACGCGAGGGCGACGGCGGGCGGGGCCTTGCGCGGCAGCAGCTTGACCGCCGCCGCCATGCCCGCCGCCGTCACCGCCGCCAACGTCGTGGCGGTGACACCCATGAGCGTGGCCAGCTCGACCTCCCACACGGCGGTCGCCACGAGCAGCACCGCGCACCACCCGGCCTGCACGCCCAGGGACCGCTTGAGCCCCATCGCCGTGCCGAGCCGCACCGCGCCGGCCAGGTAGGTGTTGAGCGCGCCGAAGCTCAACAGCACCGCCGCGACCGCCGTCACCACCCGCGCGGACGGCCCGAACGCCCGTTCCAGCAGCACGGCGAGCGGCACGTCCCCCGGCACGGCCACCGTCGTCACCGCCAACCCCAGGTAGAGCACGGCGACCACGGCCAACGTCCGCCGCGTCGCCCGCTTGGGATCGGGGAACTCGCCGGACAGGTGGCTCGCCGCCTCCCAGCCCGCGAAGGCGAAGAACAGCACGGTCGCCGCCGTCCCGACCGCGAGCCAGCCGTGCGGCGCGAACGGCCGGAAGTCGGCGGCGGTGACGTGCGGCGCCCGGAACGCGATGGCGACCGCCACCAGCGCGACCAGCAGGCCGACCAGCAGGACCTGGGCGGTGGCGGAGACCCGGAGCCCGGCGTGGTTCGCGGCGAACGCGGCGACCAGGACGGCCGTCCCCCACACCAGCGGGTGCCCGCCGACCGCGTGCGCCACGTACTGCCCGCCGACCAGCGCGCCACCCAACACCCCGACCGGCACGCCCACCGCGGCGAACCACCAGGCGACGGTCCGCTGGGCGCGCGGCCCGAACGCCCGCCCCACGAACCCGGCGACACCGTGCCCGCCGGGGTGGCGGGTGCCCAGCTCGGCGAACGACATGGCCACGGGGACGCTCAACGCCAGCAGCAGCACCCAGGCGAGGATCGACGCCGGTCCCGCTTCCCGGGTCGCCAACGCGGGCAGCACCAGCACACCGGGCCCGAGCACCGCCCCCAGGTACATCGCGGTGAGCCTCATGACATCAACGGCAACTCGCGGGTCAACCTGGTGATCACCGCGCGCGGCCCGTGCAGGGCGACGGCGACGAACTCGGGGTCGTGCGCGCGGGCGAGGTCTTCGAGGTAGGCGTCGTAGGCGCGGGCGCGGCGGGCGACCTCGGTGAACCCGATCGCCGTGACGCCGTCGGCGGCGTGCAGGGCCTTGATCGTCGCGGCGTCGGCGGTGAGGACGGGGACGGGGTGGCTGGTGATCCCGGGGTGGGTGGTGCCGTCGGCGTCCTCGCCGTCGGCACCGACGGTGCCGGGCAGGCGGGCACCCAGGCTGAGGCCGAGGACGGCGGCGGCGTTGGCGGCGAGGCCGGGCGGGAGGTCGGCGCGGAGGACGAGCACGATCCTGGTTGGCAGCACAGCGGAATTCCGTTCATTCGACCGGTGGATTACCGCCGAAGCTAGCCACCTGTGTCGTGGTGTGGCCTCGCTGCCGAACCCTATTCGGTGGAACCTGGCATGATCACCCCGTGGACGAACTTGATTCGGCGATCATCAGGCATCTCCAGACAGATGCCCGGCTCACGAACCGCGAACTGGCCAGACGACTGGGCGTGGCCCCGTCCACCGCGCTGGAACGGGTCAGGCTGCTGCGCGAACGCGGCGTGATCAAGGGCTACCACGCGGACATCGACCTGGCCGCGCTGAACCGCGGCGTCGAGGCGTTCGTGGCCTGCCGCATCCGCCCGCTGAGCCGAGCGGTGATCGACAACTTCAAGGCGGCCCTGATCGGCCTGCCGGAGGTGCTGGCGACCTACGTCTGCGCGGGCGACGACGACTTCCTCATCCACGTCGCCGTGCAGGACCTGGAACACCTGCACGAGTTCCTGATCGACCGGCTCAGCGAACGCCGCGAGGTCCTCAGCTTCCGCAGCTCGGTGATCTTCGAAAGCACCCGCAACGCCGTCCTCACCGAACTCCCGCGCTGACCGGCTCTCCTGGCGACCGAACGGGTGAAGTGCCATCGGGCGGGTAACGATGGTGCTGCCGCTGTCGAACTATGCGTTGTTTCACCGAATCCGCGCATGCACAGCGAGGTGGTCGATGTCGTCCGAGGAGAACTGGCACGCCGCGAGACTGATTCCCACCTCGGGCATCAATGGCGCGGAAGAACAGGAACGCCGGGCGACCTCGGCTTTGTTGGCGGTGATGTCCGCTGTTCGGGAGTTCGGCCGCGCCCTGACCCAGCCCTTCGGGGCCCCGGCCGCCGCCGTGCAGACCTTCATCGAGGTGCCGTTCGAGATCGAGGGCAAGAAGTTCATCCCGGACGGCCTGATCCGCGTCACGCGCGGACAGCGGACGTGGACGGCGCTGGTCGAGGTCAAGACCGGCACCAACGAGCTGCAGCGCGAGCAGTTGGAGAACTACCTGGACGTCGCCCGAGAGCGGGGGTTCGACGCGCTGATCACCATCTCCAACGAGATCGCCGCGCTGCCCGGGCAACACCCGACCCCGGTGGACCGCCGCAAGGTCAAGAAGGTCGCTCTGCACCACTTGCCCTGGACGCAGGTCCTGTGCGAAGCCGTGATGCAGAAGGAGCACCGCGGCGTGGCCGACCCCGACCAGGCCTGGGTGCTGGGCGAGTTGATCAGGTATCTGGAGCACCCCAGGTCGGGGGCCATGGCTTTCGAGGACATGGGCCAGTCATGGGTGCCGCTGCGGGAGGCGATCCAAGCCGGCACGCTGCGCGCCACCGACCGGACCGCCCCCGAGGTGGCGCTGCGGTTCGACGCGCTGATCCGGTTCGCCTGCCTGCAACTCGGCCGCAAGCTCGGGACCGAGGTGACTCCCGCGCTGCCGCGCAAGGAGGTGGCCGAGCCGCCGTTGCGGGTGTCCAAGCAGGTCAACCAGCTCGTCTCGGAAGGCAGGCTCACGGCGGGCGTCCAGATCCCCGGCACGGTGGGCACGCTCCAGGTGACCGCCGACCTGCGCGCTGGTCAGGTGATCTGCCACGTCGACGTCGACGCACCACGGGAAGGTCGTCCCACCACCCGCGTCAACTGGCTCGTGCGCCAGTTGAAAGACGCACCCGAGACGATTCGCCTGGAAGCGTTCGCCCTCCACGCGCGCGGAGCCGGGGCGTCGGAATTGTTGCGCGTGGTGCGCGCGAACCCCGGCGTCCTGGTGGCGGATCCGAATCGGGAGATCCGTGGTTTCCGTGTCGCCCGCTCGGTACCGGCCGGCAGCAAGCGCGGAATCGGGCGGAATTCGTTCATCGATTCCGTGCTCGACGCGGTGACGGGGTTCTACGAGGACGTCGTGCAGAACCTCAAACCGTGGGCCGCCACACCGCCGCGAATGCGCTCCGAGGAGCAGTTCACGCCACCCGTCGACGTGCCGCCCGCCCTGGTGTCCACCGCGCCCTCGTCGCAGGACGGACCGGAAGTCGCCGTGTCCGTCGGTGACGGACGTTCCCCGGACCCGGCCTGACAACCGCGGGGCGCCGGCGGGAACGTCCTGCCGGCGCCCGCACGCGTCACCGCCAGGACGGCAGCCAGCGCTGGGCCTCCCACATCTCCGGTGTGATCGGGATGCCGTTCAGGATCGGCCACAGCCACACGAAGTTCGCCACCACCAGCCCCACGTACAAGGCCACCGCCAGCAACCCCGTACCGCGCCGTTCCTGGCCCGACGCTGCCCCGCCCAGGACCTCGCCCAGCGCCAGCGCGATGCCCAGCACCAGGAACGGGGCCATCGGCGTCACGTAGAAGAAGTACATCTGCCGGTCCACGTTGACGAACCACGGCAGGAAGCCCGCGCCGTAGCCGACCAGGACCGCCGCGTACCGCCAGTCCAGCTTCGCGATCGACTTCCACAGCGCCCACGCCAGCACGGGGAACGCCAGCCACCACATCGCCGGCGTGCCGATGAGCATGATCGCGCCCACGCACGACGCCGCGCCGCAGCCGGTGACCGCGCCCTCGTAGTAGTAGAGCATCGGGCGCAGGCCCATCGGCCACGTCCACGGCTTGGACTCCCACGGGTGCCGGTTGGTGTCCGACGTGACCAGCTTGGTGTGGAAGTCCAGCACGTTGCTGCTGTAGTACCAGAGCGCGCGCAGCGGGTCGGGGACCCACGAGTCGTCGGGCAGCTTGGCGCCCACCACGTGCCGGTCGATGGCGGTCTCGCTGGCGAACCAGGACCACCACGTCGCCAGGTACGCCAGGATCGGGATCACGAGCAGCGCGAACAGCGACGGCAGCATGTCCCGCACGAACGCGCCCGCCCACGGCCGTTCGACGCCCGCGGCCCGCCGCGCCAGCGCGCTCCACACCACGGACAGCACGCCGAAGAACGCGATGTACCACAGCCCGGACCACTTCACGCCGCACGCGAGCCCCAGCGCGACGCCCGCGCCAAACCGCCACCAGCGGAAACCCAGCGCCGGCCCGAACACCGACCGCGTCGCCCACCCCTCGCGCACCGCGACGGCCAGCCGCGCCCGCACCTGCTCGCGGTCGGCCACCAGGCACGCGAACGCGACCACCACGAAGAACGCCAGGAAGATGTCCAGCATCCCCATCCGGGACTGGACGTGGCTCACGCCGTCCGCGATGAGCAGCACACCGGCGATCGCGCCGATCAGGTCCGACCGCGACATGCGCCGCGCGATCCGCACCACCAGCAGGATGGTCAGCGTCCCGGCCAGCGCGGACGCGAAGCGCCAGCCCACGCCGTCGTAGCCGAACAGCCACTCGCCGATCGCGATGAGCTGCTTGCCCAGCGGCGGGTGGACGATCAGCTCGTAGCCGGGGTTGTCCTCGTACCCGCCGTTCTTCAGCACCTGCGCGCCCTGCGGCACGTAGTGCTTCTCGTCGAAGATCGGGGTCCCCTTGTCGGTGGGGAACCCGAGGTTCCAGAACCGCACCACGCCGCCGAGCAGCGCCACGGCCAGCGTGACCAGCCACCCGCGCAGGGGGCTGCTCAGCGGTCCCGGTTCGAGCTGCTGCGCCCGAGTCGCGCGGTCGTTGCCCGGTGGCGGGCTGGCCGGGGGGACGTCCCCGACGTCGACCACGTCGTCTGCGGACTGCGGTGCGATCAGGCTCACGGGGCCGATCGTAGGGTGAACGGTGTGAGACCTGTATCCGGATCAGGCCGTTTGGTGCTCGCCGCTACTCCGCTCGGCGACGTCCGAGACGCTTCGGCGCGGCTGGTCGACGCCCTGGCCACGGCGGACGTGGTCGCGGCCGAGGACACACGGCGGCTGCGCTCGTTGGCGGCGGCGCTCGACGTCGAGGTCGGCGGGCGGGTGGTGAGCTTCTACGACCAGGTGGAGACCAGCCGCCTGCCCGGCCTGCTGGAGTCGCTGCACGCCGGCAAGACCGTGCTGCTGGTGACCGACGCCGGCATGCCCAGCGTGTCCGACCCGGGCTACCGCCTGGTCGCGGCGTGCGTCGAGGAGGGGCTGGTGGTGACGTGCCTGCCGGGTCCTTCGGCGGTGACCACGGCCCTGGCCGTCTCGGGGCTCCCGTCGGACCGCTTCTGCTTCGAGGGCTTCCCGCCGCGCAAGCAAGGGGAGCGGCAGCGCTGGTTCGCGGCATTGGCTTCGGAACCGCGCACGTGCGTGTTCTTCGAATCACCCCATCGGCTGGCGGCCACCCTGGCGGACGCGGCGTCCGTGCTGGGGGAGGACCGGCGGGCGGCGGTGTGCCGGGAGCTGACGAAGACCTACGAGGAGGTGCGGCGCGGCGGGCTCGGTGAGCTGGCCGAATGGGCGGCCGAGGGCGTGAAGGGCGAGATCACGGTGGTCCTGGGACCGGCTGCCCCGACGGAGGGTCCCTCGATGGAGTCGCTGGTCGCCGAGGTCAAGCAGCGGGTCGCGGACGGCGAGCGGCTCAAGGCGGCGGCGGCCGAGGTGGCGCAGGCGGCGGGCGTGAGCAAGAAGGCCCTGTACGACGCCGTGGTCAGCGGAGGCTGACGGGCGGCTCGGGCGACCGCGAGGCGCCGGCCGGCTCGGCGCCCCGCACCACGCCGCCCGGTCCGAACCGGGCGGCGGGACCGTGTCGCCCTTCGGACGGCGAGCCGCGCGAAACGGAGTGGCGGGGGCTCCGTAGGCTTGGCCCATGAGTGCCTCCGTGTTGACCGCGGTGGCGTGGCCGTATGCCAACGGGCCCCGTCACATCGGTCACGTATCAGGGTTCGGTGTCCCCTCCGACGTGTTCTCGCGCTACATGAGGATGTCGGGGCACCGGGTGCTGATGGTGTCCGGCACGGACGAGCACGGCACCCCCATCTCCGTCCAGGCGGAGAAGGAGGGGCTCACCGAGCGCGAGCTGGCCGACAAGTACAACCGCGTCATCGCCGAGGACCTGCACGGGCTGGGCCTGTCCTACGACCTGTTCACCCGCACCACCACCGGCAACCACTACAAGGTGGTGCAGGACCTCTTCCTCGCCCTCTACAACAACGGGTACGTCATCCCGAAGACGGAGATGGGCGCCATCAGCCCGTCCACCGGCCGGACCCTGCCCGACCGCTACATCGAGGGCACCTGCCCGATCTGCGGGTACGACGGCGCGCGCGGCGACCAGTGCGACAACTGCGGCAACCAGCTCGACCCCATCGACCTGAAGAACCCGCGCAGCCGGATCAACGGCGAGACGCCGAAGTTCGTCGAGACCGAGCACCTGTTCCTGGACCTGCCGCAGTTCGTCGACGCGCTCGGCGGCTGGCTCCGGACGCGCACCGAGTGGCGCCCGAACGTGCTCAAGTTCAGCCAGAACCTGATCAAGGACCTCCGCCCGCGCGCGATCACCCGCGACCTCGACTGGGGCGTGCCGATCCCCCTGGACGGGTGGCGCGACCAGCCGCTCAAGCGGTTCTACGTGTGGTTCGACGCGGTGATCGGGTACTTGAGCGCCAGCGTCGAGTGGGCGCGCCGCAGCGGTGACGACGACGCCTGGAAGGAGTTCTGGACCGGCGACGCCCAGGGCTACTACTTCATGGGCAAGGACAACATCACCTTTCACTCCCTGATGTGGCCCTCGCTCCTGCTCGGCCAGAACGGCCAGGGCGCCAAGGGCGGGCAGCCGGGCGTGTTCGGCGAGCTGAACCTGCCGACCGAGGTCGTCTCCAGCGAGTTCCTCACCATGAGCGGCTCGAAGTTCTCCACCTCGCGCGGCACCGTCATCTACGTGACGGACTTCCTGCGCGAGTTCGGCCCGGACGCGCTGCGCTACTTCATCTCCGTGGCCGGCCCGGAGAACCAGGACACCGACTTCACCTGGGACGAGTTCGTCCGCCGCACCAACTTCGAGCTGGCCAACGAGTGGGGCAACCTGGTCAACCGGTCCATCTCGATGGCGCACAAGAACGTCGGCGCGGTCCCGACCCCGGGCACCCGCACCGACGCCGACGAGGCGCTCCTCCAGCAGTCCAGGGCCGCTTTCGACGTCGTCGGCTCGAACCTGCGGCGGTCGCGGTTCAAGCAGGCCGTGGGCGAGGCGATGAAGGTCGTCGGCGCGGCCAACCGCTACCTGTCCGACCAGGAGCCGTGGAAGCTCAAGGACGACCCGGCGCGCCGCGACACCGTCCTGCACACCGCGCTGCAGGTCGTCCAGGACGCGAACGCGCTGCTCACGCCGTTCCTGCCGCACTCGGCGCAGAAGGTGCACGAGGCGTTGGGCGGCACCGGCGTGTGGTCGGCCCAGCCGTCGATCAACGAGGTCACCGACCTCGACGTGCCCGACCGCAAGTACCCGGTGCTCACCGGTGACTACGCGGCCGAGCAGGCCAAGTGGGAGTCCACGCCGATCGAGGTGGGCCGGCCGCTGGCCAAGCCCGCGCCGCTGTTCGCCAAGCTCGCGCCGGAGCTGGCGGAGACCGGCCCGGAGTGGGCCCCGATCGTCACCTCGTGACCCCGCGCAAGGGCGAGCGGCCACCGGTCCCGGAAGCGCTTCCGGCGCCGGTGGTCGACGCCCACACCCACCTCGACGCCTGCGGCGCGGAAACACCCGAGCAGGTAAGAGGGATGCTCGACCGGGCGAACGCCGCCGGTGTCGACCGGGTGATCACCGTCGCGGACACGGTCGAGTCCGCCCGGTGGGCCGCCGAGGCCGCCACGTGGGACGACCGGGTCTTCGCCGCCGTCGCCCTGCACCCGACCCGCACGTCGGAGTTCACCGACGCCGACCGGTCCGAACTGGAGCGCCTGGCCGCCCGGCCGCGCGTGGTCGCGGTCGGCGAGACCGGCCTGGACTACTACTGGGACTACGCCCCGCCGGCCGCCCAGCACGACGCTTTCCGTTGGCACATCGAGCTTTCCAAGCGCGTCGGCAAGCCGCTGATGATCCACGACCGGGAAGCGCACGACGACATCCTCAAGGTCCTGGACGAGGAGGGCGCGCCGTCCACTGTGGTCTTCCACTGCTTCTCCGGCGACCTCGCGTTCGCGCGGTCCTGTGTGGACCGGGGGTTCGTGCTGTCGTTCGCCGGCACGGTGACCTTCAAGAACGCCCACGCCCTGCGGGAAGCGGCGCGGTGGGTGCCGGCGGACCACCTGTTGGTGGAGACCGACGCGCCGTTCCTGACCCCGCACCCGTTCCGAGGTCGCCCGAACGAGCCCTTCTGCGCCAACTACACGCTCCGCGACCTCGCGACACTGCGTGATCTCGAACCAGCGGAACTAGCGTCAACTGTCACCCGAAACGCCGAGCGGGTCTTCGGGCTCAGTGACTTGGTGCAGTCGCAGTAGTGCTTACGACGATCGGCGGACCACCTTGCTCCCCTGACGGGGTGAGCGAACTCACAACGCCGATCGGGGTGTTTGCACAACCCCCGTACACCCGTTACGGTCCCGTGACCGTGCCCCATGTTCGAAAGTCCCGTGGGGCGCACCCGCAGTCGGGGCGGGTCTACGTAGCCAGAAGCGAGAAGTCGACACGCACGGGAGTTGCCGGAGATCACTAGCTGACCGCCGACACCGAACGTGCGCGGAGCACGGCTTCGCGCCTTCAGGAGGTATGGAACCCCGTGAACTCGTTCAACGAGGACACCGACTGGTTTACGCCCGTGAAATCGACCAGCGTCGATGTCCTGGACAGACCCGAGCCGGACTGGTCCGACTGGGAGACCACGGTCTTCAGCATCACGCCGGACGACGTCCTGGAGGTCCTCGGACCCGACGCGGACGAACTGCTGGCCAACGCGAACGTCGACGTCGACGAGCTGATCAAGCTCATCAACGCCGAGACGACGCTCCTCCCCCCGATCATCATCCCGGACGAGGTCTCCCAGGACCGTGTCGCCGGCGGCCTGGCTGTCGAGAAGCCCAGCGCACCGCCCGCCGCCCTGGTCGAAGCCGCCGGGAAGTGGAAGCGCCGCTTCCTCAAGGCCGCCGTCGCCACCGTCCTGGTGGGCATCTCCGGCGGCGGCGCCACCGCCATCGCGATGGACAAGGCCGTCACCGTCGACGTCGACGGCGAGACGAAGACCGTCCACACCTACGAGTCCACGGTCGGCGAGATCCTCGCCGACGAGGGCATCACGATCGGCGAGCACGACGCGCTCAGCCCGTCCCCCCAGGCGAAGGTCTCCGACGGCGGCAAGATCTCGCTGGACCGCGGTCGCCTGGTCAAGCTCACCGTGGACGGCGAGCAGCGCGAGGGCTGGGTCCGCTCGGTCACCGTGGACGAGGCCCTGGACCAGCTCAAGGTCGACGACGAGGGCGCGTGGCTCTCCCACGACCGCGGCATGGACGTCCCGCTGTCCGGCCTGTCGCTGGAGGTCAAGAGTCTCAAGACGATCACGCTGTACGACGGCGGCAACCAGCCGCAGCAGATCCAGACCACCGCCGTGACGGTGGACGAGCTGCTCAAGACCCAGAACCTCACGCTGGGCCCGGACGACAAGCTGGAGACCGCGGGCGACCTGCGCATCACCAACGGCGCCGAGGTCCACATCTCCCGCACGGGCGTGTCGGTGATCAACGCGACGGAGGCCATCGCGCCGCCCGTCGAGGAGGTCCCGGACGACTCGATGATGAAGGGCCAGAAAGAGGTCCTGGACCCGGGCGAGGCCGGCGAGCAGATCGTCACCTACCGCGTGACGATCAAGAACGGCCAGGAGACCAACCGCGAGAAGCTGGGCGCGAAGGTCGTCAAGGAGGCCAAGCCGAAGAGGGTCAAGGTCGGCACCAAGCTCCCGCCGGACGGCGAGATCTGGGACCGGCTGGCCTACTGCGAGGCCACCGGCAACTGGGCCATCAACACCGGCAACGGCTACTACGGCGGCCTCCAGTTCAACAAGGGCACGTGGGACGCGTACGGCGGCCGGCAGTACGCCGAGTACCCCCACCAGGCCACCCGCGAGCAGCAGATCGCCATCGCGACCAAGCTCCGCGACGCCCGCGGCGGCTACTCGGCGTGGCCCCACTGCCAGCAGAAGCTGGGCCTGCCGTAAGTTTCACCTGTGAGTGACGCTTCATCGTCAGCCGGGCCGGGGAGTGCGCTCCTCGGCCCGGCCGACGTTCGTCGGCTGGCCGCCGAGCTGGACATCCGCCCCACCAAGAAGCTGGGGCAGAACTTCGTCCACGACCCCAACACCGTGCGCAAGATCGTCGCTTCTGCGGACCTGCGGCCCGACGACGTGGTCCTGGAGGTCGGTCCCGGCCTGGGCTCCCTGACGCTGGCGTTGCTGCCCTCGTGTCGCGCCACGGTGGCCGTCGAGATCGACCCGGTCCTGGCCCGGCGACTCCCGCGGACGGCCGCCGAGCGCGCGCCCGAGCCGGCCTCGCGGCTCACGGTGATCGAGGCCGACGCGATGCGCGTCACCGCCGACCAGTTCCCCGAAGAGCCCACGGCCCTGGTGGCGAACCTCCCTTACAACGTGGCAGTGCCGGTGGTGCTGCACCTCTTGGCCGAACTGCCCACCCTCCGCACGGGCCTGGTGATGGTCCAGGCGGAGGTCGCCGACCGCATGGCGGCGGGTCCCGGCAGCAAGGTCTACGGCGTCCCGAGCGTCAAGCTCGCCTGGTACGCCGACGCCCGCCGGGCCGGGCCGGTGTCGCGCCAGGTGTTCTGGCCGGTGCCCAACGTGGACTCCGCGCTGGTCGCGTTCGAGCGCCACGCGCCCCTGTCCACAGTGGACCAGAAAACCGTGTTCTCGTTGGTGGACGCGGCTTTCGCGCAGCGGCGCAAGGTGTTGCGCGGGGCGCTCGCCGGTTGGGCCGGATCGGCCGCCAAGGCCGAGCAACTGCTGGTCAGCGCGGGTGTGGACCCGGGCGCGCGGGGCGAACAACTGGACGTAGGAGATTTCGTCCGGATAGCCGAAGCCGCCTCATCAATCTAGCCGGTGATCTTTCGGCCGAAAGTGTGATTTGACGAACGATCCGCGTCCAGGCTTGCGTTCGGGCAGGTCCGTCGGGTGTACTCGTGCTGCCATCCCGAGCGGCCGAGAGACCTGGCTCCACGACGCCGCAGCAACCACCCCCCATGGGGCAGGTGCTTCAGCCAGGATCGATGGAGGATCACGTGCCCAGGATGCGAATGCTCACTCGACGGCGAGTCGTCGACCACGGCCGCCGCACGGTATCGGGCTGTCGCAGCTACTAGAAGCCTAGGCGCCTCTCAAGTCCTCGCCGCCCTACGCGCCCTACCGCGCTGGGCATCTACCTGAGCTGAGTCCCCGGACGCGCACGCCACGAGCGTGCGCTGCCGCGTGCAGTCGTGGAGCGAAAACGTGATCACTGTCGAGAACCTCACCAAGACCTTCCCCGGGAGTACCGGACAGGTTCGCGCACTGGACGGCGTGAACCTGGACGTCGCCGCGGGCACCGTCCTCGGCGTCGTCGGCCCCAGCGGGGCGGGCAAGTCCACCCTGGCCCGGTGCGTCGCGCTCCTGGAGCGCCCCGACAGCGGCGCGATCCGCGTCGACGGCACCGACCTGGTCTCCCTGGGCGGCACCGCCCTGCGCAACGCCCGTCGCCAGATCGGCGTTGTGCCGCAAGGGGATTCGCTGCTGCGTCAGCGCACCGCCGCGGGCAACGTGGCGCTGCCGCTGGAGTCCGCCGGCGTCCCCGGCCCGCAGCGCCGCACCCGCGTCGCCGAGCTGCTCGACCTGGTCGGCCTGACCGACAAGGCCGGCTCCTACCCCGACCAGCTTTCCGGCGGGCAGCGCCAGCGCATCGCCGTGGCGCGCGCCCTCGCCGCCAGCCCGTCGGTGCTGCTGGCCGACGAACCGACCTCCGCCCTGGACCCCGAGACCACCGGCTCCGTGCTGACCGTGCTGGACCGGGCGCGCGCCGAGCTGGGCGTGACGGTCCTCGTGGTCACCCACGACATGGGCGTGGTCCGCAAGATCTGCGACGACGTCGCGGTGCTGGAGGACGGCCGCGTGGTGGAGCACGGCAAGGTGCTCGACCTGGTCGCCGACGCCGGTTCCCGCACGGCCTCGTCGCTGCTGCCCGCCGTCGACCAGAACCCGGCCGCCGAGAAGGCCTACGACCGCGTGGCGGACGTGGTGCTGGTCGGCTTCGCCGCGGTCGGCGCGCTGCTGCCGGAGGCCACCTCGCGGTTCGGCGTCGAGCTGAACCTGCTCGGCGGCGGCCTGACCCGGCTCGGCGAAACCCCGGTCGCGCGCTTCCGCGTCGGCCTGAACGGAGAACGCGCCGACTCGGCGCTCGAATTCATCGCGGACGCGGGTGGGGCAGTGCGGCGGACCCTGACCGGTCCGCAGGGAGTAGCTGCGTGAGGTCTGCAACACCCTGGTCCACCGTGTTCGACGGCGTCCTGGTCGCCACCGGCCAGACCCTCTACATGGTGGCCGTCTCCACCCTGATCGCTGTGCTGCTCGGCATTCCCGTCGGCATCTGGCTGCAACTCACCGCTCCCGGCGGGTTGCGGCCGAAGCCGGTGGTGCACAACCTGCTCGGCTTCATCGTGGACCTGGGGCGGTCGATGCCGTTCCTGGTCCTGCTGATCCTGCTGATGTCGTTCACCCGCTTGTTGTTGGGCAACACCATCGGACCGACGGCGGCGATCGTGCCGCTCGCGGTGGGCGCGATCCCGTTCGTCGGCCGGCTGGTGCAGAACGTGCTGGCGGAAGTGCACTTCTCGGTGGTGGAGGCCGCGGTCACCACGGGGGCGTCCACGTTCAAGATCGTCCGCTCGGTCCTGATGCGCGAGTCGCTGCCGGCGATGATCAACGCCGTCGGCGTCACCGCCATCGCCATCCTCGGCTACTCCGCCCTGGCGGGCGTGGTCGGCGGTGGAGGTCTCGGCGACGTGGCGGTGCGGATGGGCTACCAGCGCTTCGACGACCGGTACCTGTGGACGACCGTGGCGGTGCTGGCGGTCATCGCGACACTCATCCAGCTGATCTCGAACCGGGTGTCCCGAGCAGTGGACCGCCGCCGGCACGCCTCCACCGTCTGACCCGTCCACGCCGAGCCACTCGCTCATGGCGAGTGCCGGACCCGGGTCCGCGAGCCCGAACCGCCGGACCCGAGCGCCCAAGCCGCCAAGCCCAAGCCCGCGAGCCCGCCGGCCCGAACCCGCCGGCCCGAACCCGCCGGCCCGAACCCGCCGGGCCGAACCCGCCGGCCCGAACCCGCCGGCCGAACCCGCGAGCCGGAGCACCCGCCCCGGCCGAGAGTCGGCGCGCAAGTCCAGCCCGAAGCCGGAGCGCAAGCCCCGGCCCGAGCCGCAAGCCCAGCCCCGACCCGCGTCGGAGCCGGTCGCCGTCGTGCCCGTCACGCCCGTCGCGTCCGCCACGCCCGTCGTGCGCGCCGCGCGCCACGTGCGCCGTGCTCGTCGTCGTTGCCGTTCAACCCCACCACCCGACTGAAATTTTTAGTTGACTGAAGGAAAAATTTCCCATGCGTAGGCGTATCAGTGCCGCCCTCGTCGCCGTGCTGCTGACCGCGGTCGGCTGCGGGAGTGGTCAGACCGGCGGTGCCGCTTCGGATCCGGATGCGGCGCTCAAGGTGGGCGTCAGCCCCGTCCCGCACGCCCAGGTGCTGCGGTACGTCGCGGACAACCTGGCCAAGGACAAGGGCCTCAAGATCGAGGTCGTCGAGTTCACCGACTACGTCCAGCCGAACACCGCGCTGGTCGACGGCTCGCTGGACGCCAACTACTTCCAGACCGTGCCCTACCTGGACACCTTTAAGTCCGAGAGCGGCGCGAAGCTGGAGTGGATCGGGCCCGTCCACATCGAGCCGCTCGGCGTCTACTCCAAGAAGCACAAGAAGCTCGCCGACCTGCCCGACGGCGCGAAGGTGGCCGTCGCCAACGACGCCACCAACGAGGCCCGCGGCCTGCGGCTGCTCCAGGACAACGGCCTGATCAAGATCAAGCCGGGCGCGGAGAAGACCGCGACCATCCGCGACATCGCCGAGAACCCCAAGAACCTGGAGTTCGTGGAGCTGGAGGCGGCGCAGCTACCGCGGTCGCTGGAGGACACCGACGCCTCCGTCGTGAACGGCAACTACGCGATCGACGCCGGCCTCAAGCCCGCCAACGACGCCCTCGCGCTGGAGAAGGCCGAAGGCAACCCCAACGCCAACGGCCTGGTCACCCGCGCCGAGCTCAAGGACGACAAGCGGATCAAGGACCTGCTCGCGCTGCTGCAGTCCCCGCAGGTCAAGGACTACATCAAGCAGACGTTCTCCGGGTCGGTCCTCGCGGTCTGACCCGTTCTCGGGTGCCTGCGCGCTCTCGGCTCCGGCCGAGGGCGCGCAGTGCTCTGTAGGCGCCGAGACCGAGCGCCAGACCGCTCAGCACGGCGATCACCGCGTCGACCAGGTAGTCCTCCGGCTCCGGCCCGTCGATCACCAGGGCCGTGAAGACCAGCGCGAACAGCACCAACCCCCCACGGGCGACAGCCGGACGGGCCGGTGGGGCGCAGTGCGCGGGCACCGGCAGCTCGGGGGCACGGGCCAGGGAACGCCGGCACCACCACACCACGACGACAGCACCGGCCAGACCGCTCAGCCACTGCGCGACCTTGTACGCGCCCAGGCCCGGCACCACGTCGCGCCCCAGCCAGGGCAGGAAGCGCAACGCCCAGCCATCCGAGTGGGTGAAGCCGTCCCACAGGACGTGGGTCAGCGCGCCGACGAACGCCGACAGCGGCAACGCCGGACCGAAGCGCGGCGCGGGCAGGCCGGCCGCCTTCTCCCGCACGCGTCCGGGGAGCAGGGCCATCACCGGTTCGTGCAGGACCACGCGGTAGAGCGCCAGGGCGAGCAGCGCGATCGGCACGTCCACCACGGCGACGCCCCACCAGGTGTGGGTCAGCTCACCACCCCACGGCCGGACCGCCGCGAAGTACGGCAGATCCGGCGCCATCGAGCCGATGACCAGCGCGGAGGGGACCAGGGGACGCCGGGCGAGCGGCACGACCGCGGCCACGTGCGAGACGGTGAACGGCACGAAGCCGATTCTTGGGCACAACCCGTAGGCTCTTTATGTGCTCGCCGTCGTTCCGCCACCGGTCACCGTCCGCGTCCCGGCCAAGGTCAACCTGCACCTGGCCGTCGGGGAGACGCGCGCGGACGGCTACCACGACCTGGTCACGATCTTCCAGGCGCTGTCCCTGACCGACGAGGTGACGGTCGCGGTCGCCGACGACCCCGGGGTCGAGGTGCACGGGGAGGGCGCGGACGCCGTGCCCACCGGTCCGTCCAACCTGGCCTGGCGGGCCGTGCGCGCGCTGGCCGCCCACGTCGGGCGCGACGTGGACGACCCCAAGGTCCGGGTGGTGATCCGCAAGTCCATCCCGGTCGCGGGCGGAATGGCGGGCGGCAGCGCCGACGCCGCCGCCACCCTGGTCGGCCTGGCCGCCCTGTGGCGGCTGGAGATCGGGCGCGACGAGCTGGCGGGCCTGGCCGCGAAGATCGGCGCGGACGTCCCGTTCGCCCTCTACGGCGGCACCGCGCTGGGCACCGACCGGGGCGACCAGATCGTCCCCGTGCTGGCGCGGCACACGTTCCACTGGGTGCTGGCCTTCGACCGGCGCGGCCTGTCCACGCCCGAGGTGTTCGACGAGCTGGACCGGTTGCGCGCCGACGGCGACCCGCCGCGGGTGGGTCCCGCCGAGGCCGTGCTGGAGGGCCTGGCGTCCGGCGACCCGCGGCAGCTCGCGCTGCTGCTGGGCAACGACCTCCAGGCCGCCGCCGTGTCCCTGCGCCCCAACCTGCGCCGCACGCTGCGCGCCGGGGTCAACGCGGGCGCGTTGGCGGGCATGGTGTCCGGCTCGGGTCCGACGTGCGCGTTCCTGTGCACCGACGGCGACTCGGCGGTCCGCGTGGCGGCCGAGCTGGCCGGGGCGGGCGTGTGCCGGACGGTGCGGGTCGCGCAGGGGCCGGTGCCCGGGGCGCGGGTCGTCGGGGCGGAGGAGACCCCGCGGCCGACGCCGCCCGAAGTCCACGCGTAACTAGCTGAAGGTTGTGTTGATGGCCAACTTGGTCAACTTGGAGACCGTCTCCAAGTCGTTCGGTGTGCGTCCGCTGCTGGACTCGGTGTCGCTGGGCGTGGGTGCGGGCGACCGGATCGGCGTCGTCGGGCTCAACGGCGGTGGCAAGACCACGCTGCTGGAGGTGCTCGCCCGCGTCGCCGAACCCGACGACGGGCGGGTCAGCCGGCAGCGCGACGTCCGGATGGCGGTCGTCACGCAGCGCACCGAGCTGCCGCCGGACTCCACCGTCCGCAACGCCGTGATCGACCCGCTGGGGTTCGACGCCGAGCACGAGTGGGCGGCCGACACCCGCGTGCGCAACATCCTGGACGGCCTGGGCATCACCGCGCTGGGGCTGGACTCGGTCGTGGGGACCATGTCCGGTGGCGAGCGGCGGCGGGTGGCGCTGGCCGCGGCGCTGGTGCGCGAGCTGGACCTGGTGGTGCTGGACGAGCCGACCAACCACCTCGACGTCGAGGGCGTGCGCTGGCTGGCCGACCACCTGCTGGCCCGCCGAACGGCGCTGGTGGTCGTGACCCACGACCGGTGGTTCCTGGACACCGTGTGCACCCGGACCTGGGAGGTCGTGGGCGGCCGGGTCGAGCAGTACGAGGGCGGCTACGCGGACTGGATCTTCGCCCGCGCCGAGCGCGCCCGGCTGGCCGACGCGGTGGAGGAGAAGCGCCGCAACCTCGCGCGCAAGGAGCTGGCGTGGCTGCGCCGCGGCGCGCCGGCCCGGACGTCCAAGCCCCGCTACCGGATCGAGGCCGCCGAGGCCCTGATCTCCGACGTGCCGCCGCCCCGGGACAACGTCGAGCTGCTCGCCTTCGCCAAGCGCCGGCTGGGTCGGACGGTGCTGGAGCTGGAGGACACCACGCTGACCGTCGGCGACCGCACGCTGGTGCGGGACCTGACGTGGCGGATCGGACCGGGCGACCGGATCGGCATCGTGGGCGTGAACGGGTCCGGCAAGACGACGTTGCTGCGGGCGCTGGCCGGTGAACGCGACCTCGACGGCGGTCGCCGGATCCAGGGCCAGACGGTCAAGCTCGCCCACCTGTCGCAGGAGCTGCACGACCTGGACGGGTCGATGCGGGTGCTGGAGGCGGTCGAGGAGGTCGCGCGGCGGGTCGTGCTGGGCAAGCAGGAGATGTCGGCGTCCCAGCTGGCCGAGCGGTTCGGGTTCTCGTCGCAGCGGCAGTGGACGCCGGTCGGGGACCTGTCCGGCGGTGAGCGGCGGCGGTTGCAGCTGTGCCGGTTGCTGATGGCCGAGCCGAACGTGCTGCTGCTCGACGAGCCGACCAACGACCTGGACATCGACACGCTGCAACAGCTGGAGGACCTGCTCGACTCGTGGCCCGGGACGCTGGTGGTGATCTCGCACGACCGGTACCTGGTCGAGCGGGTGTGCGACCAGGTGGTGGCGTTGTTCGGCGACGGGCGGCTGACCGACCTGCCCGGCGGGATCGAGGAGTACCTGCGCCGCCGTGACGCCGCGGTCGCGTCGGCCCCGGCGCCGGCCGCGGTGCAGAAGGCCCCGTCGTCGGCGGCCGACCAGCGCGCGGCGCGCAAGGAGCTGGCCCGGTTGGAGCGGCGGTTGGAGCAGCTGCAGAAGAAGGAGGCCGAGCTGCACGCCAAGCTGGCGGAGGCGGCCACCGACCCGGAGCGGCTGATGGCGCTGGACGCCGAGCTGAAGTCGGTGCTGGCCGAGGCCGAGGACGTCGAGGCGCAGTGGCTGGTGGCGGCCGAGGCCGCGGAGGGCTGAGGTCAGGCCTCGACGTGCTCGCGGCGGACCAGGACGAGCACCGTGAGCACGATCAGCGCGAGGAAGCTGATCATGGTCAGCGGGTAGGACTCACCGGGCACGACGCTGCCGGAGATCAGCGAGAAGTCCCAGAGGCCGTGGACGACGGCGGGCAGCAGCAGCCCGCCGCCCACCCGGCGACCGAGGTAGAAGAAGTACCCGGACAGCGCCGCGGCGAAGACCTGGGCGAACGCCCCGACGCCCTCGCTGAACAGGTTCGACGCGTGGACCACGCCGAAGATCACCGTGGTCCACAGCGCGACCTTGCCCTCGCTGAACCCGTTGGCGCGGAACGCGGTCACGCCGACGCCGCGGAACATCAGCTCCTCGCCGAACCCGACGAACAACGCGGAGAGCAGCAACAACGCGGTGAACCCGAGTCCCCGTTCGGCCAGCCCGCCGTAGTTGACCATCAACGCGATGGCGACCAACTGGATCACCGGCACCGCGAGGACCCACCGCCGGACCGGCCGGTCGTCCACCAGCACCGGCCGCCACCAGCGCAGGTACGCGACGACGAGCACGCCGAGCAGCAGCGACGCCCCGACCGGGACGGTGATGGACCGCCACACCTGGTCCGCGGTGGAGGGCGCGGCGTACTTGGCGTCGATGCCGCGGGTGAGCAGCGCGCCCAGGCCCTGGAGCACCACGAGGTAGGCCACCACGACGGCGAGGAAGCCCCAGACCGGCAGCCGCCGGGTGCCGGCCCTGTCGATCCCGTCCGCCACGTCCACTCCGCGCTCCCTCGCCGTGCCGACGGTCCGGGCACAGTGTGGGGCGGAGCGCGCGATCCCGCCGGACGAGCGGGTCAGCGGCGGGTGCGCAGGCGGGGCTTGTGGTCCATGTGGGACAGGCCCTTCCAGGCCAGGTTCACCAGGTGGGCCGCGACCTCGTCCTTCTTCGGCTTGCGGACCTCCAGCCACCACTGGCCGGTCAGCGCCACCATGCCCACCAGCGCCTGGCTGTAGAGCGCGGCCAGCTTGCGGTCGTAGCCCTGGCGGGAGAAGTGCAGGCCCAGGATCGACTCCACCTGCGAGGCGATGTCGTTGAGCAGCGAGGAGAACGTGCCGGTCGAGGACGCCACGGGGGAGTCGCGGACCAGGATGCGGAACCCGTCGGTCGAGCCCTCGATGTAGTCCAGCAGGGCGCACGCCGCCTGTTCGAGCAGTTCCCGGGGGTGGCCGCCGGACAGGGCGTTGACGATGTGGTCCATCAGGTACTGCATCTCGCGGTCCACGACCACCGCGTAGATGCCTTCCTTGCCGCCGAAGTGCTCGTAGACGACCGGCTTGGACACGCCCGCCCGGTGGGCGATCTCCTCGATCGACGTGACCTCGAAGCCCTTCTCGGCGAACAGCGCGCGGGCCACGTCGAGGAGTTGTTCGCGTCGTTCCTTGCCGGTCATCCGCACGCGCGGGACCGGGGTCTCGTCTGCTCGCCGTCGTCCCGCCACTCCGGTCACCCTAAACACCCGCCCCTCACCAACTCGGCGAGGGGCGGGTGAACCAGTCACTTCTTGACGCTGATCCGGGCCAGGCGCTGCTCGGTCGGCCAGCGGACGTCGCGCGCCCAGCCGAACTTCTCGAACAGCCAGATCAGCCGCGCGGACGTGTCGATCTGGCCGCGCTTGACGCCGTGGCGCGCGCAGGTCGGGTCGGCGTGGTGCAGGTTGTGCCACGACTCGCCGAAGGACAGGATCGCCAGCGCCCAGACGTTGGCGGAGCGGTCGCGGGCCGCGAACGGGCGGTCGCCGACCATGTGGCAGATCGAGTTCACCGACCACGTCACGTGGTGCAGGAACGCCACGCGCACCAGGCCCGCCCAGAAGAACGCGGTCAGCGCGCCGGTCCAGGACATCGTGATCAGACCGCCCAGGACCCCCGGCGCGAGCAGGCTGATCGTGGTCCACAGCCAGAAGTACCGATCGACCCACACGAGGTCCTTGTCGGCCAGCAGGTCCGGCGCGAAGCGCTGCGCGTTGGTCTTGTCCCGCTCGAACAGCCAGCCCATGTGGGCGTGCCAGAAGCCCTTGGCCAGGGCGACCGGGCCGGAGCCGAACAGCCACGGCGAGTGCGGGTCGCCCTCGCGGTCGGAGAAGGCGTGGTGGCGGCGGTGGTCGGCGACCCACACGATCACCGGGCCCTGCAGCGCCATGCTGCCCGCGATCGCCAACCCGATCTTCAGCGCCCGGTTGGCCTTGAACGAGCCGTGCGTGAAGTACCGGTGGTAGCCGATGGTCACGCCGAGGCCGGACAGGTAGTAGAACGCCACGAACAGCGCGACGTCCAGCCAGCCCAACCCCCACCCCCAGGCGAACGGCACCGCCGCGATCAGGGCCAGGAACGGCACGACCACGAACACGTAGACACCCAACTGCTCCACGTGACCGCGTCGGCCGTCGATCATCGGCTTGGGGCCTTTGTCTTCCGGACCGCGCGGCGTCTGCCTGCTCTCCAGGGTGCTGGTCATACGTATACCTCGTTGTTTTCGGGGGCACATCCACGGTTACCTACGGAACCGTAACTTACGGAAGCGTAAGTTAGGTCGGGCCGCTCCCGCCACACCCGGGACGAAACTCACGGCGTGTTCTCAGGATCTCGGGCGTGTCGATCACGGCGGGCGCATCATTCGGTGATGGGGACGCCGAACGTTCGCCGCCGACGTCGGCTGCGGCTCGCAGCCGTTCTGCTCGTCGTGCTGTTGTTGCTGGTCAGTGGTGGTTTGGTGGGGGTCGGCTGGTACTACAGCGGCCAGCTGCTGGAGCCGGAGCGGGCGCGGCCCGGCTACCCCGACACCGTCACCGCCGTGGGTGACGGGACCGTCTCGCTGGCGGAGTCGCGCGCCAGCGTGCTGCCGGGCACGTGGGGGCTGGTGTGGCCGGACGGCGCGGCGCGGGTGGGCGAGGTCACCGGGCGCGAGAACGGCACCGTGACGCGGGAGGTCGTGGCCGGGTCGGCGCCGGCGGTCGGGACGAAGGTGCGCGTGGAGACGGCCGTGTGGACCGGCGACCCCCGGTCCGCGCACGGGCTGGACCACCGGGACGTCGCGATCCGCACCGAACTGGGCGACGCGCCCGCCTGGCTGGTGCCCGGCACGTCGCCCACGTGGGTCGTCGCGGTGCACGGCCGGGGCGGTACCCGGGCCGAGGCACTGCGGGTGCTCCCCGCGCTGCACGAAGCCGGGTTACCCGTTCTGGCGGTGACCTACCGCAACGACGTCGGCGCGCCCGCGTCGCCGGACGGCCTGTTCCACCTCGGGGACACCGAGTGGCGGGACGTCGAGGCGGCCGTCCGGTACGCGACCGAGCACGGCGCGCGGGACGTCGTCCTCTACGGCTGGTCCATGGGCGGGGCGATCGTCGGGCAGTTCCTGGGGCGGTCGGGGGAGGCCGACGAGGTGGTCGGGGTCGTGCTCGACGCGCCCGTGACCAGTTGGACCAAGACGCTGGAGCTGCAGTCGCGCAACCGGGGCGTGCCGACGCAGCTGGTGCCGGTCGCCGAGCTGGTCTCGGACTGGCGGGCGGACCTGGAGTTCGAGCGCTTCGACCTGGTGGCCAACCCGCCCGCGCACAAGCCGCGGACGCTGCTGTTCCACGGGGGCGCGGACGGGACCGTGCCGGTGTCGGCGTCGCGGGACCTGGCGGCGGCCTCGCACGCCCTCGGGTGGCCGCTGAAGTACGTCGAGGTGCCCGCCGCGGAGCACACGGCGGCGTGGAACGTGGACCCCGCCGCGTACGAGCGGACCGTCACCGAGTTTGTGGGTTCTCTCACCGAACCCTCCTGACCTGCGGAAACACGGACGGTCATGATCACGTCACCGACAGATTGCGGCCAGTTGAGTGGTCGTGCTGACCTACCGGGACCAGTCGTGACAACATGTGTTCGCGCGGACGAGGGCTCCTCGTCCGTTCCGCCATGGTGTAAAGGCAGCACCTCGGATTTTGGTTCCGATGGTCCAGGTTCGAATCCTGGTGGCGGAGCGATAGCGGCCGAGCCGGGGCGTCCGGCCCGGTGACCCTGCGTCTGCATGGGGGTGTGAGTCGCTGCACGAGGAAGCGGTCGACGAGCAGGGCAACGTGGTGCCGGCGCTCCACGAGATGTCCGACGCGTGGCTGGTCGGCCGCGCGAGCGAGCTTGTCGCCGTGGCCCAGAGCAGCCACCTCTCGGACCAGCTGGAGGCGACGCACGAGGTCGACAAGCTCCTGGCCGAGGCGCAGGCCCGCGGCGAGCCGCGGATCGTCGGCCAGCTGCTGCGCGCGGCGGCGGTGGTCCGGCTGGTCACGCCCGGTCTCGTGGACATGTCCGACTCCATGCTGGACGAGCTGCTCGCCCACACCCGCCGGCACGGCCTGGTCGTGCTGGAGGCCGAGGCGCACGCGCTGCGCGGCCGGCGCTACCTGCTGGGCGGGTTCGAGGACAAGGCGCTGACCGAGGTCGCCAGCGGCCTGGCCATGCTGGACGAGGACCTCGCCCCGGACCCGATGCTGGACAAGCGCACCTGGGACCGGCTGCTGGCCAGCGCGTTGCAGAGCACCGGCCTGGTGCTGACCCAGCTCGGCGTCTACGAGATGGCCGACCAGGTGCTGGCGCGGGCGCACAACGCGATCCGGGACAGCGCCGGGCCGCACCTGATCTACATCCACCTGATGAACCGGGCCCGCATGCTCATCGGCTGGGGCCTGCGGCTGGAGCGGGTGGACAACCTGGAGGAGGCGGCGACCAAGTTCGCCACCGCCTCCGCGATCGCCGAGGCCGTCGAGGGCCCGTTCCGCGAGTCCCTGCACCCCGGGCGGCGCGACCGGGCGGCGTCCGAGCAGGTGCCGATCATCGGCGCGGCGCACGCCCTGGCCAAGCCGGGACCCGAGCACATCGCGCCGCTGTGGCGGTTGCGCGAGCTGTCGATGTACGCGCGCGAGCTGATCATCGTGTCGATCGCGCTGTCCCGCTGCCTGGCGCTGGAGGAGTTGCCGCAACAGGCGCTGCAGGTGCTGGCGGACGCGCGGACGCGGCTGGAGCACGACACGTCCGAGCCGACGCTGATGCTGTGCCTGGTCCGCGAGTACGCGCAACTGTCCGGCCCGCACGGCGAGCACACGACCTCGGCCCTCCAGTCCTACGCGAACGCGCTGGAGGTGGAGCTGTGGCAGATGCAGGAGGCCCGCACCGCCACCCTGGTGACCCGCCGTGACCACGAGCGCCTGACCCGGGCGCACGGGGCGATCGCGCAACAGGCGTTGCAGGACCCGTTGACGGGGTTGCCGAACCGGCGTGCGCTGGACGACCGGTTGGGCGCGTTGATCAGCGCGCAGACCCACCCGATGGCGATCGCGCTGGTGGACCTGGACGGGTTCAAGGTGGTCAACGACAAGCACTCGCACGCCGAGGGCGACGACGTGCTGCGGGTGATCGCGTCGACGCTGCGGCAGGCGCTGCGCGGGGACGACCTGGTGGCGCGGTACGGCGGCGACGAGTTCGTGGTGCTCCTGCCGGGCGCGCCGCTGCACGCCGCCGAGGCCGCGCTGGGCCGGGCGGTGGACGCGGTGGCGGCGTTGCCGGGGGACCTGTCGCGCGGGGTGACGCTGTCGGTGGGCGTGATCTCGGTGCGGCCCCGGGAGTCGGCGCACCAGGCGTTGGCGCGGGCGGACTCGGCCATGTACCTGGCCAAGCGCCGGGGCGGCTGCCAGGTGGCGGCGGTCGAGGGCGAGGCGTCGGCCGAATCCTGACCCCGGCGGTGGTCCGCGCGGGTCGCGGCGGTCGCGGGGCGTGATTGCGGGCACATCGGGTCGGTGGGTGGTGATCGTTCCCGGCCCGTGGTCCAGACCGGGGCGGGTGTCACTCGATCGGTGGGGATTCGGTGGCGGGTGGGGCGTGGATGCCCTGTGGGGCTTGCCATCCGCCGGTCGAGACGGCTCCCGGGCGGGGGTCGGCGGCGGGGGTGGTCCGGTGTTCGCGGCGGTCGGAGGGGGTCTCCGGGGGGTGTCGGGGTGGGGTCCGGGAGGTGACCGCCAGGTTGCCACCGTGGGAGGCGAGGGCCCCTCGGAGGCTTAGTATCAGCACCTGGCGGGAGCCAGGCCTTCCCGCTGGCAGGCACGCACTCAGCTAGGGAGAGCGCTGATGCTAGAGGGTGTTCCCACCCCAGTCAGCACGATCGTCCTCGCAGCGGGTGAAGGCACCCGCATGCGCTCAGCCACCCCCAAGGTGTTGCACCGGATCGCCGGCCGCTCCCTCGTGGAGCACGCGGTCCGCGCCGCCGCCGGGACCGATCCTGACCATCTGGCCGTCGTCGTCGGGCACGGGCGTGCCGCGGTCACCGAACACCTCGACAGCCTGTCGACCGCACTGGACCGCAAGGTCACCGTCGCGGTGCAGGAGCAGCAGAAGGGCACGGGCCACGCGGTCGGCTGCGGCCTGGCCGAGCTGCCCGCCGACCTCACCGGCACGGTCGTCGTCACCTACGGCGACGTCCCGCTGTTGGACGCTCAAACGTTGAACGATCTGCTCGTCGAACACGGCAAGGCCGGCAACGCCGTCACCGTGCTGACCGCGATCGTCCCCAACCCGACCGGTTACGGCCGCATCGTCCGCGACGAGGCCGGCGAGGTCGCCGCGATTGTTGAACAAAAGGACGCGACTCCCGCTCAACAATCCATCAACGAGATCAACTCCGGCGTCTACGCCTTCGACGCCGAGGTGCTGCGCGACGGCCTCTCCCGGCTCTCCACCGACAACGCGCAGGGCGAGCTGTACCTCACGGACGTCCTGTCCATCGCGCGCGGCGACGGCAAGCGGGTCGGCGCGGTCGTCACCGACGACCCCTGGCTGGTGGAAGGCGTCAACGACCGCGTCCAGCTCGCGCGGTTGGGCGCCGAGTTGAACCGCCGGATCGTCGAACAGTGGATGCGGGCCGGCGTCACCGTGATCGACCCCGCCACCACCTGGGTGGACGCGGACGTCCGGATCGGCCGCGACGCCACCATCGAGCCCGGCGTGCAGCTGCGCGCGGGCACCGTGGTCGGCGAGAACGCCGTCGTCGGCCCCGACACCACCCTCAGCGGCTGCTCCATCGGCGCGGGCGCGTCGGTCGTGCGCACCCACGGCTCCGGCGCGCAGATCGGCGCGGGCGCCTCGGTCGGCCCGTTCGCCTACCTCCGCCCCGGCACCAGGCTCGGCGCGGACGGCAAGATCGGCACCTTCGTCGAGGTCAAGAACTCCGACATCGGCACCGGCTCCAAGGTGCCGCACCTGAGCTACATCGGCGACGCCACCATCGGCGAGCACTCCAACATCGGCGCGGCCAGCGTCACCGTCAACTACGACGGCGTCAACAAGCACCGCACCGTCATCGGGTCCCACGCCCGCACCGGCTCGGACAACATGTTCGTCGCCCCCGTCACCGTCGGGGACGGCGCGTACACCGGCGCCGGGACCGTCGTGCGCCGCGATGTGCCCCCGGGCGCGCTGGCGGTCTCCACCGGCCCCCAGCGCAACCTCACCGACTGGGTGCTGAACCGCAGGCCCGGCACCCCCGCCGCTCAAGCGGCACAGGACGCCCTGGCGTCGCAGAATGCCGAGACAACCGCCGAGGAAGGGCGTTGACCGTGAACCCCACCATGCCCGGGACCCCGAAGAAGAACCTGATGCTCTTCGGCGGTCGCGCCTACCCCGAGCTGACCGAGCAGGTGGCCAAGCACCTCAACGTGTCGGTGACCCCGCAGTCCGCCTACGACTTCGCCAACGGCGAGATCTTCGTGCGGTTCGAGGAGTCCGTGCGCGGTTGCGACGCGTTCGTCATCCAGTCCCACTGCGCGCCCATCAACCAGTGGCTGATGGAGCAGCTGATCATGGTGGACGCGCTGAAGCGGGCCTCCGCCAAGCGCATCACGGTGATCATGCCGTTCTACCCGTACGCGCGGCAGGACAAGAAGCACCGCGGCCGGGAGCCGATCTCCGCCCGCCTGGTCGCGGACCTGTTCAAGACCGCCGGCGCCGACCGCCTGGTCGCCGTGGACCTGCACACCGCCCAGATCCAGGGCTTCTTCGACGGCCCGGTGGACCACCTGTGGGCCATGCCGCTGCTGGCCGAGCACATCCGCGACAAGTACGCGGGGCGGGAGCTGACCGTCGTGTCCCCGGACGCCGGCCGCACCAAGCTCGCCGAGAAGTGGGCCGACACCCTGGGCGGCGCGCCGATCGCGTTCATCCACAAGACCCGCGACCCGCTGCGCCCGAACGAGGTCGTGGCCAACCGCGTGGTCGGCCAGGTCAAGGACCGGCTGTGCGTGGTCATCGACGACATGATCGACACCGGCGGCACCATCACCAAGGCCGTCGAGCAGCTGCTGGCCGAGGGCGCGTCCGACGTGGTCATCGCCGCCACCCACCCGGTCCTGTCCGGCCCGGCGGTGGACCGCCTGCGCGACTGCGGCGCGCGCGAGGTCGTGTTCACCGACACCCTGCCGATCCCGGCGGAGAAGCGGTTCGACGCGATGACCGTGCTGCCCATCGCGCCGCTGCTGGCCCGGGTCATCCAGGAGGTCTTCGAGGACGGCTCGGTCACGAGCCTGTTCGACGGCAACGCCTGATCCACCGACGCGACACGCCGGGGCGCCCGCACGGGCACCCCGGCGTGTCCGTCTTCCCGGGGGCGGGGACCCGACCCCCGATTAGGACCAGTCCGGGAACCGGCCTACACTGGTCGGGTTGCCTCGGCGAGGGCGAGCGTCACGCTTGTCGTGATCGACGCGGCGGTTGTGGTGATGCCGCGCGTGTCCACCCTCCGCGCCGCCCGTCGTCGTAGGCCAGCACCCCGCTCCGAGTACCGCCCGACGTTTCAAGGCCAGACCGTTAGGAGAGCCCCACCGTGTCCGAGGTCCGTCTCGCCGCAGAGGAGCGCACCGAGTTCGGCAAGGGCGCCGCCCGCCGCACCCGTCGTGCCGGAAAGATCCCCGCGGTGCTCTACGGCCACGGCTCCGACCCGAAGCACCTGGCCCTGCCGGCGCTCGAGTTCGCCCGTGTCGTCCGCGAGCACGGTCACAACGCAGTTCTGACGCTGGACATCGACTCCACCAGCGAACTCGCGCTGACCAAGACCGTCACCACGCACCCGATCAAGAACTACATCGAGCACGTGGACCTGCTGCTGGTGCAGCGGGGTGAGAAGGTCACCGTCGACGTGCCGATCGTCGTCACCGGTGAGCCCGCCGCCGCCACCCTGGTCACCCAGGACCTGACCACGGTCCAGATCGAGGCCGAGGCGCTGCACATCCCCGAGCAGATCGAGCTGTCGATCGAGGGCGTCGAGGCCGGCACCCAGATCCACGCCTCCGACCTGAAGCTGCCCTCGGGCGCCGGTCTGGTGACCGACCCCGAGGCGCTGGTCCTCGCCGTGAACGCCGCCCCGACCGCCGCCGAGCTCGACGGTGGCGAGGGCGAGGCCGCGGACACCGAGGCCTCCGAAGAGGGCTGAGCCCATCACGTCGGGCTGGTCGAACGGCACGTCACCCCCGCCTCCGGGTGGGGGCGGCGTGCCGTTCGCGTCGCTCAGCCCGGCGCAGGTGCGCTCGACGACCTTCCCCCGCGGCCGGCGGGGCAAGGGCTACGACCCCGCGCAGGTGGACGCGTTCCTGATCCGGATCGCCGACGCCCTGTCCGGGCGCAGGGCCCTGCACCCCGACGAGGTGCGCCGGGTCGTCTTCCACGAGGTGCCCGGCGGGTACGACCAGCGGTCCGTGGACGACTTCCTGACCCGCATGGAGTGGCAGCTGCGGGCCGGACTGGTGCCGCCGACCGGGCTGCGCACGGGCGCCGACCTGCTGGCGGTGAAGATCCCCCGGTCCGCCAACGGCTACGATCGCGGTGAAGTCGACGCGTTCCTCGCGCGCGCCGCCGCCTCCCTGGACGGGCGCGGCCGGATGACCGCCACCGAGGTCCGCCACACCAGGTTCAGCACCACGTCCGGCCTGCGGCGGGGGTACCAGACCCGCGCGGTGGACGCCCTGTTGGACGAGCTTGAGCAGGAGTTGCGGTTCCGTGGCCGATGACATCGCCCTGGTCGTGGGCCTGGGCAACCCCGGGCCCAAGTACGAGGGCAACCGGCACAACGTCGGGTTCATGGTCCTCGACGTGCTCGCCGACCGGATCGGCGGCAGGTTCAAGGCGCACAAGGGCGGCGCCGAGGTCCTGGAGGGCCGGCTCGGCTCGCGCAAGGTCGTCCTGGCCAAGCCGCGCGGCTACATGAACACCTCCGGCGGCCCGGTCGTCGGGACCGCGCGGTTCTACAAGGTGCAGCCGGCGGACATCGTCGTCGTGCACGACGAGCTGGACCTGCCCTTCGCCACGGTCCGGATGAAGCTCGGGGGCGGCGAGAACGGCCACAACGGCCTGCGCTCGATCACGAAGTCCCTGGGCACCAAGGACTACCACCGCGTGCGCTTCGGCGTGGACCGCCCGCCGGGCCGCATGGACCCGGCGGACTACGTCCTGCGCGACTTCTCGCTCGTGGAGCGCAAGGAACTGGCCTTCGAACTGGACCGCGCGGCCGACGCCGTGGAGGCCCTGCTGGAACTGGGCCTGGAAGCGGCCCAGAACAAGTTCCACTAGCCGGCGCGGGTGCGCGCCCGCGCCCGCCGACCGGGGCGGCCGGCGGGTCGAGCGCGGGTCCGGTCGGCGGCGAGCCCAGCGCCGAGCGCGGGCCCGAGCACCGAGCCGAGCGCGATCCGAGCACCTAGCCGAGCGCGGGTCCGAGCACCGAGCCGAGCGCGGGTCCGAGCACCGAGCCGAGCGGGTCTACTTGGCCGGCACCAGACCGGCCGCGGCCGAGCGGCGGAGTTTGCCGGACGGGGTCTTGGGCAGGCTGCCCGGCTTGAGGACCACCACCGCGAAGGGGCGCAGGCCGACCGCGTCCACCACCCGCGCGTTGATCTCCTTGGTCAGGTCCTTGACCGCGTCGTCCTCGCCCGCGTGCTTGGACTCCACCACCACGGCGAAGCGCTCGCGCCGCGTCCCCGCGTCCAGGCGCACGGCGACGGCGTTGCCCGCCCGCACGCCCTCCACGGACGTCGCCGCCCGCTCGATGTCGGTCGGGTAGATGTTGCGCCCACCCATGATGATCACGTCCTTGCGCCGCCCGCACACGACGACCTGGCCGTCCACCACGTACCCCTCGTCGCCGGTGTCCAGCCAGCCCTCGGCGTCCTGCGTCGCCAGCGGCCCGTCCACGGTCAGGTAGCCCGGGGTCACGGCCTCGCCGCGCACCCGCAGCTGCCCCACCTCGCGCTCCCCGCGCACCGCGCCCGACTCGTCCACCACCTGGACCTCCAGGCCCGGCAGCGGCGGCCCGAGCAGCGGGAACGACCGCGCGTCCGGACCCGGCTCCACGGGCGCCGCGCGCCGGTTCGCCTCCAGCTCGTCGGGGTCCACGTGGTCCACCGCCATGCCGGTGAACACGGGCGCGAACGCCACGCCCAGCGTCGTCTCCGCCATGCCGTACGCGCACAGCACGCACTCGGCGGGCATCCCGAACCGCGCCCCCGCGTCGGTGAACGCCTTGACCGCCACCGGGTCGATCGGTTCGGCCCCGTTCAACGCGATCCGCAGCCGCGACAGGTCCCACGTGCCGTCGTCCACGCCGGCCATCCGGCGCGCGGCGATGGCGTAGGCGAAGTTCGGCGCGGCGGTGATGGTGCCCCGGTAGCGGCTGATCAGGTCCGGCCACAGGGTCGGGCGGGCGAGGAAGTCCACCGGGGTGACCTTCACCAGGTCGATGCCGAACAGCATCGGCACGGTCAGGAAGCCGACCATCCCCATGTCGTGGAACAGCGGCAGCCACGACACCATCCGGTCGGTCTCCGGGTCCAGCCGCGCGGCCTCCTCCATGGCCTTCGCGTTGGACCAGAGGTTGCCGTGCGTGATGCGGACGGCCTTCGGGTCGGCCGTGGAGCCGCTGGTGAGCTGGAGCAGGGCGGTCGCGGACTCGTCCACCTCGACCGGCGCGGGCAGCGGGTCGCCGTCCAGCTCGTCGAGCTTGCGGTAGGACACGCCGTTCTCGTCCAGGACGCCCGCCAGCGCGTCGAACGGGCTGCCCAGCAGCACCAGGTTCGCGCCGATCATGGCCAGCACGCGCAGGGTGTCGGCGGCCCACTCGGCCAGGTCGGTGCGCGGCGTCGGCTGGTGCAGCATCGTGGTGCTGCCGCCGGACAGCCACACCGCCTGCACGGCCGGCGCGATCGCCGCCGGGTCGCCCGCGAGGACGGCCACCGCCTCGCCCGGCGCGACCCCGCCCGCGACCAGGGCCCCGGCCATGCGCCGGGCCTCCTCGTGCACCTGCGCCCACGTCCGACGGGTCGGAGCGGTCGGCTCACCCGTCGTCATCCCTCGATCGTTGGCACTCGCAGCGGTTGCCACCATCGTGTCCACGAACCGGCTCATGGGCGCCAGAGTAGAACGATCTCCACCACCGCATTGAGCCAATAGGGCGAAACAACTTCACCTCCCTCCGGCGATACTCCCCGGTACACCGGAGAAGGAGGCACGAGGGTGGGGTTCGAAGCGCGTCCGCACACGGCAACGCGTCCGGTCGCGGCACCGCGTCCGCACGCACCGGCGCACCCGGCGCCCCTGCTGAGCGCGCAGGACCTGCGCCAGGTCGCGTTCCACCGCCCGCCGCCCGGCCGGCCGGGCTACGACGAGCGGCAGGTCGACGACTTCCTCGACCGCATCGAGGCCACCCTGCTCGGCCGCGACGACGTGACCGAGCAGGACGTCCGCCGCATGCGGTTCCGCCCCGCGCAGCCGGGCTACCACGCGGTCGAGGTGGACGCGTTCCTGGAACTGGTCGCCGAGACCCTGAGATCGACCCCGCAGCGCAGACAGGCCGTGGCCCCCGCGCAGGGCGCGCACGCCACGTCCACCGCGATGCGCCCCGCCCCGCGGCTGACCCCGCAGGACGTCCGGGGCGTCCGCTTCCACAAGCCCCGGCCGGGCAACCGCGGCTACCACGAGGGCGAGATCGACGCCTTCCTGGACCGCATCGAGGCCACCCTGGCCGGCCGGGACACCCTGACCGCCATCGAGGTCCAGGACCACCAGTTCTCCTACGCCCCGCCGGGCATGATCGGCTACGACGAGGACGACGTCGACACCTTCCTCGACCTGGTGGTCGTCACCCTCGAACAGGCCCCGCCGCCGCCCGTCCGGCCCCGCCCCCAGGTCGGCGCCCGCCCCCTGACCGCGCGGGACGTGCGGACCGTCGAGTTCGGCAAGCCTCCGCGGGGCCGCCGCGGCTACCACGAGTCCCAGGTGGACAAGTTCCTCGACCGCATCGAGGCCACCCTGCTGGGCAACGACGACCTGACCGCCCGGGAGATCCGCGAGGCGAAGTTCAGCCGCCCGATGTTCGGCCGCCGCGGCTACGACGAGACCGAGGTGGACGCGTTCCTGGCGCGGGTGGAGAAGCAGTTGGGCGACGGCCCGCCCCGGCCCGCCGCGCTGCCGCCCGTCACGTCGTGGAAGCAGCTCCGGATGATCAAGATCCCGACCGCGGGCCCGACCCGGCGCGGCTACCGGACCTCGCAGGTGGACCGGGTGCTGGAGGAGGTCGGGATCGCGCTGGACGGGATGATCGGCGCGTCGTCGGCCGAGGTCGCCAAGACCCGGTTCGCGCTGGCGCTGATGAACGGCCAGGGCTACGACTGCGCGTTCGTCGACGAACTGATCCCGTTGCTGGTCGCCGAACTGCGCCGCCGAGGCCGCTGAAGAACCCGCCCGGGGACCCGTGTCCCCGGGCTTGGCCAAATAGTAAGCGCGCATATAGTATGCGGGCATGGAGAATTTCACGATCGAGCACAGCGTCGAAGGTCCGGCCACGGTGGCGGCCGTGTGGGCGTTGTGGAGCGACGTCGGCCGGTGGGCCGAGTGGGACGCGGACGTCGAGTCGGTGTCGTTGGACGGCGCGTTCGACGTCGGCGGCAAGGGGCGGATGGTGGTGGCCGGGCAGCCGCCGATCGCGTTCGAGCTGACCGAGGTGGTGCCGTTCAAGGGGTTCACCGACGAGACGGCGTTCGGCGGGGCCGTGCTGCGGTTCGAGCACCTGGTGGAGGAGGTGGCCGCCGGGGTGCGGGTGACCCACCGGGTGGTGGTCGAGGGAGGCGCCGCCGAGCGGATCGGGGCCGTCGTCGGCCGCGGGGTGCCGGGCGCGGTCGAGCGGTTGGTGGCGCTGGCATCCTCTTCCGGGTGAGCGCGCAGCCGAAGTCCCGGTGGGGTGGGCCCGGGGAGAGCCCGGGGTTCCTCTTGTGGCGGGTGACGCTCGCCTGGCAGCGGGCCATGCGGACGGCGTTGGCCCCGCACGACCTGACGCACGTGCAGTTCGTGCTGCTCGCGACCCTGTGGTGGCTGGAGGACGGCGAGGGGCGGCCCACCCAGCAGCGGCTCGCCGAGCAGGCCGGCACGGACGCGATGATGACGAGCCAGGTGGTCCGGAAGCTGGCGGAGCGCGGGCTGGTCGGGCGGGACGTGGACCCCGCCGACTCGCGGGCCCGGCGGTTGGCGACCACCGCGGCCGGGCGGGAGGTGCTGACCGGGGCGCTGGCCGACGTGGAGGCCGCCGACGCCGCGTTCTTCGCCGGGCGCGACGACCTGGTGCGCGGCCTGGTCGGCCCCGGGTCGTCTGCTAGCCCCGGGTCACCTTGAGGACCTTGTCGTCGGTCCCGTTCGACGTGGTCACGTAGAGGGCCTTGTCCGGGCCCAGTTCCGCGCCGCGCAGGCGGCCGTGGGTGCCGTCCAGCTCCGCCGGGATGGACACCGAGTGCACGCCGCCCTCGGCCGTGATCGTGAACAGGAGGACCTTCGCGCCCTTCAACGCGGTCACGGCGAGGACGCCGTCCAGGTCGCCCCACTCCGCGCCGTCGAGGAAGACGGCGTCGCAGATCGCCTCCGTGGGGCGGCCGGAGGACCAGACGGCGGGGACGGCGTCGGGGAAGCGGCCCAGGTCGGTCATGGGCACGTCCTCGTCGTACCCGTCCGCGGTGCCGCCCTTGGACGGGTCCCAGCCGTAGTTCGCGCCGGGCTTGAGGACGTTCACCTCGTCGTCCACGTCGGGGCCGTGCTCGGCGGTGAGCACCAGGCCGTCCCGGCGGACGGCGACGCCCTGGACGTTGCGGTGGCCGTAGGTGAGCACGCCGCCCTCGCCGGTCCGGAGGTCCAGCTTGAGCACCTTGCCGCCGAAGCTGCCGCGGTCCTGCGGGATGGCGGCGCGGGCGGTGTCGCCGGTGCCGACGAGCAGGGAGCCGTCCTTGTCCAGCGAGAGGCGGCAGCCCGAGTGGCGCCCGCTGGGGTTGGCGGGGAAGCCGTCGCGCAGGGGGTCCTTCACGCGGCGCGCCTCGGCGCCGTCGAGCTCGAAGGTGACCAGGCGGATGTCGTTGGCCGTGTTGAAGCACGTGGTGAAGCGTTTGGTGGTGGCGAAGTCGGGGTGGACGAGCAGGCCCATCAGCCCGCCTTCACCGCGCGCGACGACGTCCCCCAAGTCGGCCTTGACCTGCGTGGTCTTCCCGTTCTCGACCAGGACCAGCCGGCCGGGGCGTTCGGTGACCAGCATCCGGCCGTCGGGCAGGAACCCGACCTCCCACGGGTGGGTGAGGCCCTGCGCCACGACCTCGACCTTGATCCCCTTGGGCGGGTCGGTGGGCGGCGCGCTGCCACCGGGTGACTCCGCGGTCGAACACCCGGCGAGCAGCAGTGCGGCGACGACTCCGACAACCCGGCGCATGACGCCCAGCATGCCCACTTCCGTGTGAACTCGCCCTACAGCGGGTAAGGGCGTTCACGCGGCAGGCGCGCGGTGGCGGCGTCGAGGTCGCCCGACCGGACGAGGGCGTGGACCTCGTGGGCGAGCGGGGTGACGTCGGTGATGCCGACGATCCACTCGTCCACGTACCGCCGCGAGGCCCGTCCGGCGAGCCCGATCTGGATCGACCGGTGGTCCAACGGCTTGAGGTGCAGGTTCCGCTCGGGGTCCCACTGGACGCGCACGTCCGGCTTGCCCCCTCGCTCACTGGACGGCACGGCCTCCCGCACCGCCTGGTCGAACCCGTCCCGCGTGATCCGCACCGCGAGCACCCGCTCCTGGTCGGGCTTGGTGGCCCAGCCGCAGCGGTACATCATCCAGAGGAAGGACGGCTTGATCCACGTCATCCGGCCGGGTCTGAACGGCGGGACGAAGGTGCCGGCGGCGAGCGCGGCGTCCGCGATGGCGTCGTTGTACGCCTGGTAAACGGTGATGAGCCGATCGTCGTAGTCGGCCCGGACCTCTTTGTACTCCACCCTCCCAGCGTGACCGGCCGGTCAACCGGATTCCACCGCCCGCTCGCGGTGGGCGGCGGGGCGTCCACACCGACGGGTAATCGGCCAGCGGGGTGTCGGTGGGTGCCCGTAGGCTGGTGGACGAGCACCCCTCGCGGCGGCAAGGTCCCGGGCAGGGGTCTGTTCTCGTCTGCCCCCAAGGGAGCCACGCAATGCCCCAGTCCGGCCCGCTGTCCGGCCTGTTGACCGCTGTCCTGTCCGACAAGGCGCTCACCACCCTGGTCGACTCCACCGGCACGCCCGCCCTCGAACTGGAGGGCGCGCCCGCCGCGCGGCCGATGGTGGTGGCCGCCCTGAGCCGCAAGGTGCCGGTGCTCGCCGTCACCGCCACCGGGCGCGAGGCCGACGAGCTGACCCGCGTCCTGTGCGACCTCATCGGGCACGACGCCGTGGCGAACTTCCCCAGCTGGGAGACGCTGCCCCACGAACGCCTCTCGCCGCGCGCGGACACCGTCGGCACCCGGCTGCAGGTCCTGCGCCGGCTCGCGCACCCGGGGGACGCGCCGCTCAAGGTGGTCGTCGCGACCGTCCGCAGCCTCATCCAGCCGATGGCCCCCGGCCTGGGCGACCTCAAGCCCGTCGACCTGGAGGTGGGGGTCGAGCACGACTTCGAGGAGCTGCTCACCGACCTCGCCCAGCTCGCCTACACCCGCGTGGACATGGTCGAGAAGCGCGGCGAGTTCGCGGTGCGCGGCGGCATCCTCGACGTGTTCCCGCCGACCGCCGAGCACCCGCTGCGGGTCGAGTTCTGGGGCGACGAGGTCAGCGAGATCCGGCCCTTCTCGGTGGCCGACCAGCGGTCGCTGCCCGAGACCGTCACGAAGTTCACCGCACCGCCGTGCCGCGAGCTGCTGCTCACCGACCGGGTGCGGGAACGGGCCGCGGAACTGGCCGCCGAGCACCAGGCCGACGCCCAGCTCGCCGAGATGCTCGACAAGATCGCGAGCGGCATCCCGTCGGAGGGCATGGAGGCGCTGATCCCCGCCCTGTGCGAGGGCGAGCTGCAACTGCTCACCGACGTCGTCCCGGACGGCACGCACGTCCTGCTCGCCGACCCGGAGAAGATCCGCGCCCGCGCCCACGACCTCGTCCGCACCGGCCAGGAGTTCCTGGAGGCCTCCTGGATGGCGGCGGCCGGCGGCGGCAAGGCCCCGATCGACCTCGGCGCGTCGGCCTACCGGGGCCTCGCGGAGGTCGCCGACGCCGCCCGCGCCCAGGGCCGGCCGTGGTGGACGCTCAGCCAGCTCACCACCGAGGGCTCCGACGTCGTCCGCCTGGAGTTCAAGCACGTCGAGGCCTACCAGGGCGACGTGGACCGGGCGTTCACCGACCTGCGCGCGCACACCGCGTCCGGCGGCACGGCCGTCCTGGTCGTCCCGGGCGCGGGCACCGCCCAGCGCGCGGTCGAGCAGCTCGCGGACGCCGAGGTCCCGGCGCTGCTGCGCGAGACCCTCGACACCCCGCCCGGGGCCGGCTCGGTGACGGTCGTGCGCGGCGCGCTGGAGGACGGGTTCGCGCTGCCCGAACTGGCGCTGGTCGTGCTCACCGAGACCGACCTGACCGGCGGGCGCGGCGGGACCTCCACCAAGGACATGCGGCGGATGCCGTCGCGCCGCCGCAACGCCGTGGACCCGTTGGCGCTCAGGCCGGGCGACTTCGTCGTGCACGAGCAGCACGGCATCGGCAAGTACGTCGAGATGGTGCAGCGGACCGTGGCCGGCGCGACCCGCGAGTACCTGGTGCTGGAATACGCGTCCTCCAAGCGCGGCCAGCCCGGCGACCGGCTGTTCGTGCCGACCGACCAGCTCGACGAGGTGTCCCGGTACGTCGGCGGCGAGCTGCCCACGCTGAACAAGCTGGGCGGCAGCGACTGGAAGAACACCAAGGCCAAGGCGCGCAAGGCGGTCAAGCAGATCGCGGCCGAGCTGGTGCAGCTCTACGCCGCCCGCCAGGCCGCGCCCGGCCACGCGTTCGCGGCCGACTCCCCGTGGCAGCGGGAGCTGGAGGACGCGTTCCCGTTCACCGAGACCGTCGACCAGATGGCCGCGATCGACGAGGTCAAGGCCGACATGGAGCGCTCGGTCCCGATGGACCGCGTGATCTGCGGCGACGTCGGCTACGGCAAGACCGAGATCGCGGTGCGGGCGGCGTTCAAGGCGGTGCAGGACGGCAAGCAGGTCGTCGTCCTGGTGCCCACCACCCTGCTCGCCCAACAGCACCTCAACACGTTCACCGAGCGCATGCGGGCGTTCCCGGTCACGGTCAAGGGCCTGTCCCGGTTCACCGACCCCGCCGAGGCCGAGCAGACCATCGCGGGCCTGGCCGACGGCGAGGTGGACATCGTCATCGGCACGCACCGGCTGTTGCAGAAGGGCTTGCGCTACAAGGACCTCGGCCTGGTGATCGTGGACGAGGAGCAGCGCTTCGGCGTCGAGCACAAGGAGCACATCAAGGCGCTGCGCACGCACGTCGACGTGCTCACCATGTCCGCCACGCCGATCCCGCGCACCCTGGAGATGTCGCTGGCGGGCATCCGCGAGATGTCCACCATCCTCACCCCGCCCGAGGAACGGCACCCGATCCTGACCTACGTCGGCCCGTACGACGACAAGCAGGTCGGCGCGGCCATCCGGCGCGAGCTGCTGCGCGACGGCCAGGTCTTCTACGTGCACAACCGGGTGTCCTCGATCGAGAAGGCCGCCCGCCGCATCCGCGACCTGGTCCCCGAGGCCCGCGTGGTCACCGCGCACGGCCAGATGAACGAGGACAAGCTGGAGAAGATCATCCAGGGCTTCTGGGAGCGCGAGTACGACGTGCTGGTGTGCACGACGATCGTGGAGACCGGCCTGGACATCTCCAACGCCAACACGCTCATCGTCGAGCGCGGCGACATGCTCGGCCTGTCCCAGCTGCACCAGCTGCGCGGGCGCGTCGGCCGCGGGCGCGAGCGCGGGTACGCCTACTTCCTGTACCCGCCGGAGGCCCCGCTGACCGAGACCGCGCACGACCGGCTGGCGACCATCGCGCAGAACACCGAGCTGGGCGCGGGCATGGCGGTGGCCATGAAGGACCTGGAGATCCGCGGCGCCGGCAACATCCTGGGCGCGGAGCAGTCCGGGCACATCGCGGGCGTCGGCTTCGACCTGTACGTGCGGCTGGTCGGCGAGGCCGTCGAGGCGTTCCGCCGGCACGCGGGCGCCGAGGTCGACGGCGAGGAGGAGCTGGCCGAGGTCCGGGTGGACCTGCCGGTCGACGCGCACATCCCGCACGACTACGTGCCCGGCGAGCGGCTGCGCCTGGAGGCCTACCGCAAGATCGCGGCGGCGGCCGACGAGCCGTCGTTGCGGGCGGTGTGGGACGAGCTGAAGGACCGCTACGGCACCCCGCCGCTGCCGGTCGAGCGGCTGCTCGCGGTGGCCCGGTTCCGGCAGACGTGCCGCCGCCACGGCGTCACCGAGGTCGCGGTGCAGGGGTCCACGATCCGCTTCGCGCCGCTGGAGCTGAAGGACTCGCAGGTGGTGCGCCTGCGCCGGCTGTTCCCGAAGGCGGTCTACAAGCAGGTCACGGGCACGGTGAGCGTGCCTAGGCCGACCGAGGGAGCCGCCGGCGGCCGAATGGGCGCACCCCTGCTCCGCGACCAGGACTTGATCGACTGGTGCGCTCACTTTTTGGAGTCGTTGGCGGGTACACCCGTGAGCGGCGTCACGGGTTCGTGAGAAGGTAGCCGGCGTGAGGACAGTGCAGAGGCGCTTCACCCTGGTCGGCGCGGCCGTCGCACTCCTGGTGGCGGGCTGCGGCACCGGCCCGAGCCAGGTGGGCGCTGCCGCCATCGTCGGCGACTCCGTGATCCCGCTCGAACAGGTCCAGCAGCGGCTGGACGTGATCCGGAAGAAGGAGCCGGACGCCCAGAAGCTCCAAGAGCAGCACAAGTTCGACGAGGTCTCGCGCATCGCGATGAGCAACTACCTGCGGCACGAGTTGCTGACGCGCGCCGCGGACCGCGAGGGCGTCACGGTCACCGAGGACGCGGTGACGCAGGCGCTGGCCGACGCCGGCGGCCCGGACGCCGCCTCCGAGGGCACCGTCTACGACGCCACGACCATCCGCGAGCGGGTCAAGGACCAGTTGCTCGCGGTCGAGTTGGCGCGCAAGCACGTGGACCGGATGGAAGTCACGTTCGACTACTTCTACGCGAAGGACGACACCGACGCGAAGGAGAAGGCGAAGCAGGTCGAGCGCGACCCGGCCAAGATGGCCGAGTTCGTCAAGGCCGCCCCGCAGAGCCCGGAGGGCCAGCAACTGGCCGGCCGCGGCGAGAAGCTGCACTCCGCCGAGGCCCCGAAGTTCGCGGCGACCCCGCTGTTCGGCGTGGACCCCGGCACGGTCGTGGCCTTCGCACCCGAGCAGGGCAACGCGCAGTGGATCGTGGCCTACGTGACCGACTTCAAGGACGACGTCCGCCCGCGCGGCGAGGTGTCGACCGAGCAGTTGGCGCTGCGGACGCTGGAGAGCATCGGCGTGCGCCTGGCCCAGCGCCTGGCGGGCGACCCGGAGATCAAGGTCAACCCGCGCTTCGGCGTGTGGGACCCGTCGGCCATCGCGTGCGCGGCGAACGACCAGACGCTGTCCGGCTACCAGGCGGCGGTACGTTCGAAGTCGTGAGCACCGTCGTCCTGCTGGGTTCCCAGACCGTCCTGCCCGCCGCCGCGCTGCCCGCTCTGCGGGGCGCGGCGGCGGTCTTCGCCGCACCCGACCTCGACGCCGAGGTGTGGGCGGGGTTGGGGGTGACGGCGTGGGCCGAGGTCGGCGGCCCGGTCGTGTACCTGACCGGGTCGTTGGACGACCCCCGCGCCCGGGAGCTGGTCGCCGCGGGCGCCGACGTCGTGCGCGGCCCGGTGGGCACGGGCCTGGTGGACGCGGCCCTGGTCATGGACCGGCTGCGCTCGCCGGGCGGCTGCCCGTGGGACGCGGAGCAGGACCACAAGTCGCTGCGGCAGTACCTGGTCGAGGAGACCTACGAGCTGCTGGAGGCCATCGAGGACGGCGACCGCGCGGCGCTGCGCGAGGAACTGGGCGACGTGCTGCTCCAGGTCCTCTTCCACGCGCGGATCGCGGCGGAGGACGTGGACCCGTTCGGCATCGACGAGGTGGCGGGCGACCTGGTCGCCAAGCTGGTCGGCCGGCACCCGCACGTGTTCGAGGGCCACGACCCGGCGGTGCGCGACGCGCACACCCAGCAACACCGGTGGGAAGAGCTCAAGCAGGTCGAGAAGCAGCGCGAGTCCAGTGTGGACGGTGTGGCGTCCGGGCAGCCGGCGGTGGCGCTGGCGGGCAAGCTCGCGCAGCGGACGGCGCGGGCCGGGTTGCCGGTGGACCTGCTGCCGGAGGGCGACGACACCGGCAGCACGCTGTTCGCGGTGGCGGCGCTGGCCAAGCTCGCGGGCGAGGACCCCGAGACCGAGCTGCGCGCGGTGGCCCGCCGGTTCGAGGCGAAGGTGCGGGCGGCGGAGCAGTCGGCCCGCGCGGCCGGCATCGAGAAGCTGACCGCCGCCGACTGGCGCGCCCACTGGCCGGCCTGACGGTTGCGTGGTCTCCAGCTCGCGCCGGGAGTTCTCAAGATCGGAAGCGCCCTTCCCGGCGCTGCGCGCCCGGGGTGGCGGGTGTGGACCGGTTCAGGCGAACATGATCGCGGTTGTCATGGGGGCGCGCTAACGTCGATCGGGTGAGCGAACAGGCCTACCTCCGCCATCCCCACCTGCACGGCGACCTCGTCACGTTCGTGGCCGAGGACGACGTCTGGCTGGCTCCGCTCGACGGTGGTCGGGCGTTCCGGGTCACCGCCGACCAGGTGCCCGTGAGCAACCCCCGGTTCGACCCGACCGGCACGCGCCTCGCGTGGGCCAGTCGGCGCGACGGCGCGCCCGAGGTGCACCTCGCCCTGGTCACCGGCGGTGAGGCCAGGCGGCTCACGCACTGGGGGTCCTGGACCACCGGGGTGCGCGGGTGGACGCCGCGGGGGGACGTGGTGGCGGTCAGCTCCACCGGGGAGGCCACCTCGGTCCGCAAGTGGGCCTACGCGGTGCCGGTGGACGGCGGGCCGCCCGAGCGGTTGCCCTACGGCTGGGTCGGGGACGTCGCGCACGGGCCCGACGGCGCGGTGGCGATCACGTCCAACTACGGCCACGACCCCGCCTGGTGGAAGCGGTACCGGGGCGGGTCGGCCGGGAAGCTGTGGGTGGACCTCAAGGGGGACGGCGAGTTCACCCGCATCCTCGGCGAGCTGACCTCGACCCTGAGCGCGCCGATGTGGGTGGGCGAGCGGCTGGCGTTCCTGTCCGACCACGACGGGGTCGGCAGCGTGTACTCCTGCCTGCCCGACGGCTCGGACCTGCGCCGGCACACCGAGCAGGAGTTCTACGCGCGGGCCGCGACGACCGACGGGCGGCGGGTCGTCTACCAGAGCGCGGGCGACCTGTGGGTGCTCGACTCGCTGGACGCCGAGCCGCGCAGGGTGGAGATCCTGCTGGGCGGGCCGCGCACGGCCACCCGGCCCCGGCACATCACGCCCCGGCCGGACGACGTGCACCCGGACAGGACCGGTCGGGCCGGCGTGGTCGAGGTGCGCGGGACCGTGCACTGGGTGACCCACCGGGACGGGCCGGTGCGGGCGCTGGCCGAGCAGCCCGGCACGCGCAACCGGTTGCCCCGGGTCGTGGGGGACACCGTCGTCTGGGTGACCGACGCCGACGGCGAGGAAGGGCTGGAGTTCGCGCCGGTCGGCGGCGTCGAACCGGGCAACTCGCCGCGCCGGGTCGCGGTCGGGCGGCTCGGGCGGGTGCTGGAGCTGGCGGTCGCGCCGGACGGGCGCAAGGTCGCCGTGGCCACGCACGACGGGCGGCTGCTGCTGGTGGAGGTGGAGTCGGGCGAGGTGCGCGAGGTCCTCAAGGACGCCAACCCGAACGTCAGCGACCTGGCGTTCTCGCCCGACTCGAACTGGCTGGCCTGGTCGCACCCCGGTCCGCGCCCGCTGCACCACATCCGGATGACCAACACCACCGACCTGTCCGTGGTGGACGTGACCCCGCTGCGGTTCGCCGACTTCTCGCCCGCGTTCACCGAGGACGGCCGCTACCTGGCGTTCCTGTCCATCCGCAGCTTCGACCCGGTGTACGACGCGCACGTGTTCGACCTGTCCTTCCCCACCGGCTGCCGCCCCTACCTGCTGCCGCTGGCGGCCACGACGCCCTCGCCGTTCGACCCGCTGCGGCTGGGCCGGCCGGTCGGCGACGACGACAAGGACGACAAGGACAAGGACCACAAGGACGAGAACCCGATCACCGTCGTGGACCTGGACGGCCTCGCCGACCGGGTGGTGCCGCTGCCGGTCGCGGCGGCCGGGTACTCGTCGCTGACCGCCGCCAAGGGCGGGCTGCTGTGGCTGCGCCGGCCGCTGCGCGGCGTGTTGGGCGACAACCTGCCCACGCCGGCCAGCCGGCCGCCGCGGAAGGTGCTGGAGCGGTTCGACCTGACCAAGGCGCGGGCCGACGTGCTGGTGGACGGCCTGGACTCCTACGCGGTCAGCGGCGACGGGCAGCGGCTGGTCGTCTCCGACGGCGGTGACCTGCGGGTCGTGCCGTCGGACCGGAAGGTGGACTCCGACGACCAGGACTCGGTGGACGTGGACCTGTCCCGCGTCCGGGTCGTGCTGGACCGGGCCGCCGAGTGGCGCCAGGCCTACGCCGAGGCGGGCCGGCTGATGCGCGACCACTTCTGGCGCACCGACATGGGCGGCGTGGACTGGCAGGGCGTGCTGGACCGCTACCGCCCGCTGGTGGACCGGCTGGGCAGCTACTCCGACCTGGTGGACCTGCTGTGGGAGGTGCAGGGCGAGCTGGGCACCTCGCACGCCTACGTCATCCCCTCGGGCGGGTCGAGCGGGCGGCCGGTGGGGCTGCTCGGGGCGGACCTGGAGCGCGACGAGTCCGGCGCGTGGCGGGTGGTCCGGGTGATCCCGGGCGAGACCTCCGACCCGGCGGCCCGGTCGCCGCTGGCCGCGCCCGGCGTGGCGGTGCGGCCGGGGGACGCGATCGTGGCCGTGGACGGCCGGCAGGTCGATCCGCTGACCGGTCCCGCGCCGCTGCTGGTCGGCACGGCGGGCAAGCCGGTGGAGCTGACCGTGCGGCCAGGTGGCGGCGGCGAGCCGCGCCGGGTGGTCGTGGTGCCGCTGGAGGACGACGAGCCGCTGCGCTACCACGCGTGGGTCGCCGACCGGCGGGCGCGCACGCACGAGCTGTCCGACGGGCGGGTCGGGTACCTGCACGTGCCGGACATGATGGGCGCGGGCTGGGCGCAGCTGCACCGCGACCTGCGGGTCGAGCTGATGCGCGAGGCCGTCGTGCTCGACGTGCGGGAGAACGGCGGCGGCCACACCTCGCAGCTGGTCGTGGAGAAGCTCGCCCGCAAGGTCATCGGCTGGTCGGTGGCGCGCGGCTACACCTCGGCGGACAGCTACCCGGCGGACGCGCCGCGCGGGCCGGTGGTGGCCATCGCGGACGAGTTCGCGGGGTCCGACGGCGACATCGTCAACGTCGCGATCAAGCAGCTGGGCATCGGCCCGGTGGTCGGCACCCGCACGTGGGGCGGGGTGATCGGCATCGACATGCGCTACGACCTGGTGGACGGGACCGTGGTGACCCAGCCCCGGTACGCGAGCTGGTTCGAGGGCGCGGGGTGGGGCGTGGAGAACCACGGCGTGGACCCGGACGTCGAGGTGGTGATCACGCCGCAGGACCGGGTGGCCGGGCGCGACCCGCAACTGGACACGGCGGTCCGGTTGGCGCTGGAGGCCCTGGCGACGCGGCCGGCGGCCGTTCCGCCGCAGCTCCCACCCCTCACCTGATCGAGTCCACCCGACCGTGTGGTGCGGCGGTGGTTGCGACCGGTGCCCCCGAACCGATCAATGAGTAGCACGCAAGATCGGGGTCGGGGGTTCGGGTTTCGTGAGTCATCGTGAGTTGCCGCGCAGCGGTCGCGGGTGCGTCTCGGCGGTCGTCCTGGTGCCGCTGGCGGCGCTGGGCGGCGTCCTGGCGCTGGTGTTGACGTTCGGGGTGGAATCGGAGGACCCGGTCGAGCAGGGTCGGCGCACGGACGCGCCGGCCCGGCCGACGCTGGTCAGCCTCCGCACCACCGCGCCCGGCGTGGACGACCCGGCGGCGTTGATCGGGGAGCCGCCGGAGCGCCGGACGGCGGCGCGCAGCCAGGCGGCCACACCGGGGGCGTCGCCGCCGGCCGGCCAGGTGCCGCCGGGACCGGGTGTTCCGGAGGCGCCGGGCGTGCCCGACCTGCCGGGGCTGCCGGACGTGCCGTTCCCGACGCTGCCGTCCGCGTCGTCGTCGGTGGTGGTGGTCCCGACGACGAGCGCCCAGGCGACGTCGTCGGCCACGACCCCGCCGCCCACGTCGGCCCCGCCGACGGCCCAACCCCCGGCGACGAGCACGCCGCCGACGCTGCAGCCGACCACGTCGTCGGCCACCGCGACCACGCCGCAGGTCACCACCGTGACCCCGACGACGACGGCCTGACCTGGGGTTTCACCCTTCCGTGTCGGGTCGGCGGCGGAAACACGTAGCCTGGGGTGCGTGGTCGTCCCGCCGCCCGAGAAAACGACACCGCGCGCCACGGCGCGCGGTCGCGCAGGCAACCTGCTCGGCCGGCTGGCGCTGGTCGTCCTGCTCCTGGTGTTCGTGGCGGGCGGGGCCTGGGCCCTGAGCGTCTTCAACCGGCCGAAGGTCCACGACCTGGCCGACCCGCCGTTCCCGGTCCCGTTCCAGGAGGTGGAGCCGGGGTCGGCCGCGCCCGGCGTGGCCGGCGGGGTGCCGCCCCAGGCCGCGCCGTCCCAGCAGCAGACCGCGTCGGCGGAGCCGCTGACCGCGTGGGCCGTGGCGGTGTCGGAGAAGACCGACATCCCGGCGCGGGCGCTGCGCGCGTACGCGGTGGCGGACCTGATCATGCAGTCCGCGCAGCCGGCGTGCCGGGTGTCGTGGGCGACGCTGGCGGGCATCGGCCGCGTGGAGTCCATCCACGGCACCATCCACGGCGCCCGCCTGGGCGAGGACGGGCGGCCGTCGAAGCCGATCATCGGCATCCCGCTGGACGGCCGGCCGGGCGTGAAGGCGATCAACGACAGCGACGGCGGCACCCTGGACGGCGACACCACGTGGGACCGCGCCGTGGGCCCGATGCAGTTCATCCCGACCACGTGGGCGAAGTACGCGGTCCGGGCGAACGGCGACGGCAACCCGCCGGACCCGCAGAACATCGACGACGCGGCCCTGGCGGCGGCGCGGTACCTGTGCTCGGGCGGCCGTGACCTGGCCACCGGGCAGGGCTGGTGGGCGGCGGTGCTCGCCTACAACCAGTCCGTGGAGTACGGGCAGAAGGTCTTCAGCGGCGCCGACGCCTACGCCCGCGCCAGCCTGGGCTGAAGGTGTGGGACCGCGCCGCCTGCTGTGTTGGATTGCGCCGCCTGCTGTGTTGGATGGCGCCGCCTTCGGCGTCGCGGCGAGGCCGCTTGGGGGTCGGCTCATCGCGTCGTCTTCCGCTCCGATCGGAAAGCGTGATCGGAGCGGAAGGCGGCGCGACAAGCCGACGCGGCCTCGCGGGGTCAGCGGTCGCGTTCGACGGCCAGGCGGGCGCTGACCTCGCCGAGCGCTTCCTGGTACTCCGGGGTCGGGTTCATGGCCGCCGCCATCCGCAGTTGCGCCAGCGCCTCCGGCAGGCGGCTCTGCCGTTGCAGGGTCCGGCCGAGGGCGAAGCGCGCGTAGTAGTCGCTCGGGTCCAGTTCCAGGACCTTGCGGAAGGCTTCCTCGGCCCGCTTCAACTGGGCCGACCCCAGGTACGCCCGCCCGGCCAGGAGCTGCACGCTCGGCTGGTCCGGGGCGGCTTCGAGCACGACGGCCAGCTCGCGCAGCGCCTCCAGCGGGCGGCGGTCCGCGAGCAGCGCCTCGGCTCGGCGGAACGCCTCGAAGGTGCTGTCGGTCATGGTTCGATCAACGCTACCCGCGCTTGCGCCGGTTCTCGACAGCCGACCGGATGACAGGACCTCTGCTACGCCCCGCCCAGCCGCGCCAGGACCGGGTCGAGCGACCCCGGCTGCTCCACGTGGGCGTTGTGACCCACCCCGGCCAGCACCATTCCACCCGGCAGGGCCGCGTGGAGGTCCGCGGCCGGGCACATGTGGTCGTGCTCGCCGGCGGCCAGGGTGACCGGGGCCTTCGCCGCCCCGAGCAAGCCCTCGACGTCCGGCGCGCCCACGCCGAAGGCCGCCAGGTCGAGCACCGGCCGCCAGCCCGGACCGTCGGGGACCACCCCGTGTTCGAGCGGCACGCCGGCGAGCTTGGCCGCCCGCTCGACCGCCTCGGCCCGGGTGTCGAAGACCTTCGGCGGACGTGCGGCGAGACCGGCGGCGCGCTCCAACTCCTCCCCGGTCCAGCGCAGCTTGACGCCCACGCCGGCCACGGCCGAGACCTCTACGCCGAACCACCCGCTGGCCAGGGTCAGCGCCACCACGCCGCCCAGCGAGTGCCCGAGCACCGCGACCGGCCCCGCGGGCACCACGGCCGCGACGGCCGCCGCGAACGAGCCGAACGAGTACCGGTCCAGCGGCGCGGACCGGCCGTGGCCGGGCAGGTCGGGCGCCAGCCACGACCCGGGCCACCGGTCGACCACCCCGCGCCACACCTCGCCGGTCGCGCCCAACCCGTGCAGGAGGACCAGCAGTGGTCCGGAACCGCCGCGCTCCACGTGGATCACGCCAGAATCCTCGCATGGCCAGTGACGTCGAGGTGATCGTCGACCCGGACACCTACACGCGCGGAGTGCCGCACGAGAGCCTCGCCAGGCTGCGGGCGCGGGACGTCGTCCGCGCCGACGACGCCGTGCACGTCTTCCGGCACGCCGACGTGCGCGCGGTGCTCAAGAACCCCGGCGTGTTCTCGTCCTGGCGCGGCGGCACCCAGATCCGCGACCCCGCGACGCCCGAGGACCTCGCCTACGTGCGCCGGATGATGCTGAACACCGACCCGCCCGACCACACGCGCCTGCGCGGCCTGCTCACCAAGGCCTTCACGCCCCGCGCGGTGGCCAACCTGGAGGCCAAGGTCGAGCGGTGGGCGCAGGACCTGGTCGCGCCGCTCGCCGGCGCGGGCGTCCACGACTTCACCAAGGCCATGGCGGACCTGCCGCTGCTCACCCTCGCCGAGGTGTTCGGGGTCCCCCACCAGGACCGCGCGCTGATGTTCGACTGGAGCAACCGGGTCATCGGCTACCAGGACGACGACTACGCCCACAGCAACAGCGACACCACCGGCATGACCGACATGGCGCTCAAAGCCCTCGAACTGCGCCCCGACCCGCAACCCGACCCGCGTTCGCGCGGCGGCATGCCGGACCTCCTCGCCTACGCGCACGCCCTGGGCGAGCTGAAGCGCCGCGAGCCCGGCGACGACGTGATGAGCAACCTCATGCGGCACGACGTGGCCGTGGAGGAGTTCGAGACGCTGTTCTGGCTGTTCTCCGTCGCGGGCAACGAGACGCTCCGCAACGGCATCCCCGGCGGCATGATCGCCCTGATGTCCCACCCCGACCAGTACGAGCTGCTCCGGCGCGACCCGGCGCTGCTGCCGAACGCCGTCGAGGAGGTGTTGCGCTGGTGGACGCCGGTCATGCACTTCCGGCGCACCGCGACCCGGGACACCGAGCTGTCCGGCGTCCCGGTGCGCGAGGGGGACCGGGTCGTCGTCTGGTTCTCCTCCGCCAACCGGGACGAGCGGGTCTTCACAGAACCCCACCGGTTCGCTGTGCGGCGTCGTGACATCGACCACTTGTCGTTCGGCCACGGCCCCCACTTCTGCCTCGGCGCGCACCTCGCGCGGGTGCAGCTACGTGCGTTTTTCGGCGCCGTGCTGCGCCTGCCGGGCGTGCTGGCGCCCGCCGGCGAGCCCCAGCGGCTGCGCTCGAACTTCCAGAACGGGGTCAAACGCCTACCCGTGGGTCACCAACTAGGCTCCTCATCGGTAAAGACATGGTCTGACTAGGGAGCGCACGTGGCGGTCATCGAGCAGGTCGGCGCCCGCGAGATCCTGGACTCGCGAGGCAACCCCACCGTCGAGGTAGAGGTGGCGCTGGACGACGGCACGCTGGAGCGCGCCGCGGTGCCGTCGGGCGCGTCGACCGGTGAGCACGAGGCGGTCGAGCTGCGGGACGGCGACAGCAAGCGGTACCTGGGCAAGGGCGTCGAGAAGGCGGTCACCGCGGTCCTCGACGAGATCGGCCCCGAGCTGGTCGGCATCGAGGCCGTCGAGCAGCGCGTCGTGGACCAGAAGCTGGTCGACCTGGACGGCACGCCGGACAAGTCCCGCCTGGGCGCGAACGCCATCCTCGGCGTGTCGCTCGCGGTGGCGAAGGCGGCGGCGGCGTCCAGCGGCCTGGAGCTGTTCCGCTACGTGGGCGGCCCGAACGCGCACGTCCTGCCGGTGCCGATGCTGAACATCCTCAACGGTGGCGCGCACGCCGACACCGACGTGGACATCCAGGAGTTCATGATCGCCCCGATCGGCGCGGACTCCTTCCGCGAGGCGCTGCGCTGGGGCACCGAGGTCTACCACGCGCTCAAGTCCGTGCTGAAGAGCAAGGGCCTGGGCACCGGCCTGGGCGACGAGGGCGGCTTCGCGCCGAACCTGTCCAGCAACCGCGACGCGCTGGACCTGATCCTCCAGGCGATCGAGAAGGCCGGCTACACCCCGGGCCGCGACATCGCGCTGGCCCTGGACGTGGCCGCCACCGAGTTCTTCGCCGACGGCGCGTACACGTTCGAGAAGAGCAAGCGCAGCGCCGAGCAGATGACCGGCTACTACACCGAGCTGGTCAACTCCTACCCGCTGGTGTCCATCGAGGACCCGCTGTCCGAGGACGACTGGGACGGCTGGATCCAGATGACCGCCGAGCTGGGCGAGAAGGTGCAGCTGGTGGGCGACGACCTGTTCGTCACCAACCCGGAGCGCCTGGAGGAGGGCATCTCCCGCCGCGCCGCGAACGCGCTGCTGGTGAAGGTCAACCAGATCGGCACGCTGTCGGAGACCCTCGACGCGGTGTCGCTGGCCACCTCCTACGGCTACAAGTCGATGATGTCCCACCGGTCCGGCGAGACCGAGGACACCACCATCGCGGACCTCGCGGTGGCGACCGGCGTGGGCCAGATCAAGACCGGCGCGCCCGCCCGCGGCGAGCGGACGGCCAAGTACAACCAGCTCCTGCGGATCGAGGAGGCCCTGGGCGACGCCGCGCGCTACGCCGGCGACCTGGCCTTCCCGCGGTACACGCCGGAGAGCTGATGGCGGACGGGGACCGGGGTTCCCGACGCGGCCGAGGCGCCGCGCCGGGGTCCCGGCCTGACCGGACGACCCGGGGCCGCACCACCCGCGCGTCGGGCGGGACCGGCCGCGGCACCGGCTCGGGCTCGGGCGACCCGGGGAAGAGCGGCACGGCGGGCGGCCGGGCCGGCGCGGTCGGGTCCGGCGGCCGGAACGCGGGCTCGCGCTGGGCCGGCGGGCGCGGCGACGCCGGCGAGGGCGGTCGGCGGCCGAGCAAGGCGGCCCAGGCCCGCGCCGCCGCACAGGCCGCGCGGGCCGCCGCGCGGGCCGCGCGCCCGCAGTCCAAGGCGCGCACCCGCGAGGGCACCGGCGGCGCGTTCGGCATGACCGGCACCCGGCGGGCGGCGCTGCTGGCGATGGTCGTGTGCGCGCTCGCGCTGAGCATCGCGGTGCCCCTGCGGACCTACCTCGCCCAGCGCGAGGAGCTGCGCGAGGTCACCGCGTCGCAGGAGACCCTGCGCGCCGAGGTGGACCGGCTGGAGCAGCGCAAGCACGAGCTGGCCGACCCGGCCCACCTGGAGGCCGAGGCGCGGCGGCGGTTGCACTACGTGCGGCCGGGGGAGACGCCCTACGTGGTGCAGCTGCCCGGCGACGCGGAGCGGAAACTGGAAGAGGAGCGCCCGAAGACGGCGCCGGCGGCGGACAAGGCCTGGTACGAGCAGTTGTGGGATTCGGTGGCGGCACGATGACGGTGAGCGACGAGGACAAGGCGATCGTCGCCGAACAACTGGGGCGCACCCCGCGCGGCATGCGCGCCGTGGCGGCGCGGTGCCCCAGCGGGCACCCGGCGGTCGTGCAGACCAGCCCGCGGCTGCCCGACGGCACGCCGTTCCCGACCCTGTACTACCTGACCTGCCCGCGGCTGAACTCCCTCGTCAGCCGGCTGGAGAGCGCCGGCGTGATGAAGGAGATGACCGACCGGCTGGCGACGGATGAACAGTTGGCGCGGCACTACCAGCGCGCCCACGAGCTGTACTTGGCTGAGCGGGACGCGATCGAACCGCTGGGCACGACGGTCACCGCGGGCGGCATGCCGGGCCGGGTGAAGTGCCTCCACGTGCACGTGGCGCACGCGCTGGCCGCCGGGCCCGGGGTGAACCCCTTCGGCGACGAGGCCCTCGCGCTGCTCGCCGACGAGTGGCCGGGCGGGAATTGCGCGTCAAAGGTGAAAAACTGACCGTAGGGGCAGTTCTCCGGACAGAGAACGGACCCGGGACCGTGACACGGCCGTTTGGATCAGGCACGCTGGTCCCGGGGCCGAAGCGGGAACCGCCGAGGAGTTGGAGTTCGTGGCTGTGCCGAAGCGACGACGGGGACGCAAGCGCCGAGCACTACGTCAGGCCACGCTGACGCCCCGCCAATGGGGTCTGGCGGCGACGGCGACGTGCGCGATGCTCGTGCCCGTGCTGGTGCACAGCACCGCGGGCATCGACTGGGTCAACATCTCCGGCAGCTCGGACATCGAGGCCGTGCCACCGGGCGCGGGTGACGTGCTGGGCAGCCTGAGCGAGTCGGGCGCGCTCGGCGTCAACGGCCGGCTGCCCGAGGCGGACGAGCTCAGCGCCGCGCTGCTGGCCGAGGCCGCCGACCCGTCGGACTTCGGCGACGACCTCAGCCCGTTCGAGGGGCTCGACGGCGAGACCGTCGCGGGTCAACTCGGCATCCCCGGCGTCATGCTCGACGCGTACATGAAGGCCGCGACCAAGCTGTCCGCCACGACGCCCGGCTGCAACCTGCACTGGTCGCTGCTCGCGGGCATCGGGCGCATCGAGTCCGGCCACGCCCGCGGCGGGCGCGTGGACGCCGCCGGCAACACCGTCCACCCGATCCTGGGGCCCGTGCTCAACGGCGGTCCCGGCATGGCGGCCATCCGCGACACCGACGGCGGCCGGTACGACCAGGACACCACGTGGGACCGCGCGGTGGGCCCGATGCAGTTCATCCCGTCCACGTGGGCCGGGTACGCCGCCGACGGCAACGGCGACGGCGAGACCAACCCGAACAACGTCTTCGACGCCACCGTCGGCGCGGGCAACTACCTGTGCGCGGGCGGCGCGAACCTGGCCGACCCGCAGCAGCGGGCGCGCGCGGTGTTCCGCTACAACCACTCCGAGGAGTACGTGCGGACGGTCCTGTACTGGGCCGACGCCTACGCCGACGGCGTGACGCCGCTCCCGGGGTTGACCGGGTCGGACGACGACTACCTGACCAGCCCGGGGAACCCGCAGCCGGGCAGCCCGGGGCAGCCCGGCCGGCCGGGTCAGCCGGGGCAGCCCGGTGACCCGGGGACCACGAACCCGCCGTCGTCGTCGACCAGCCCGACGACGACCACCACGCCGGGGACGTCGCCGACGACGATCACGCTCGTGCCGACCGCCCCGTCGTGCCCGACCACCACGCCGCCGTCGACCACGCCCACCACGACGCCGACCACGACCACCCCGCCCGCGCCGGGCTGCACGACGACCACCACGCCGTCGACCACGACGCCGACGACCACCTCGGACTCCTCGGCGCCGCAGTCCAGCTCGCAGCAGGCCACGTCCGAGCCGACGTCGCCGCAGTCCAGCTCGTCGGTGGAGCAGACCACGCCCGCGGAGACGTCCAGCTCGGTCCGCTCGGAGGACTCGACGCCGCCCTCGGTGACGTCGACCATGCAGCCCACGTGAGCCGGGACGGGAGCGGGCGCGTAGGTTCCTCCCCCGAGTCGTGTTGGTGACTTCGGGAGGCGAACGGCATGGCGCGGGTGGCCGCGATCGACTGCGGGACGAACTCGATCCGCCTGTTGGTGGCGGACGTGACCGTGGCGGACGACGGGTCCCGCCGGCTGCGTGACGTGCACCGCGAGATGCGCGTGGTGCGGCTGGGCGCGGGCGTGGACGCGACGGGCGTCCTGAACCCGGAGGCCTTGGCCCGCACGCGCGCCGCGCTGGTCGACTACACGAACATCCTGCGCCGCAAGGGGACCGAGCGGGTCCGCATGGTCGCGACGTCCGCCACCCGCGACGCCGCGAACCGCGACGACTTCTTCGGCATGACCCGCGAGGTGCTCGGCGTCGAGGCCGAGGTGATCTCCGGCGACGAGGAGGCGCGCCTGTCCTTCACCGGGGCCGTGGCGGACCTGGAGCCGGCGGACGGGCCGTTCCTGGTGGCCGACGTGGGCGGCGGGTCCACGGAGCTGGTGCTGGGCTCGTGGGACGGCGTGCGCGGCGACGTGGAGGCGGCGCGGTCGGTGGACATCGGGTGCGTCCGGCTGACCGAGCGCTGCCTGCCCGACGACCCGCCCACCGAGGCCCAGGTGGAGCAGGCGGTGGCCGTGGCGTCGGAGGTGTTGGCCGAGGCGTTCGCGGCGGTGCCCACGGCGAAGGCGAACACGTGGATCGGCGTGGCGGGGACGGTGACCACGTTGGTGGCGCTGGCGAAGGAGCTGCCGGTCTACGACTCGGAGGAGATCCACCTGGCGCGGCTGTCGATCGACCGGATCCGCGAGGTCACCGCGCGGCTGCTGACGATGACGCACGACGAGCGCGCGGCGCTGGGCCCCATGCACCCGGGGCGGGTGGACGTGATCAACGGTGGTGCGCTGGTGGTGCGGACTCTCGCGGAACACCTCGCGTCGCAAGGGATCACGGAGCTGGTGGCCAGCGAGCACGACATCCTCGACGGCATCGCGTTCTCGCTCACCTGATCGGCTCAGCGACACGATCGGCTCAGGCCGGGCGGCGTGGACCGTCCGGGCGAGCCGATCTTCATACCTCACCACTGCGTCAAATGGGATTGTTCGTGACGAGGTTGTGATCACTTCACCCATGTGGCCTGAGACACAGGACTAATAGCGTCCTCCCACACGCTGCGGAAGCGGTCGACTCTGCTCGGTTACCCCCGAACAGGTGGGAGGACGCATGTCACGTGCACGTTTAGTTCCCGTAGCCCTTGCGGCGGTCATGGTCGCGGCGGGGTGCGGGGCCGCGCAGAACCAGGCCGGCACCAACACCGACGCCGCCATCACGATCTTCAACACCGACCCCGAGAACCCGCTGGTGCCCGGCAACACCACCGAGGCGGGCGGCAGCCGGGTGATCGACGCCCTGTTCACCGGGCTGGTGGAGTACCGCGCCGAGGACGCGCAGCCGGTCAACGCCATGGCCGAGAAGATCGAGACCAAGGACTCCAAGCTGTTCACCGTCACGATCAAGAAGGGTTGGACGTTCCACGACGGCAGCCCGGTCACCGCCAAGAGCTTCGTGGACGCCTGGAACTGGACCGCGTACGGCCCGAACGCCACGCAGGGCGCCAGCTTCTTCTCCCAGATCGAGGGCTACGCCGAGGTCCACCCGAAGGACCCCGACGGCCCGGACGGACCGCAGGAAGCGCCCAAGCCCGCCACCGACAAGCTCTCCGGCCTCAAGGTCGTCGACGAGCACACGTTCACCATCACGCTGTCCGAGGCGTTCTCCGTCTTCCCGGTGACCATCGGGTACGAGGTCTTCGCACCGCTGCCGGAAGCGTTCTTCAAGGACCAGAAGGCCTTCGAGGCCGCGCCGATCGGCAACGGGCCGTTCAAGTTCGCCTCCCGCAACGTCGGCACGGACATCAAGCTCACCCGCTTCGACGACTACAAGGGCGACGACAAGCCGAAGTTCAAGGACCTGACGCTGAAGGTCTACCAGAGCCGCGAGGCGGCCTACGCGGACCTCGTCGCGAACAACCTGGACTTCATGGAGGAGCTGCCGCCCAACGCGCTGGCGGGCCAGAAGTACGAGACCGACCTGGGCGACCGGGTGGTGCAGCGCGAGACGCTGAACATGCAGACCATCGCGTTCCCCTTCTACCTCAAGCCCTACGACAACGTGGACCTGCGGCGCGCGATCTCCATGGCGATCAACCGCGAGGAGATCACCCAGCGGATCTTCGAGGGCACGCGCAAGCCCGCCGACGGCTGGGTGCACCCGCTGATGAAGGGCTACCAGAAGGGCCAGTGCGGCGAGTACTGCACGTTCAACCCGCAGAAGGCCAAGGAGTCCTTCGCGAAGTCCGGCTACACCGGTGAGATCGTGCTGCTGTCCAACACCGACGGCGGCCACCAGGAGTGGGCCGAGGCGGTCGCCAACAGCATCAAGAACACGCTCGGCGTGCAGGCGCGGTTCGTGCCGTCCACCAGCTTCGGCGAGTTCCGGCAGAAGGTGAACGCGCACGAGATGACCGGCATGTACCGGGCGGGCTGGATCGCGGACTACCCGTCGATCGAGAACTGGCTGACCCCCTTGTACCGCACGGGATCCTCGTCCAACGACGGCCTCTACACCAACCCGGCGTTCGACGCGAAGCTGGCCGAGGCGGACAAGGCGCCCAGCGAGGACCAGGCGATCAAGCTGTACCTGGAGGCCGAGCGGATCATGGCGCCGGACATGCCGGTGATCCCGCTGTGGACGCAGAACACCATCGCCGGCAAGTCGAACCGGCTCAAGGTGGCCAACCTGCACCCGTTCCGCAAGCTCGACCTGGACAGCGTGGAAGTCGTCGGCTGACGTCTCCCGAGCGGGGCCGGCTCGCGGGAGCGGGCCGGCCCTTCCGCCGCGAAGACCCGCCCCCACCGGGCGGGTCGGAACTCGAAGGGCTCGTGACATGGGCCGCTATGTGTTGCGTCGACTCCTCCAGATGATCCCGGTCTTCATCGGGACCACCTTCCTGATCTACGCGCTGGTGTGGGCCGTCCCGGGTGATCCGTTCGAGGGCAAGTGCGGTGAGCGGGACTGCCCGGAGTCCTACGTCTCCGCCATGCGCGACAAGTTCAACCTCGACGACCCGCTCGTCGTGCAGTACGCCAAGTACCTGGGCAACCTGCTGCAGGGCGACTTCGGGCTCACCTCGGCGGGCCTGAGCGTCGGCGACCGGATCGCCGCCACGTTCCCGGTCACGTTGAAGCTCGCGCTGGTCGCGCTGGTCATCGAGGCCGTCATCGGCATCACCGCCGGCGTGGTGAGCGGCCTGCGCAACCGGGGGTTCCTGGACAGCCTGGTCCTGGTGTCCACGCTGTTCCTGATCTCCATCCCCGTGTTCGTCACCGGGTACGTGGTGCAACTGGTGTTCGGGCTCCAGCTCGGGCTGATCTCGCCCACGGTCACCTCGCCCACGATCGGCAACCTGGTCGTGCCCGGGTTCGTGCTCGCCTCGCTGTCGATGGCCTACGTGGCCCGGCTCTCCCGCGCCGGCATCGCCGAGAACAAGCGCGCCGACTACGTGCGGACCGCGCTGGCCAAGGGGTTGCCGCAGAAGCGGGTGGTGGGCGTGCACATGCTGCGCAACTCGTTGATCCCCGTGATCACCTTCCTGGGCACCGACCTGGGCGCGTTCCTCGGCGGCGCGATCGTCACCGAGGGCATCTTCAACGTGACCGGCGTGGGCGGCCTGGTGTTCCGCTCGATCCTGACCAAGGACGGCGCGATGGTCACCGGCGTCGTGACCGTCCTGGTCCTGGTGTACCTGCTGATGACCCTGCTGGTCGACCTCCTGTACGCGGTGCTGGACCCGAGGATCCGTTATGACTGACCAGATGGCGGTGCTCGCGGCGGACCGGCCGCGCGGGCTGTTCGGCGACGCCTGGCACGAGTTGCGGCGCAGGCCGCTGTTCTGGGTGTCGGTGTCGATGATCCTGCTGGTGGTGCTGATGGCGGCGGCGCCGTCGCTGTTCACCTCCGGCGACCCCGGGCTGGCGCAGCTCTCGCGCAGCCGCCAGGCGCCGTCCGCCGAGGCCTGGTTCGGGTACGACAACCAGGGCTACGACGTCTACACGCGGGTCATCCACGGCGCGCGGGCGTCGATCGTGGTGGGCGTGCTGTCCACGGTCGGCGTGGTGCTGGCCGGCGCGACGATCGGCATCCTGGCCGGGTTCTACGGCGGGTGGCTGGACGCGGTGGTGTCGCGGGTCGCGGACATCTTCGTGGGCGTGCCGTTCGTGCTCGGCGCGATCGTCATCCTGACCACGCTCAACGCGGGCGGGGACGCCGGTCCGGCGCGGATCGTGGCGCAGGTGGTGCTGTCGATCGCGGTGCTGTCGTGGCCGGTGGCGATGCGGATCATGCGGTCCACGGCGATCGCGGCCAAGCAACAGGACTACGTGAAGGCGGCGCGGGCGCTGGGCGCGCGGCCCCGGCGGATCATCGGCAAGCACATGCTGCCCAACTGCGTCGCGCCGGTCCTGGTGTACTCGACGATCGCGCTCGGCGCGTTCATCGGGGCCGAGGCGACGCTGTCCTACCTGGGCATCGGGCTGCGGCAGCCGGTGGTGTCGTGGGGCGTGATGATCAACAGCGCCAAGGACTACCTGCGCGTCGCGCCGCACGCCCTGCTGTTCCCGGCGGGGTTCCTGACCGCGACCGTGCTCGCGTTCGTGATGCTGGGCGACGCCGTGCGCGAAGCCCTCGACCCGAAGCTGCGCTAGGAGGCGCTCGTGACGGCTTTGCTGGAGGTCGAGGACCTGCACGTCGAGTTCCGCACGCGGGACGGCGTGGCGCGGGTCCTCAACGGTGTCGGCTACCACGTGGACGCCGGGGAAACGCTTGCGGTGCTCGGGGAGTCGGGGTCGGGCAAGTCGGTCACCGCGCAGGCGGTGATGGGCATCCTCGACACGCCACCGGCGTTCGTGACGGGCGGGTCGGTGCGGTTCCACGGCGAGGACTTGCTGAAGGCGTCGGAAGAGCGGCGGCGGGAGGTGCGGGCCGAGGGGATCGCGATGATCTTCCAGGACGCGCTGTCCGCGCTGAACCCGGTGTTCACGGTCGGGTTCCAGATCGAGGAGCAGTTGCGGCTGCGGCGCGGCATGAGCCGGGCCGACGCGCGGGCGCGGGCGGTCGAGCTGCTGGACCTGGTGCGGATCCCCCACGCGCGGCAACGGGTTCGGGAGTACCCGCACCAGTTCTCGGGTGGCATGCGGCAGCGCGCGATGATCGCGATGTCGTTGGCGCTGGACCCGGAGGTGCTGATCGCGGACGAGCCCACGACCGCGCTGGACGTCACCGTGCAGGCCCAGATCATGGACCTGCTGGCGGAGATCCAGCGCGAGCGGCGCATGGGGTTGATCCTGATCACGCACGACCTGGGCGTGGTCGCGGAGGTCGCGGACCGGATCGTCGTCATGTACGCGGGGCGGATCGTGGAGCACGCCGACGCGCTGTCGCTGTTCCGGTCGCCCGGCCACCCGTACACGGCGGCGTTGATGCGGTCGTTGCCGCGGATCGATGCCAAGGGGACGGCGTTGGAGACCATCAAGGGTCTGCCGCCGAGCCTGTTGCGGATCCCGTCGGGGTGTCCGTTCCACCCGCGGTGTCCGCGGGCCGAGGACGTGTGTTCCTCGGAGGTGCCCGGCCAGGTTCGGTTGGGGCTGGGGCGGGCGAGCGCGTGCCACTTCGCGGAGGAGGTCGTCCGTGGCTGAGCTGCTGGAGGTCCGGGGTCTGGTCAAGCACTTCCCGGTGAAGCGCGGTGTGCTGTTCAAGCAGACCATCGGGTGGGTTCGGGCGGTGGACGGCGTGTCGTTCACGCTGCGGGCGGGCGAGACGCTCGGGGTGGTCGGCGAGTCCGGGTGCGGGAAGTCGACGCTGGCCCAGGTGCTGATGTTGTTGGAGCCGCCGACGTCGGGGGAGGCGTTCTTCGAGGGCCGGCCGATGTTCTCCTTGCGGGGCGCGGAGTTGAAGCGGCTGCGGCGGGACATGCAGATCGTGTTGCAGGACCCGTACACGTCGTTGAACCCGCGGATGACCGTGGGCGACATCGTGGGCGAGCCGTTCGAGATCCACTCGGAGGTCGCGCCGAAGGGGTCGTGGGCGGGGCGGGTGCGGGAGTTGCTGGACGTGGTCGGGTTGAACCCCGAGCACATCAACCGGTACCCGCACCAGTTCTCCGGCGGGCAGCGGCAGCGGATCGGCATCGCGCGGGCGCTGGCGCTGCGGCCGCGGGTGATCGTGTGCGACGAGCCGGTGTCGGCGTTGGACGTCTCGATCCAGGCGCAGGTGATGAACCTGTTGGGGGAGCTGCAATCGGAGTTCGGGCTGGCTTACGTGTTCATCGCGCACGACCTGTCGGTGGTGCGGCACCTGTCGGACCGGGTGGCGGTGATGTACCTCGGGAAGATCGTGGAGATCGGGACCGAGGAGGAGATCTACAACCACCCGACGCACCCGTACACGCAGGCGTTGTTGTCGGCTGTGCCGGTGGCGGATCCGGCTTTGCGGGGGCGGCGGGACGTGATCCGGTTGACGGGGGATGTTCCCTCGCCGATCGATCCGCCGTCCGGGTGTCGGTTTCGGACTCGGTGTTGGAAGGCTCAGGACGTGTGTGCGGTGGAGGAGCCTGCTTTGGTTGATCGGGGTGGGCACTTGAGTGCCTGTCACTTCGCTGAGGAGCGCTCTGTGGTGCCCTGAGGCGCGGGCTCGCGAAAGCGAAAGCGAAGCGAAAGCGAAAGCGAAGCGAAAGATCAAGAGCGAAGAGCTAAAAGCGGCGCTCGCCGCGCGGCAGGCCCCCGGGGGTGGAAGGGCGTCGGTTCGTTCCCCGTACGGCCTGCCGGAGGCAACCACCCTTCTCCCTTCTTGGCAACCGGAAAAGCTGGTTGCCAAGAAGGGAGAAGCGCGGTTGGGCTGCGCCCAGGCCGTACGGGGAACGAACCGAGGCCCTTCCTGTGGCTTGGCAGCCCGTGGCGCGTGGGCTCCGGGTTAGCGGTTGGAGGCTGACTGCACGAAGGTGGCCAGGTCCTTGGACTGCTGGATTCGGCTGGGCTCGTGGACGTACATCATGTGGCCCGCCGGGTAGTAGGCGTGTTCGATGTTGTCCAGGAGTTCCTTCGGCACCTTCAGGTGGGCCACCACGTGCTCTGCCGCGTAGTACGGGGTCGCGCCGTCGTAGTGGCCGTACGCGATGTGGACCTTCAGGGCCGGGTTGGCGCGCATGGCCGAGGCCAGTTTGTCCGCCACCGTCACGTGCCGGGCCTCGAATTCCTTGAACGACCACGGGTGGACCGTGCGGGAGATGATCTCGTACGGCAGGTCGTTCTCGTAGCCCAGGTCCGCGCGCAGGTAGTGGTTCAGCGCCGCCGTGTACGGGCCCAGGATGGCCGAGTAGGACGGGTCCTCGCTGAACTGCTCGCGGCCGTAGTCGTTGTCCGGGCCGGAGAAGCGGGAGTCCAGGCGGCCCACGACGCGGCGTTGCGGGCGCAGGAGTTCGGTGAAGAAGCGGACGTGTTCCAGGCGGAGGTCCACGCGGTCCACGTAGTCCTCGGACAGGCCCGTGAGGGTGGCCAGCTTGGTGACCGCGGCGGCGCGTTCCTCGTCGGTCAGGCGGTGGCCCCTCGCCAGGGCCCACGGGTAGTCCCGGGACGCGAAGTCCTCCGCTTCGGCCAGCACCTCGTCGAGCGGGCGGTCGCCGTGCAGGCCGTGGTAGTGGGCGATGGCCGCGTAGGTCGGCAGGAACAGCGTGTGGGGCAGGTCGTTGCCCTCGCTGAAGTCCAGGGTGGCGAAGTCCAGGACCGACGAGATCAGCATGAGGCCGTTGAGGTACATGCCGTAGCGGGTCTGGAGGTGCTCGGCCAGCGCCGCCGCGCGGGTGGTGCCGTAGGACTCGCCGGCCAGGAACTTCGGGGACAGCCAGCGGCCGTGGCGGGAGGTCCACAGGCGGATCACCTCGCCGACCGACTCCACGTCGCCCTGGAAGCCGTGGAACTCGCCCGGCTTCTCGCCCTTGACCGCCCGTGAGTAGCCGGTGGACACCGGGTCGATGAACACCAGGTCGCTGTGCGCGAGCAGGGTCTCGGGGTTGTCGACCAGCTCGTACGGCGGGGGCGCCAGTTCGCCCACGTCGCCGGACACCACGCGGCGCGGGCCCAGCAGGCCCAGGTGCAGCCACACGCTGGAGGAGCCCGGTCCGCCGTTGAACGCGAACGTCACGGGGCGCTTGGCCGGGTCCGCGCCGTCGAGCGTGTAGGCGGTGAGGAAGACCTCGGCCTTCGCGACGTGCCCGTCGAACTTGCCGTCGGTCAGCACCTCCTGGCGCAGCACCACCCGGCCGGTGGTCGCGGTGTAGTTCAACTTGCGCCGCTTGACGGTGGTGCTGTGCTGGGTGGTGACGAGGTCGTCGGTCGGGGTGTCCTTCCCCGCGTCGCCGTTCCCCGTCACCGGGGTCTTGCCGTCCTCGGTGTCCTTGTCGGTCATGGTCGAACTCTACGGTTGGGGCACGGGTCGATGCGCAGCCTTTCCGAGCTGGACCGCCGGGTGAGCACGTGCCGCGCGTGCCCCCGGCTGGTGGCGTGGCGCGAGGAGGTGGCGCGGGTCAAGCGGGCCGCGTTCGCCGGCGAGGAGTACTGGGCGCGGCCGGTGCCCGGGTTCGGTCCGCCGGACGCGCGGTTGGCGCTGGTCGGCCTGGCCCCGGCGGCGCACGGCGGCAACCGGACCGGGCGGATGTTCACCGGCGACCCGTCCGGCGACTTCCTGTACGCGGCCCTGCACGCGGTGGGGCTGGCGTCGCAGCCGACGTCCGTGCGCCGCGGCGACGGCCTGGAGCTGCACGGCACCCGCATCACGGCCCCGGTGAAGTGCGCGCCCCCGGAGAACAAGCCGACCGCGCGGGAGCGCGACAACTGCCGGCCGTGGCTGATCTCCGAGCTGGAACTCCTCCGGCCGACCCTGCGCGCGGTGGTGGTGCTGGGCGGCTTCGGCTGGCAGGCGTTGCTGCCGGTCCTGGCGTCGTGCTGGGAGGTCCCCCGACCCCGGCCGGTCTTCGGCCACGGCGTCTCGGTGACGCTGCCGGCCCAGGACGACGGGCCGCCGTTGGAGCTGTTCGGCAGCTACCACGTGAGCCCGCACAACACCTTCACCGGCCGCCTGACCCCGTCGATGCTGGAGGACGTGCTGCGTCGAGCCGCGCGGGCGGCGGGGATCGCAGGATCATCAATTTGAGTGGTTTTTGCCGGTGGACTGGAGGGTGTTCCGCAAACGATACTGTTCCACGTGTCGCGGAACACGACGGAACATGGAACAACCGAGGCGGAGTTGATCACCGCCGCCGCAGAGGCCGTGCGGGCCGTTCTCCCGGCGACCTGGGCGGTCGAGGTCAGGCTCGGGGTCAGCCGGGACATGCGCGAGGCCGACGCGGAACTGGCCGTCCGTGATCCTGATGGGTTCACAGCGACCGTGTTGATCGAGTTCAAGCGGCAGATCGCGCCGAAGGACGTCGCGCGGGTGGCAGCCCAGGTCGCCGCTTTCCGAGGCGGTCGGACGCGAGGTGCGGTGCTGGTGGCGCCGTTCGTGTCACCCACGGTCAGAGCCGAACTGGAGACCCATGGCATCGGCTGGTTCGACGCGACCGGCAACGTCCGGCTCGTCTTGGACCGCCCAGCGGTGTTCATCGACCGCATCGGTGCGAACCGAAGTGGCCTGAGGGAACCGGAAGAACGGAACCTCAAGACCCTTCGAGGTGCGGCGGCGGCGCGGGTCGTGCTGGCCCTCTGCGAGTCGGGGACACCGGTGGGGGTGCGCGAAGTGGCGACCCTGGCGGGCGTGAGCGCGTCGAGCAGTTCGCGGGTGCTCGACCTGCTCGACCGGGAAGCCACGATCCGGCGGAGTTCGGACGGAGCGGTCGTCGCGGTGCGCAGGCGGGCGCTGGTGACCCGGTGGGCCGCCGACTACCAGGTGATGAAGTCCAACGAGGTCATCGCGGCGATCGACCCGCGCGGGATCGACCACGCCTTGGGAGCCCTGCTGGACGTCGATGTGCCGGCCGTGCTCACCGGGTCGGCCGCCGCACGCGCGTACCTGCCCGCGGACGTGGTGCCGGTGTCCCCGTTGGGTTCGCTGAGCGTCTACACCACCGACCCGATCGGCCTGATGGATCGGCTCCGGCTCAAGCGGGTCGAGCGCGGGGCCAACGTGTTCGTGATCCGGCCCTATGACGACGTCGTGCGAGAACGGGCCCGGACGGTGAACGGCCGGCGGTGCGCCCCTCCCGCGCAGGTGGTGGCGGACCTGCTGACCGGATCGGGGCGGTCGGCGGAGGAGGCGGAGCAGTTGATGGGTGCGCTCGCCGCTGTGGAGGAGGGGTGGACGTCATGACGCCACCCGAGTACGTGGCGGCACGAGCGGTCCTGCTGGACGCTTTGCAAGCGCTCGGACCGCACCTCCAAGCCGTGGTGCTGGTGGGCGCACAAGCCGTCTACATCCACAGCGGGAGTGCGGACCTCGCCACCGCGCCGACGACCACGGACGCCGACCTGGTCGTCGCGCCGGGCCTGGTGGCGGACGAACCGCTCATCGCCTCCGCCATGCAGCGCGCCGGGTTCGTGCAAGGCGGGCAGCCGGGGACCTGGCTCGGGCGCGGACAGGTGGCGGTCGATCTGATGGTGCCCGAAGCCCTCAGCACGGGACACGGCCGTCGATCGACCGAAGTGCCGGGCCACGGGCGGTTCTTCCGCCGGACGCAAGGACTGGAGGCGGCGATCGTGGACAACGACAGCCGCCGGATCGCCGCACTGGCCGAGGAGGACACGAGGTCGTTCGACGTGCGGGTCGCGGGCCCGGCGGCGCTGCTCGTCTCGAAGGTGGTCAAGATCAGCGAGCGGCTGACGAACCCCAAGCGGCTCAAGCCGAAGGACGGCTTGGACGTCCTGCGCCTGCTCCGGGTCGCCGACCCCGTCGCTCTCGCGGCGACCCTGGACGGGCTGCTGCTGAACGGACTCTCCGCGGACGCGACCCGGCTCGCCGTCCACGCCCTCCGCGAGCACGGCACGCACCCCGACGGCCCCATCCCGTCGCTGGCCGCGGACGCCGAAGCGGGGTTCGAGGATCCGGACGTGATCAAGGCCTCGACCGTCGCGCTGGTGGAGGAAGTGCTGGAGAGCATGAGGTTCGACGAGTCGCCGGACGGCAGGGCGGCGGGGATCTTGGGGTAAACGGCGGGCGTCGGGGTGGTTCGGCGGGCATTCTCTTGCCATGAGACCCCGGCTCGTCCTCGCGCTCCTCGTGGGGTTGGCGTTGGTCGTCGTGGCCCTGTCCGCGCGGGGCGCGTCGCCGGTCCCGTACGAGGACCGCGGGGGTGGCGAGCAGGCCGCGCCCACGATCACCCAGCCGCCGGCCGGGGACGTGGGTGACGTCGAGCGCGGGTCGGTGGTCGGTGGGTCACTGGTGCTCGTCGTGCTCGTGTTGATCGTGATGACCGTCGTCGTGATCATCGGGCTCCTGAGCGTGTTGCGGCTGCCGAAGGGGCGCAAGCGGCGGGGGGCCGGGGCGGTGGGGGAGACGGCGGACGACGTGTACGTGCGGGTGCCCGAGCTGCTGGTGCGCGGGGCGCGGGAGGCGTTGGAGGACCTCTCCCGGCGGACCGGGGGACCGCCTCGCGACGCCGTCGTGTTCGCCTGGCTGCGGCTCGAAGAAGCGGCGGCGGACAGCGGCGTCGAGCGGCTGCCGCACCAGACGGCCACCGAGTTCACCGGTGGTCTCCTCGCGCGGTTCGCCGTGGACGAAGCGGCCACCGGCGCGTTGCGGCGGGCCTACCAGCGGGCGCGGTTCGGGACGGCCGAGGTCACCGAGGACGACGCCCGGGTCGCGCGGGAGGCGTTGGAGCACATCGTGCGCGACCTCGACGGGAGCCGGGCGTGACGGCCCCCGACCGGATCGGCCCGGACGCCGACCCCGAGCCGATGCGTCCGCTCGCGGGCATGGGCGCGGCCGTGGGCATCGGGGTCGTGGTCGGTGTGGCGACGGCGTTCACGCTCGTCCGCGTCGGCGCGCCGCTGCACTGGGCGGTCGTGGTCGCCGTGCCCGTCCTCGCGCTCGGCGTGCTCGCCGCCCGGCTGCCCCGCGCCACCGACGTCGTCTGGGCCGCGCCGCCCGCCCTGTTCTCCACCGCGACCTCCGGGCACGCGAGCACGTTGGCGAGCCGGCTCGCGGAGGCCGCCGTGGACCACGACCGGTTCACCCTGCGCGTCCAGCCCCGGCTGCGCCGCCTCGTCGAGGCCCGGCTGCGCCAGGCGCACGGCGTGCCCGACCTCGCCGACCCGCGCGCCGCCGCGGTCCTCGGCCCCGAGCTGCACCGCCTGGTCACCGACCCGGCGGCGACCCTGCCCGAGCCCACGAGGCTCGCCGAGCTGTTGGAGGACCTGTGACCTCAGCGACCCGCATCGGCATCGAGGCCAAGGCGGTCCTCGACGCCGTCGGCACCGTCGTCGTCGGCCGGCAGCGCTCGCTGCGGCTGGCGCTGGCGGCGGTCCTGGCGGGCGGGCACGTGCTGCTGGAGGACGTCCCCGGCCTGGGCAAGACCCTGATGGCCCGGTCGCTCGCGCAGGCCCTGCGCCTGGACTTCAAGCGCCTCCAGTGCACGCCGGACCTGCTGCCCGCCGACGTCACCGGCTCCTTCCTCTACGACCCGGGCGAGCGCGACTTCCACTTCCGCGCCGGACCGGTGTTCACCGGCCTGCTGCTGGCCGACGAGATCAACCGCACCCCGCCCAAGACCCAGTCCGCCCTGCTGGAGGCCATGCAGGAACGGCAGGTCACGGTCGAGGGCCGCACGTTCCCGCTGCCCCGCCCGTTCCACGTGCTGGCCACCGCGAACCCGGTCGAGTACGAGGGCACCTACCCGCTGCCCGAGGCCCAGCTCGACCGGTTCCTGCTGCGCCTGGACATCGGCTACCCGCCGCCGGAGGAGGAGGTGGAGGTGCTGCGCCGCCGCCTGGCCCGGCAGCGCGAGGAGGCCGAGGTGGAACCCGTGCTGGACGCCGACCGCCTGCTCGAACTCCAGCGCGGGGTGGAGCGGATCGCCGTGGACGAGGACGTCCTGCGCTACTGCGTGGACCTCGCCGCCGCCACCCGCGCGCACCCGGCCGTCGAGGTCGGGGCGTCCCCGCGCGGCGCGCAGGCGCTGGTGCTGGTCGGGCGGGCGCTGGCGGTGCTGGACGGGCGGGACTTCGTGGTGCCCGAGGACGTCAAGGAGTGCGCGGTCCCGGCGTTGGCGCACCGGCTCACGCTGCGGCCCGAGACGTGGACCTCCGGCGTGACCGGCGTGGAGGTCGTCACCGAGCTGCTGGGCCGCGTCGCCGGACCGGCCAGTAGCCGGTCATGAGCCGCGGGCAGCGCATCAAGGACGCCCTGTCCGGCGGGCGCGGGTCGCACTGGCACCCCACGGACGCCCTGGTGCGCGGCGCGGCCCTCGGGGTCGGGCTGGTCGTCGTCGGCGGGCTGATCCACCGGGTCGAGCTGGTGCTGTTCGGCGCGCCGCTGCTGGTCTCGACGCTGATCGCGCTGGTCGCGAAGGTCGGCGGGAAACCGGTCGTGGCGGTGCGCGGGCTGCCGCGCACCGGCGAGGTCGGCGCGGCGAAGTCGCTGGTCGAGGTGGACGCGGGCAGCGGGGCCGAGGTGGTCGCCATCCGGCTGCCGGCGGGTGGACCCGGGCTCGGCCCGGTGCACCTGCTGCCCGCCGGCACCCGGTCGGTCGAGGTGGTGCTGCGCCGCGACGCCTGGGGCGAGGGCGTGGACCTGCGACCGGACCACCTGGTGGCCGGGCCGGACGGGCTGCTGGTGTTCGGGCCGGTGACCGCCGCCGAACGGGGCCGCGTGATCCTGCCGCCGGTCCACCAGCTGCCCGCCGGGCTGCTGCCGGCGCGAGCGCGCGGCCTGGTCGGCGCGCACCGGGCGCGGCGGCCGGGCGACTCGGTGGAGCTGCGCGACATCCGGGCGTTCCAGCCGGGTGACCGGCTGCGGCGGGTCGACTGGCGGGTGTCGCTGCGGGCCGGCGCGCTGCACGTCCGCGAGCACCACGCGGAGGCGGACGCGGACGTCGTGCTGGCGTTGGACACCCGGTTCGACGTGGACACCGACGTGGGGTCGTGGTCGGTGGCGACGCAGGACGCGACCACCCGGGTCGGCGGCAGCCTGGACCTGGCGGTGCGGGCGGCGGCGTCGCTGGCGGCCGGGTACCTGCGGCAGGGCGACCGGGTGGGCCTGGTGGACCTGGGCCGGCCGCAGCTGTCCGTGCGGCCGGGGGCCGGGCGGCGGCAGTTGCTGCGGCTGCGCAACCAGCTCGTGGTGTGCGCGCGGTCGGCGGGGTGGGCGCAGCGGCCGGTGCTGCGGCGGGAGCAGTTGCCGCACGGCGCGTTGGTGGTCGTGCTGTCGCCGTTCCTGGACGCCGACGTGGTGGAGCTGTCCGTGCACGCGGCGCGGCGCGGTCACGTGGTGCTGGCGGTGGACGTGCTGCCGTCGGGGCTGCGGCCGGACCGGGAGACGCCGTGGGGCGCCGCCGCGTTGCGGGTGTTGGAGTTGGAGCACGAGGTGCGGCTGGAGGCCATGCGCCGGCACGGCGTGGCCGTCGTGACCTGGGACGCCCGTGCGGCGGCGATCTCGGCGGTGCTGCGCGAGGCCGCCCGACCGGGGGTGCGCCGGTGAATCCCGGATCGGTCGATTTGCGGGGCGGTTGGCCCGGATGGGTGTTCCGCGCGGCCGTCGGAGTGGTCGGCTTGATCGCCGCCGGCGTTCTTTACGCCGAAGGAGTGACGCTTACTCCATTGGTGTTGTACGTCGGTTTGACGGGCGTGGCCGCCGCCATTCCCGCGTCGGCCGCCGCCGCGCTGTTGGTCGCCTATCCGCCGGTGGCGTTGGTGGTGCTCGGGGGCGAACCGGTGCGGCCGGCGGTGCTCGTGCTGGTCGCGCTGGTGCATTTGCTGCACCTGCTGTGCGCTTACGCAGCGCTCGTACCCGTTCGGAGCCGCATTCACCCGTCCGCCCTGCGTCCGGCGGCCCTGCGGTTCGTCGCGGTGCAGGCGGGAGTGCTCGGTTTGGCGGGTGTCGTGCTCCTTCTGCCGGGCGGCCGGACGGACGCCGCCGTTGAGGTGATCGGACTGGCGTGCGCGGCCGGTCTGGTGCTCGGCGCGGTCCTCCTGATGCGCCGGCGGAGCTGAGAGAAGCGTCTCGACCACTCAGCGAAAGCTGAGCTTCTGGATCGTTCCTCTCAGCACGTTCACCCCTGGTGGGGACACCGCCGCTGGTCAGCGCGCTGAGTGTCGCTCATCACCCGGCGACTGTGGTCACAACGGGGCCTGACGACCCGTCGGAAACGACCCTCCGGTGCGACCATAGGCGTATGGCTGCTGTGAAGTCGCAACCCACACGGATCGTGATTGTCGGCGGTGGGTACGTCGGCATGTACACCGCGCTGGGATTGCAGAAGAAGCTGCGTTCCGGTGAGGCGTCGGTCACGGTCATCGACCCACAGCCCCACATGACCTACCAGCCGTTCCTCCCGGAGGCGGCGGCCGGCTCGATCGAGCCGCGCCACGTCGTCGTGCCGCTGCGCAAGGTCCTCAAGCGCTGCCACGTCGTCACCGGCCGCGCCACCCGCATCGAGCACGCCCGCAAGGCCGTGACGGTCGAGCTGGCCGACGGCCACGTCGAGGAGTACGAGTACGACGTGCTCGTCTCGGCGCTGGGCGCGATCTCGCGCACCCTGCCCATCCCGGGCCTGCCCGAGGTCGGCATCGGCATGAAGACCATCGGCGAGGCGATCTACCTGCGCAACCACGTGCTGTCGCGGCTGGACCAGGCCGCCAGCACCAACGACCCGGAGCTGCGCAAGCGGTTGCTGAGCTTCGTCGTCATCGGCGGCGGCTTCGCGGGCATCGAGACGCTGGCGGAGCTGGAGGACATGGCCCGCTACGCGCTGCGCTACTACGAGGGCCTGCGCCAGGAGGACATGCACTGGGTCCTGGTCGAGGCGACCAACCGGATCATGCCCGAGGTGAGCGCGAAGCTCGGCGTCTACACGGTGCAGCAGCTGGAGAAGCGCGGCATCAAGTGCTACCTCGACACGCGGGTCAAGTCGATGGAGGACGGCCACGTCGTCCTCGACGACGGCACCGAGTTCGACTCGGACACCATCATCTGGACGGCCGGCATGAAGGCCAACCCGATGCTGCGCAACACCGACCTGCCGCTGGACGCGCGCGGTCGCGTGCAGTGCACGGCCGCGATGCAGGTCGTCGGCCTGCCCGGCGTGTGGGCGGCGGGCGACTGCTCGGCGGTGCCGGACCTGTCGCGCACCGAGGAGGACCCGACCGCGACCTGCGTGCCCAACGCGCAGCACGCGATCCGGCAGTCGAAGCTGCTCGCCAAGAACATCGTCGCCACCCTGCGCGGCAAGAAGCCGAAGGACTACTTCCACAAGTACCTCGGCAGCGTCGCGGGCCTGGGCCTCTACAAGGGTGTCGCGGACGTGTTCGGGCTGCGTTTCAAGGGCGTTGTCGCCTGGTTCATGCACCGCAGCTACCACGTCATGTTCATGCCTACGGTGAACCGCAAGTTCCGCGTGTTCGTGGACTGGACGCAGGCGTTGTTCTCGGGTCGCGAGGTCGTGGCGCTGGGTCAGATCCACGAGCCGAAGGCCGAGTTCGACCGGGCGACGAAGAGCTGAGTGTGGTGCCCACTGCGCCGTTTGGTGGCGGTGGGCAAGCACCCGTCTGGCTCAGCTTCGTAACTTGAGCCCCCAATGGGAGTAATGGGCAGCGCGTCACCTTGACATTGCGTAACGTGAACCCGAGACTACGACTGGTGCGCCACCAAAAGTGTGACGCGCCAGTGGGGAGAGAGGTGACCGCGATGTCGCTTGAGGAGCTGGCCGCACAGCTTCGCCGCGGTGAGATCGAGGACCGTGCGCTGGCGGAGTACGCCGCCGAGTACGCCACCGCCGGAAAGGTTTTTCGCAGCAAGAAAGACGACTGAGTCATGTCCGCTTCCGGGTGGGGGAGCGACCTGGTTCCCCCACCCGAGGCCGTCCGGCCCGTGAAGCCCACCCCACTGCTGCTGCAGGGCCAGGACTACATCTTCCGGTCGCCCGCCAAGAACCTGGACTTCCAGGAGCAGGTGCACCGCCTCGGCATGGTCGACGAGGGCGACGGCAGCCCCGTGCCCTGCGTGCTGGTCCTCGCCCGCGCCGCCGACATGGAGATGAACGCCCTCTCCATCGCGCTCGCCGAACGCGGCATCCGGATGGCCCGCGTCGACGCCGACCGCTGCGTGGACCTCCCCCTCACCGTCTACACCGACGCGCCCCTGCTGGAACTGAACCGCTGGCTGCTGCGGCCCCTGCTGGTGTGGCGCCGGCACTTCGAGCTCTCCGCCCTCCAGGTCGAACCCGGCACGCTGGCCGGCGCCTACGCCGTGGACCAGTGGGGCGCGGTCGCGAACTGGCTGTCCACCCGCGGCGACTGGGCCCACGTCAACCCCGCCCGCGCCACCGCCCACCTGGACCGGCTGACCCAGCTGTCCGACGCGGCGTCCTTCGGCCTGCGCGTCCCGCGCACCGCCGTGACCACCCGACCCGGCCGCACCCGGCCCGGCGGCGGGCGGTGCATCGTCAAGACCACCGGCCGCCACCTGCTCGAACCCCGCCCCGGGATGCAGCACGGCCTGTTCCCGCGCCCGCTGGAGACCAGCCGCTCGGGCGACGTCCCGGAGTCCGCGCCGGTCATCGTGCAGGAGTACGTCCCGTCCGACACCGAGCTGCGCGTGTTCGTCGTCGGTGAGCGCACCCTCGCCTTCCAGGTCGACAAGCTGGACCCCGCGCAGCTGTGGGTCGATCCCGAGGCGGTCCGCGTGACCCCGGTCGACGTGCCGGCGCGCCTGTCCGACCGGCTGCTCGCCTTAGCGCGGCACTGGCGCTTGCAGGTCGCCGCCTTCGACCTCCTGGTCTCCGGTGGCGACCACGTGTTCCTGGAGGTCAACGTCAACTGCGACTGGCGGTGGTTCGAGCACCGCGCGCAGGACGAGCGGGTGTCCGAGGCCGTGCACGAGTGGGTGGCGGCGCGTTTCAAGGAGTTGATGGGTGCGGGTAAAGGTCGCTGAGCACGCGGCGCTGTTCTACCAGGACGGCACCGTGGTGTGGGACGACTACCTCCACCACCGGCAGTTCGCGATCAGCGAGACCGCCGAGCTGCTGTGCCGCAAGTTCACCGAGTTCACCGACGTGGACGAGCTGCTGGCGCCCCTCGGCGAGGCCGACCAGAGCGCGCTGCGCAAGGTGCTGGACGAGCTGGTCGAGGCGGGCGTGCTGGTCGTGGAGGGGTCGCCGCAGCACGAGGCCGAGCGCCGCATGCTGTCCGGCTGGCGCGCGTGGGGCGCGTCGGCGCGGCACTTCCACTTCGCGAGCCGGACCCTGGTGGACGCCCCTTACCAGGCCTCGGACGAGCACGACGCGCTGCTGGACGAGAAGCTGACCCGCGACCCGGCGCCCGCGCCGTTCCGCAGCGTCGGCGGACCGGTGGTGCCGCTGCCGAGGCTGCCGGAGGACCCGTCGTGGGGGTCGCGGGGCTTGATGGACGTCCTGCTGTCCCGGCGCACGTCGCGCGAGTTCGGTCCGGGCCGCGTGCCGCTGGAGCGCGTGGGGGAGCTGCTGGCGGTGCTGGGCGCGCCGTCGCCGGTGCGGTCGCGGATCGGGCGGACGGGGACGGTGTTCAAGACCAGTCCGTCCGGGGGTGGGCGGCACCCGGTCGAGATCTACGCGCACGTGCGCGGCGTGGAGGGCCTGCCGCCGGGGTGGCACCACTACGACGGCCTGGCGCACGCGCTGGAGCCGCTGGGCGTCTGCTGGTCGCCCGCGGAGATGGCGGAGGCGGCGGGCGACCAGGCGTGGGTGGGGGAAGCGCCGTTGGTTCTCGCGTACACCGCGGTGTTGGAACGGACGCGGTGGCGGTATGACACTTCGCGCGCGTACCGAGTGGTTCAAATGGATGTGGGTCACCTGTCGCAAACCGCGTATTTGGTGGCTACGGCAATGGGATTTGGTATCGGCTTCACCGCAGCATTGCGGGATGAACTAGTCGAACAGGCGCTGGGGTGTGACGCTTATCACGAAGTCGTACTCGGGATGAGCGCGGTGGGTCCATTACCCGAATGAGCGCAATAGCGGTTGGCATTGAGCCGTGCGGGGGACTTGTGACGAACCAGCCCCACGAACGCTGCGTAACCGCTTAGGCTCGCCGCTGCCCCCGTAGCCCAAAGGTAGAGGCAGGCTCCTTAAAAGAGTCACAGTACGGGTTCGAATCCCGTCGGGGGCACGACTGCTCCAACCTTCGTTGTCACCCGATCATCGGGTGATCAACTGCGCCGCTCAGAGTTGCCTCCGGGCGCTCTCCGGCCCCGATTGTCGTACCCACGTGCGACGATCGAGACGGGGGCCGGAGGCAACCCTCGCGCCACACACAGGCCACGCACAGACCACGCCAAGGTACGCCGCTCCCGAGCCACCGACCCCGCCGCCGAGCCGCGCACCACCGCCGACCCTGCCGCCGCCCGCCAAGCCTGCCGCCGCGCGCTGCCAGCCATGCCGCCGCACGCTGCCAGCCATGCCGCCGCACGCCGCCGATCCTGCCGCCGCGCGCCGCTCCGGTCACCACCGCCACATCGCCCATAGCGGAAGATGCAACCACGTCGTGGCGGGCGCGGGCGATCAGGCGAACGTGGCCCGG